>JBDTTF010000168.1:0-42484 GCA_039930765.1 Gemmatimonadota bacterium | reverse complement strand
CGAGAGACGAGAGACGAGAGACGAGAGACGAGAGACGAGAGACGAGAGACGAGGGGGTTCTGAGCGCGGAAGTTTCAAATTTCCAACGGCCAACGGCCAACGGCCAACGGCCAACGGCCAACGGCTTAAGGCTTATGGCTTATGGCTTAAGGCTTAGTCCCTACGGCTGCTTGATCTCTATCTCCGCCCCATCCGGCAGTTCCCGCATCCTGGCCGCCAGTCCCGCCAGCCATCCGCGGCGACTCAGCGCCGCCACCGGTTTGAACTCGCGCCGCACGGCATCCGAGGCAATACAGAACGGAGGATACGCCGAGATGAGCTGACCGGGCTCGAGCTTGCCACCGGCCGCATCGAGCGCCTGCGCCGGCTCATAGCCCAGCATGGTTTCGGGATCGGCCAGCAGGGCGCTGAACCACGAGTCGATCGATTCACCGCAGGGCTCCGTTTCGCCGGTCTCGGCGAGGAGCCGGATCACCGCGCCCTGTCGCAGCAGGAACTGGTCGCCGAACGCCTCCTCGGCAAAGGCCAGGTCGGTCGGCTCGAGGGCAGGGTAGAGGCTGGGGAAGCTGTCGCTGCCCTCGGCGGCGTTCCGAAGGCTGTGCCACTGGGGCGCGATGCAGGCACCGCGCAGGTGGACCACCCCCTGCCACCCGATGCTGCCATTGCGCTCGCGGAGAGCGGCGGCGAGCTCGGGCGGCAACCGGTCGAGAATTGGCGCGTCATCGATCGGGGGACCGGAGTAAATCAGGTGGGGAAGGTGCAGGTGCATGAAGGCTCGAGTGCGGTGGAATCCAGACCGCGTGAGTGTCCGGCTTACGGCCTATGGCCTATGGCTTATGGCTTCTTCCCGACTCCAAGCAGTATGAGGCCACCAATCGCGACTCCCAGAGCCCCAGTACCAGCGATCGCGGCCCGGGTCCAGAGCGGCAACCCCGACACAGTAAGCCCGGACAATACGGCAAAGACCGCGGCCACGATCCCGACGTGGACCCACCCCTTGTTCGGCGCCAGCTTGGCGCCGAGCCAGCCACCCGGAATTCCGGCGATCAGTCCCACGCCGACGCAGCTCAGCAGGAACGTCCTGCTGGGAACGGATGGGACCGCCGGGAGCAGCACGCTGGCGGCGATTCCCTTCAGTATTGCGAACGGCACGGCGCTCGCCAAGTAGCCGCTGAGAACCGCGATCGCGCTCCTGAAGGTGGTGTCGCTCTTGGGCACCACGACCACCCGCTTGGTGGCCCGGATCATCAGCGCCTTGCGAGGCCAGACGATCGTATTGTCCGGCTGACGGTGGCCCCGGAAGAAGTCCTGCATTGCCTTGTCGCAGGCAGCCTGAGCTTCCGGCTGCAGCTTGGCGTACGTATCGGCCACCCGGGCGGTGGATACCTTGAGGGTGTCCCAGGCAATGATGTTGGTCTTGGCCGTGAATGGGATTTCGATATCCGCCGACGCGACAGCGTCGAAATCGGCGGCCAGCCAGCCGCGGACCAGATTGAGGTCGGCCCAGCGATGGTGATCGACGCGGCCGCCGTCGGTTGGCAGGTGCTTGTCCAGCAGTTCATAGTACCTGGCCAGCGCGCCCACCCTGGGCCAGACCAGCAATGCGATTCTCCCGCCTGGCACCAGGACCCTCCCCATCTCCGCCGCCACCTTGGGTGGGTTGGTTGAAAAGACCACGCCAAAGCTCGAGATCACCACCTCGAAGCTGGCGTCGGGCACGGGCAGAGCGTGCATGTCACCCTCGAGGAAGGTGTACTCCCGACGGGTGTTGGCGATTTCCTTGGCCAGCCTGATCATTTCGGGGGCCGAATCGATGCCGGTCACGTCGGCCCCCTGGTGCACCGCCGCGAATGACGCGGTGCCCGGACCGCAGCCGATGTCGAGCACCCGGTCGCCCTTCTTGATGCCGGCGTAGCGGCACAGCCGCTCGACCGCCGACTTGAACCCCGGCGCAATGTTGCGCAGGTAAGCCTTGGCGACGGCAGACCACGGGTCGGTCGGTGTCTCTGGGGCGGTCATCGACTCGATATCGCTACGGGTGAGGGAAAACGACTGCAGGAATGATGGCCGACTCGAGCGCGCGGGCCAAGTGGACAATGAGGACCAATGACTGCTGGCTCAGTCCGGGGGGTCGGCGTCCCGCAGCAGCTCGACGGCCCTGTTGCGATGGGTCCTGGCGGACGCTGCTCGCCCCAGCTTTTCCTGGATATCGGCCAGCCGTCGCTCGGCGCCGGCGCTGAAAATCGTCTCGAACGGCGAGCGCTGGGCAATGGTCTCCAGCCAGCCGATGGCATCCTCGGCGCGGCCGAGTTCGACCAGCAGATCGGCTCGCAGCAGGCGCTCATAGGCCCCGGCGTAGAACGGCGAGGCAATGGCCAGCTGGAACCAGACCTCCGTCGCGGCCCGCTCGAGCACCGCGAGCGCCTCGGCTGGACGGCCATGCATCCGGTGCGCAACGGCCTCCAGGGTCCGACCCAGCCGCTCAACCAGCGCCTCGGCTCCAGCAGGTACATCGAGTTCGGCCATCTCCTCGCTTCGGGCCGACGGAGCCGGACGATTTCCCAGCGCTGCTTCCGTCATTCCCAGCAGGTAGCAGCGCAAATGGCCATGCAATCCTTCATGAATCGGAAACGGTAAACTGGCATCCCGCGCGGCCGCCGTGTTCCAGGCCAGCAACCCCTCCCGTAGCGTGGTGAGCTGCCCCGTGGTGTACGGCGGCTCGGCAGTGACGAGGTAGGCCGCCCGCACCATCAGCGCACTGTCGGGATCGATCCGGCCGGCTGCCTCGAGATACTGGAGTGCCGCGCGTCGCCGGCCGCGGGCAAAGGCCAGACTGGAGCCAAGAATGTGGTACAGCGCCTTGAGCTCCTCTGACCGTGCCGCCGACAGGCATTGAGCCCAGAACTCCTCGGCGCCGGCCAGGTCTCTGGCGTACACCGCCAGGTCGGCAAAGGCGGTCCCGGCCGCCAGCACCCGGGCTGACGGAACCTCCGCCAGCACCTCGCGCTGCCGAGCGGAATCATCGGTCACCCAGGCCCTGAGCGCCTTGATGCCCAGTCCCTGGTCGCCGGCTGGGCTGAGCGCCTCGGCTCGTTCGACCAGTGCCGCCACCTCCTCGGCCCGGCCTTCGAGTGCGGCGACCCGCACCAGGTGCACCAGCGCTCCGACATGCCCGGGGTCGAGTTGCAGCACCCGCTCAAAGGCGCTCCGCGCCGCGGCGGCCGGTCGTCCTCGTACCGGATTGTTATGAAAGGTCAGGTCGCCGAGCAGGAACCACCCTTCGACATCCTCGGGGTGCAGTGCGACCAGCGTCCCCGCCTGTCGTTCCGCCTCCGATGCCTGCCCGAGGAGCCAGGCGCGCTGGGCGGCCAGCAGCAGGCGGTCGCGCTCGGTCAGGCGCTCGCGGTCGCGCCAGGCCCGGCTGATGGCCTCTCTGGCCGGCACGATCATCACATTGGCCGCCAGCGCCGAGGCCAGGCGGAACTGGGCCAGCGCAAACGAATCGTCGCTGGCCACCGCCTGCTGAAAGGCGTCGATCGCCTCCAGGTACTTGCCGAGTCGGATGGCACGCTCCCCGAGCAGATAGTGCTTGAGTGCGGCCAGCGAGGTCGTGGTGAGTGCCGCGAGGCGGATCAGACGCGCCGCCGGCCCGTGATCACCGCCCGCCAGCAGCTGTCGGACCAGGTCATCGACCAGCTCGAACAGCTCCGCCTCACCCACCCGCTTGGCCTCGGCCCGAATCAGCGGTCGGGCGTTGGCGTCATACAGCGTCGCGACGGCCTGCAGCCGGCCACCGGCCGAGGTCACGCTTCCCATCACGAACTGGCCCGCACCGAACCGAGTCGCGATCTCCGCGCCGCGAGTCGGATCGAACGCCTCATCGGGGCGCACTGCGCCCAGCAGGGTGCGAGGATCAACCGTGGTGAGTTCGCCGGCGCCGTCGAGGGCGGTGCTGAGCAGATCGACCATGCCCTCGACCAGGAAGGTGAGGTCGGCGTTGCCGTGCACCGTGAAGGGAAGCACCGCCACGAGGGAGGGCTGGCGAATCGGCGAGGCCGCCGACCGTGGCGACTCCGCCGGCCTGGTGCGGCGCAGCTGCTCGACTATCGAGCGGAATTCGGGACCGGGCTCGAGATCAAAGTCGAGCTTGAGCCGGCGGGTAAAATCCTCACAGGCACGGAGCGCACCGGTCCGGTCGCCCTGCTGGTCGAGCAGCCCCACCAGGCGGCGGAGTGCCTGTTCATCATCGGGCGTCAGCGCCGCCGCACGGCGGGCCCAGCGCACCCGCTCCGCCAGATCAGTCGCCGCATCGGAGAGTGACCGGGCCGCCCCGGCGGCGCGATCACGCAATCGGACTCGCTCACCATCAAGCCAGCGCTCGACCTCCGGCGCACCGGTCACGTAGAACCCCTCCAGCAGGTTTCCCTGATACAGCTCGAGGGCCTCATGCAGGGCGCCGCGGTCGAGCTTGTCCTCGAATGCCCGGGCATCACACCACAGCAAGGCCGGGTCGACGCCGACCTCCTCTTCTCCGCGCCCAGTCAGCACCGGCTCCTCGAGCGCCCGGCGCAGGAAATAGAGCGCCCGGCGCAATGCGGCGCGGGCGTGATCCTGGTCGAGCTCGGGCCAGAAGTGGAGCAGCAACGTGTCCCGGCGCAGAAAGCGCTGGGGCGACGACAGCGCGAGATAGGCCAGCAGTCCAAGCCGCTTGGGCTGGCGCAGGATCGCGTCGATCGGGGCGCCGTCGGCGCGGCGGAGATCGAGAGTGCCGAGGGTGCGGAGCTCAATCATGGTTGGTGACTGGGGACGGCAAGCTCCCGATCACCTGCACGGCGGATTTCGGGGTCACGCTCAGGTCACGCAGGCGGGGCATGTTGTCAAAGCTAACGGCTGACGGACAGGAGACAGGAGAGGGGAGATGGTGATCGTTCCGAAATATCCCGACGGCTTGCCGGACCCCGATGCTCAGCGCCGAATCACGGGGCGGAGCCGGCTCGCCCGTCTTCTGGCTACACTGGCGCTGCTGGCGGGGTTCAGTCCGGTGGCATCAGCTCAGCGGCAGGCCAATCCAGGGTCCGGATTCACCTTCGCCGGGTCATTTGACCAGTGGATCGCCCCCGGGACCGATGGCGGCCGCGTCCCCACCATTTCTCTCCGGCTCGGCGGGTTCGATCCGGATGGACCGGGAGAAGAATTTACACTCGGGCTGTCCGCCACCTCTCCGGCCGGGTTTGCCATTGCCGACTTCAGCCTGACCCGGGGCATTCCGGCGGACGATTTCATTCTCCTGCTCCGCGGCGGGCTCAGCCTGGTGGTGGGCAGCGGTGTCATTCCGGGAGCTCACCTTGGGCTCGGGGTGATCCTCCCCGTCATCCCTCGACTGGGGTTTCGGTTTGATGCCGTCTACCGGCCGCTGCTCATCGAGTCACATCGGTACGACACCGTCAGCGTCGGGATCGGACTGATGGCGTTGCCAGCCCTTGGCCTGCTGGACCCGGAACCGGATCCGTGTCAATAAGTCGAGCCCGGGTTCCGATTGGGCTGATCCAGTTGCTCTGCCTGGTGGCGGCGGGGTGCGGAGTCGCCTGGCAGCGGATCGGGCTGCCGTCCGCCGGCCGGATGGAACCGCGCCAGGTGCTCGAGGTGTGGCACGGCCGCGAGCACCCACAGTGGCACGGCGTCATTCTGTCCACCGATTCGGTCAGCGGAATCCCGTTTTTCCAGCGACTCGATTGCGCCAACTGCCGCCGAACGGTATCGCGAGCCGAGGTCGATTCGCTCCGGTTCGGGGATCCGGTCACACCGGGGGTAGCCACGGCGCTTCTTCCGGTGGCGGCGCTGGGGGTACTCATGCTCATGGTCCGCCTGGAGGGTGGCCATGACTGAGCATCGTGGTGGATCGATAACGGGGCCATCGGGATTCGCAGCCCGGTCACGCATCGCCCGGCTGGCCGGACTGCTGATGGTCTCCCTTGCTGGATGCTCAGGGACCTATCGGGTCGCTCTCCCGCCGGTGCCGCCGCCCGAGCAAGGGGAGCGATTCGAGATCTGGCACGCCGGCGCCACGGAGCGATGGCGGTCGTTGAAGGTGACCACCGATTCGGTCAGCGGCCTGCCCTTCCTGAGGCCGGTCGAGTGCGAGGGATGTCGCGTTTCGCTCGCGCGGTCTGCCGTCGATTCGGTGCGAGTCTACGAGCCGTTCGCCGGCAAGAGTGTCTTCATCATCGCTCCGCTCGGGTTTGTCCTGCTGGTGGCGGTGGGCATCCTGACTGATCGCTCATGAAGCGCGGATTCTATCCGATCGTGCTGCTCTGCAGCCTCGCCGCATTCCTCAGGCCGGTCGCATCGGCCAACGCCCAGGCGCTGGGCCCGCCGCCGCGGCTCTCGAGCCCCCGCTTCGTACCGTACGCCCCCTTTCTCGGCAGGCCAGCCGTTCGGACACTGGCCCGCGAGAATGCATCGTCGATCCCGCCAAGCAGCTACGCGATCGAGGGCGCGGCAATCGGTGGCGGCACGCTCGGTCTGGCAACGGCAATCCTCACTCACGATCTCTGCGCCGCCGATTCTGCCGGTGGCAGCTGCCTGCTGCCGACGCTGGGCGGGGCGCTGATCGGAGGCCTGATTGGTGTCGTGATCGGTGGACTGGCCGGCTCCTTCTTTCCCAAGGGATCGTGATGAGACACGGGCCCGAATGGCGGGCCGGATCGCTGGCCCTCCTCCTGACCCTCGGCGCGACAACCGTCGGGCATGCACAGTCGCGGCCTGACGATCGGCTGGCGCAGATGAAAGCCGCTGTGGCCTTGATGCCGTCGCGGCTCTCGCCGGTGGATCGAATGGATCGGGCGTTCATGCGGGCGGACCGTGACAGCACCGTGCTGAATACTGATCCTGGCCATTGGCATGAAGGTGCATTGTATGGCGGTATTGGCGGGGCTCTGGTGGGGGGCGCGCTGGGGCTGTTGCTGTGCCGGCTTGCGGAGGGAAGTTGTGTCAGCCAGGTCGTGGAACTGACACTCGGAGGCGGTTTGATCGGAGGATTTGTTGGGGCGGTGGTGGCGCAGTGAGCGAAGTAGGCCTGGCCTTTCCCTTGTTCTCCACTCGATTCTGCAGGACCATAGTCAACGATTCATGCCGTTCGACCCCCTTAGGCTTCGATCCCACCCGATGAACCCATTCCATGCGGCTGACGTCGGTCCTCGGCTGAAGCCGAGGCTCGGCACCGCGAGCTGAAGCGCGCTGGATCTCTGCAGACGGAGGGCGGGCGGTTCCGACCGAGGCCGGAGTGGATGTTGAACTCTGATGTCGAGGTTCGGGGTCCGTCCCATCTCCTGTCTTCCATCTGCCATCTCCTGCTGTTCAGTGCCGGAGAGGGAGCCAGGGGGTGGGGCCAAATGCTGGCGGGCGGAGGCGTACGTCAGGAGAGGCGCAACCAAGAACTAGCGACTACCTGCTGACGGCCAGCGGCTCCTTCGCCGAGGGACACAGCGCATTCACCACGCACAGCTCGCACTTCGGCCGATTGGCGATGCAGATCGTCCGGCCGTGCGCGATCAACAGATGCGACAGGATGGCCCAATCCTCCCGCGCGATCAGCTGCATCAGCTGCTGCTCGATCTTCACCGCGTCGGTGCCGATGGCCAGCCTTAGCAGGTTGCAGAGCCTCGTCACATGGGTGTCGACGGTCACTCCCTCGCTGATTCCGAAGGCGTTGCTGAGCACCACGTTGGCGGTCTTGCGGCCGACGCCGGGGAGGGCGTGCAGCTCCGCCATGGTGTGTGGCACTATTGAATCGTGCGATGCAACCAGCGCCTGGGCCATCGCGACGAGGTTCCGTGCCTTGTTACGGAAGAACCCGGTCGACATCACCGCCTTTTCGACATCGGCCATTCTTGCCTGAGCCAGTCTGGCGGGCGTCGGCCACTGCCTGAAAAAGGCGGGGGTGACGATGTTGACCCGTACATCGGTGCACTGGGCCGAGAGGATCGTGGCCACGATCAGCTGGTAGGGCGAGGTGAAATGCAGGGCGCAGTGTGCGTCAGGGTACGCCCGCTTCAATCGCGCCACGATGTCCGCCGCTCGCTTCTTCTTGGATTCAATTGATTCCTTGCCGCGAGCGCGTGCGGTGGCGGGTTTTGCTGGGGCGGGTCTACGACCCGCCCCGACGCGACCTGACCCGACAACGCGCCGGTCCGCGGATTTCGCCTTCCGACCTTCCGACTGTCCGACCTTCCGACTCATCGTGCTCGTCTCGCCGCCACGTGCTTCAGGAATCCCGCCACCGTACGACTGTTGAGCACATCATCTTTCCGCAACCAGCCCTTCCGCGCGATCCCCACACCGATATCGACGTTGGCGATTCCGGCCGCGTTGTGAGCATCCGATCCGATCGAGATCGGCACGCCAAGGTCCCTGGCCCGCTTGACCAGCCGCCAGTCGAGGTCGAGGCGGTGCGGGTCGGCGTTGATCTCGATGGCCACGCCAGTCCTGGCTGCTTTGTCGAGAACCGCCTCCATGTCGATCGGATACGGCTCGCGTGACAGCAGCAGCCGCCCGGTTGGATGCCCGATGATGGCCAGGTTGGGGTCGTCCATTGCCGTCAGCAGCCGCTCGGTCATTTCCTTCTCGCTCAGATTGAATCGGCTGTGAATCGAGCCGATCACGAAATCGAGTTTGGCCAGCGTGGCGCTATCATAGTCGAGCTTGCCGTCCACCAGGATATCGGCTTCGACTCCCTGCAATATCCGGATGCCCTTGAGCTCGGCGTTGACCGCATCGATCTCGGCTCGCTGCCTGACCAGGTCGTCGGGCGAGAGACCGCCGGCGTAGGCCGCGGCCTGGCTGTGATCGGTGATTCCCACCCACTTGTAACCCGCGGCCAGGCAGGCCTCTGCCAGTTCGCGCACCGTCATCGAGCCATCGGAGTAGTGGGTATGGCAGTGGAGAAAGCCCTGCAGGTCGCCGCGCTCGATCAGGACCGGCAGTTCGTGGTTCTGGGCCGCCGCTACTTCGCCCTGGCCTTCGCGCATCTCGGGCGGAATCTCGGCCATGCCGAGCGCGTTGTAGAAAGAGGCTTCGTCGGGGGTCTGGACGAAGCTGCTCCCTTTCCAGAGTGCGGCTCCGTTCAAGGCGTAGCCACTGGCTGCCGCCACTGCGGATAATTCGGCCAGGTGTGCATCGCTGCCAGTGGCCTGCACCAGCACCGCACCGGTGTTGGGCGCCGTGGTCACGATGATCTGCGCCGTCGAGCCGCCCACAAAGCGCAGCGTGACCCGCCGCTCATCCTGCCCGGCAAATTCGTTGATCCCCGGCAGCCGGGCCAGCTTCTCGAACAGTTCGGCGGGCGCCACATCGGCCACCAGCACAATCACCAGTTCGCGGACGATCTCGGTATGGCGTCGCACTTCGCCGGCGACGGTGGCCTGTACCACCCCAGGCAGCCGGCGCAGCGCCTCGACCAGCGTGGTGGCCTCTTCCGCCGCGTGGTGCGAAAGCTTCCAGGCACTGGCCTGGCGGAGAAAGGCGATGCTCTTGAGGATGTTCTCCGCCGTCTTGGCACCGAACCTCGGCAGGCGGGAAAGCCTGCCATCGCGGGCAGCGGCCTCGAGGTCCGGCAGCGAATCGATGCCGAGGGTTTCGTGGATCTGGCGGATCTTGGCCACGCCGAGGCCGGAGATCTGCAGCATTTCGAGGAGTCCAGGTGGCACCTGCTCGCGCAATTCTTCCAGCAGGGTGGAGTGGCCGGTGGTCACCAGCTCCTGGACGATCTGAAGGGTGGCAGGCCCGACTCCCTTGGTGGCCGCTAGCGTACCATCCGCCAGCGCGGCTGCCAGCTCTCCGGCCAGGCCACTGATGGCGCGGGCGGCAGTGTTGAAGGCCCGGACTCGAAACGGATTCTCACCCTTGAGCTCGAGGAAGGAGCCGATTTGTTCCAGGGAGCGGACCACCGACTTCTTGTCCATCATCCGGCCGCCGGCTCCTTTCCGGTCGCAGGGTCTGCAGTCTGAGCGCGGGCCGCGAGCTCGATCAACTCTTCAGGCCCGGTAATCGAGAACAATCCCGCTGCGGCGCCGCCCGGCAGCACGGGGGCAAAGAGCGGCGAGCCATCCTGGCGGGCCAGTCCTTCTGGACGCGATCCTTCGGCTGCCACCACGCTGAAGCCCATCCGGGTCGGATGAAATCCGAAGATGGCCAGCACTGCGAATCCGCCGCCGGCAAGCGGATGGGTAAAGACTCCGTCCAGCGGTTCGTGCGGAGCTCCGGGGTCGATTTCGCCCCAGACCAGCCGCTCGGGAAACTGAATGTAGCGGGCCGAACTGACCTCGCCACGTGGCGTGGCCTGGCCACTCAGCAGCGCGCTGGCCGCGGGTCTGGTGAGTACCGTCGTGGGTTGGCCCGTCGCCCAGAACAGGTAGGCATGGTGCAGCAGGGCCAGATGTTCGGCCACCGCCTCTTCGGCCCCCTCGTCCGGAACCTGCTCGCGCAGAAATCCGGTGACCTGCTGGTCCAGTACGAATCGATCGCGGTCGAGCGGATCGGCGCCGGACTTGGCCAGCGAGTCCCGAATGGCGGGAAACCGCTCGCCCGCCACACCGGCAAAGACCAGGTCGAACGGAGTGGCCCGGCTCATCGGGGCAGGAACGGGTCGACGGCGGCCACCAGTTGATCCGGCGCTTCGACCTGGGGGACGTGGCCGCAATCCGGAATCAGATGAAATTCAGCGTGGAGGCACTCGGCGGTTTCTCGCGCGGTCGCCGCCGGAATCGGGTCGTCATCGCCGTGCACCACCAGTGCCGGGAGCGAGAGCCGGCGGAGTTCGGGGCGGATGTCGAAATCGCCCAGGCTGGCCCAGACTTCCTTCTGGGTCCGCTCGGTGACCCGGAACGAAGTCAGCTCCGGACTGCGGGCAGGATCGTGGAAGTAGCCGGCCACCGCCAGCGCAAAAAGCTGGGCCGCATGAGCGGCCGGATCCCGCTCACGCAAGCCACTGGCCCGGAGCTCGGCCCGCCTGGCCTGAAGGGCGGGGGTCATGCTCCTGGCCAGGAATTGAGCCTCGAAGTCGGCCCGTTCCGCTTTCGAGGCCGGCGCCGGAGAGACCAGGGCCAGTCGCTCGACCCGTTCCGGGTGCTGAATGGCGTACAGCATGGCCAGCATGGCGCCCCATGAATAGCCGAGCAAGGTGATTCGATCGAGGTCCCATAGTTGGCGCAGCGCTTCGAGGTCGGCCACCTGTTCCTGCCAGCCGACCGGTACCTCTCGGCCAACTGAAGACCGGCCGCCACCGCGCTGGTCGTAGTAGATCAGGGTCCGGCCATTGCCCAGCCGGTCGAAGCCGGGCAGGAGGTAGTCGTGATGTGCCCCCGGTCCGCCGTGCAGGACTACGACTGGCGGACCAGTTCCGATCCTGCGTTCGAACAGATCGACGCCGCGAACGTGCCGAGTGAGCGTCTCAGCCGGCACGAAGCAGCTCCCGCACACTGTTGCTGTGGATCGTGGCAAGGTCCACGATATCCTCGGCATAGCCACCGGCCATGGTCAGTACCACCGGCAGTCCCCGGGTACGGCAGCCCTCGAACACCGCGCGGTCGCGCCGGGCCAATCCGTCGATGGACAGCCTGAGGCGGCCCAACCGGTCACCGGCGTAGGGGTCGGCGCCGCCGAGGTAGAACACCAGGTCAGCTGCCGAGTCGTCGAACACCCGATCGAGGTGCCGGTCCAGCAACGCGAGGTATTCCGAATCATCGCAGCCGTCCTCGAGTTCCACATCCAGCCGGCTCTGCTCCTTGTGAAACGGATAATTCTTGCGGCCGTGCATCGAGAAGCTGAAGACGTCGGGATCATCGCCGAAGATTGCGGCGGTACCGTTCCCCTGGTGGACATCCAGGTCGATGATCGCCGCTCGGCGGATCCGACCCTCGCGCTGGAGGACCCTGATGGCCACCGCCACATCGTTGAAAACGCAGTAGCCCTCACCGCGATCAGCAAAGGCGTGGTGAGTACCACCGGCGAGTGTCATCCCGATACCGCCATCGAGCGCGTCCCGGGCGGCCTCGAGCGTGGCCTGGACCGTACGGAAGGAACGCTCGCGGAGTTCGGCACTCCAGGGAAATCCCAGCCGCCGAATCTGCGGTGCAGTGGCGGTGCCATCGGACATTGCCCCGACCCAGCCGTCCGAGTGGACCAGCGACAGCGCCCACCGCTCCACCCGGTCCGGCTCCTCGATTCCGCCGTCGAGCAGGCCACTGGCCGCGACGGCATCCCGGATCATCGCGTATTTGGCGATTGGAAACCGGTGGCCGTCCGGCAGCGGTACGGTGTAGCGGGCGGAGGACCAGGCGCGGGGCATGGGGTGTACTGAGTTGGGGAAGTACTTCATCCTGAGCGCAGCGAAGGATCGCGTCAGGTGCGAGCCGATCCCTCGCTGATCCTCGCTGCGCTCGGATTCCAGCTCGGGATGAGGTGGTAAGAGAATTGGTACACGGTTCACGGTCCAACCGGTTTCGCGTTCCGGGCGTGACCCGACGCCAAGAATTCCGGATTGTTTGTTAACGGCCAATAGCCAATGGCTAACGGCTAAAGGAGGACGGCCAACGCGTCCGCGACTCGCTTCACCGCAGCCTCTTCGTCGCTGGTAAATGGATCCGTCACATCGCTGTCCACGTCGATCTGCCCCAGCACCACGGCGCCCCGGCGGATCAGGACCACCAGCTCCGACCGGGTAAAGGTGTTGCAGGCGATGTAATTGGACACCGCCCGCACATCCGGCACATTCTGGTCGACACCCGTGGCAACGGCGGTGCCGCAGACGCCGTGACCAACCGCGATCCGGGTGTGCTCGGTTTCCCGGCCGGCAAAGGCCTCAAGCGTGAGCTGGTCGTCATGGAGCATGTACAGATAGATCGAGGTGTACGGCGAGCCGGCTGCCTGGATCTTGTTGGCGGCGTACTGCAGCAGCGCCTGGCGCCCCGCGTCGCGGGCAAAGGCGCCGCGCAGGCCGGCGATGATCCGGTCGGTATCAAGGACCGTGGCCATCAGTTGTTGCGGGTGCCGAGGGTGGCGATGAGCTGCAGCGATTGCTGGCTGCGGAGCACCCGGATCTCGACCACATCGCCGGGGCGGTGACTGCGGAGCGCGGTCGTCATGGCCTGCAGGTCGGGAACCTCGAGATCGCCAATCCTGGTAATCACATCCTCGCCCTTGAGACCAGCCAGTTCGGCCGGACTGCCGCTCCGGACCCCACTGATTCGGACCCCGTGCGGATCGCCGCCGGCCATGTCGGGAATAGTGCCGAGGTAGGCGCCATAGCCGGAGGTGACTGCGGCGGGCGCGGTGGCGGAGGCGGCCGGTGGCGGCGGCGCGTTGACGAAGGTCAGCGGCGTCTTGCGATCGGCCAGCGCCCGGACGATGCTGGCAGTGAATTCCGCCACCCGGGCCAGTCCATCGGAATTGATCTTCTGCCAGTCGTCGGTGGCCCGGTGGTAGTCCTCGTGCAGGTCGGTAAACAGGAACAGCACCGGCTTGCCGGCGATGTAGAACGACTGGTGGTCACTGGGGCCGTAGCCGTCGCCCGAAGCCTTGAGATCGAACTTCGCGGTGGTGTTGAGCGAGTCCAGCAGCGCCGGAAATTCCCGGGCGGTTTCGACGCCATACACGATCAGCCGGTCATTCCGGAGCCGGCCGACCATGTCGAGGTTGACCATCGCGGTCACGGCGCTCATCGGGAACAGCGGGTTATGGACGTAGTAGGTCGAGCCCAGCACCCCTTCCTCTTCGCCGCTGAACGCGATGAACACCACGGTCCGGGCCGGCGGGGCCGCCGCCAGCACTGCCGCGATCCGTTCGAGCGCCGCGACACCCGACGCATTGTCGTCGGCACCGTTATGGACCGAGCCGGTGCTGTCGGGGTCGAGCGAGCCAAACTTGCCCAGCCCAAGGTGATCGTAATGGGCACCCACCACGACGATTTCATTGCGGCGGGCAGGATCCCGTCCCGGCAGCACCCCGATGACATTCCTGCCGGTGGCACCACCGATCCCGGCCGGCCCGGCCGCTGGCGCGTCGGGGGAAACGGTAAAGTCCTGGAACCAGCCGCGAGGCGCCGCCTGCAGTCCGGCCCGGGCAAATCGCCTGGCGATATACGCGGCGGCAGTATCGGCGCCGGGAGTCCCGACCAGGCGGCCACCCAGGTTATCGGCCGAGAGGAACTTGACGTCCTCCAGGACGATCCGGGCCACCGAATCGCGGGTGGCGCGGGCGGCGGAATCGGTCAGGACAGCCTGGGCCTGAAGGGCCGGGGCGGAACAGAGACAGAGGGGCAGGGCGGCGGCCAGCGCCGCGAGGTTCGGAAGCCGTGACATGGGCCGAAAGCTACGCCGCTCAACCGGCGGAGAGAAGAGAGTCCCCCCGAGCTGGTAAGCTGTTGCTGTGATTGACGGTACGCAGTATCTTGACCTTGGCACTTCCCCGGGAACCCCCTATCCCACCAATGGCCACTCCTGAGTCAAGTGCAGTCGCGCTGGCCCGGATCGTATTCCTGCTCAAGGAAGCACCGGAAGCCAAGCGCGATCTGCAGGTTGCATTCGAAACGTTGATCGACAGCTTCGGGGCCGGACCCCACGAATTCGGGGTCCGGCGCGGCGCATTTCTGCTCGACGGCGTTCAACTGGATCTCAAGAGCACGGCTGTGGAAGCGCTGTTCCAGGTCATGTGGGCTCACGGCGTCGGTGACCTGGTGCTGCCAGCCGGCCTTACGCCCGGCATCCTCGCTTCACTGGTACGCGCCCTGGCGGCGCCGCCGCCGGCCACGCCAGACGTGGTTGTGTTCCAGAGCCGGCTCCACGGGCTCGGCGCCACGATGCTCAAGGTCACCGGGCTACCGGTGACCGGAAAGGTCGAAGGCCTGGTCCTCAACGAGATCGACCTCAAGCCCTCGATTCCCCGGACCGCCCCGCCCGCCATTCCCCGGGGTCACAAGCCGGTCGAAGACGAAGACACCCAGCTGACCGGGCTCGGCAGTGATGCGGTCAGTGAAGAAAAGTTCGGCATGATGCATTTCATGACCCTCGAAATGCCCACTGGCGGCAACCTCGATGACCTGACCGAGCAGCTCGATACCGAGCAGACCAGCAGCAGCCAGTCCGAGCTGATGGCCCGGATTCTTACCGCCGGCGAGCAGGCCGCCGGTGCCGGTGCCTGGCAGGAGGTGCTGCGGGCCGGCGTCAACTTGATTCGGCATGAAGAGGAACACGCCGAGGCTGCCACCCGCCGCAGCTTTGGCATGGCGCTGCGCCGCCTGCTGCCTCGGCCGGTGCTGGAGCAGATCGCCAGGCTGTCCCATCCGCTGGCCAGCCGGAATGAGGCCATTCTGGTGCTGCGAAGGATGGGCGCCGAGTCGACGGAAGTGCTGCTCGAGCTGCTGATCGCGGCCCGCTCCCCCGGTGAACGGCGGAGCTATTTCAATGCCCTGACCCACATGACCGAGGGCACCAAGCTGCTGGTCCACATGCTGACTCACGACGAGTGGTTCGTGCTACGCAACGTGGCCGAGCTCTGCGGCGAGATGAAGCTGGAAGACGCCGTGCTGCCGCTGACCCGCCAGATGAACCATGAGGACGAGCGGGTCCGCCGGGCGGTGGTCGGCGCGCTGGCCCGTATTGGCACTCCCGGCACCGTCGAGCCGCTCCGCAAGGCGCTCAATGACCCGTCGGCGCAGGTCAGGCTCCAGGCCGTGGCGGGGATCGACAGCAAGCGGGCGCGGGGCCTGGTTGGCAGCCTGATCAAGCGGCTGGACGACGAACCGGTCGACGATGTGAAGCGGGAGATCCTGCTGGCGCTGGGGCGAGTGGCCTCGCCGGAGGCGCTGACGGTGGTGGCCAAGGCCGCCGAGCCGGGTGGCAGGGTGCTCAAGCGCAAACCGACCACGTATCGGATGGCGGCGGTCGAGGCCCTGCGGCTGGCCGGGCCGTCGGCTGCCAACCATCTCAAGTCCTTGCTGGATGACGATGACGCGGAGGTCCAGGCGGCGGCGCGGAAGGCGTTGTCGAATATGTGGTGAGAGAGACGAGAGACAAGAGACGAGAGACGAGAGAAAAACTTCCGCACCTCATCCCGAAGGAGTCCTTCGCAGGGCGAAGACGACTGAGGGATCGCTCAAAATGCAATCCGATTCCTGCAGCTCAGTTGAAACCCCAGGTCGTGCATTCCCGTTCGCCTTTCGCCTCTTGCTGCCTATCCCTTCTGGAGAATCCCGCCCCATGCGAGTTGCTCTGCTCGCGATCGCCACGCTCACCGTCACCTCCGTTGCCGCGGCGCAGGTGCCTGCTGCCGTGATCGCCGATCCGCCGCGGGACAGTGCCCATCCGGCCCGGATGGAGGTGCTGCACATTCCGTCCGGCGGGGTGAAGATCAACGGCGTCGCCTACCTCGCCTCCGGCGCCGGCCCGCATCCGACCCTGGTGCTGCTGCATGGCTTGCCGGGTAACGAGAAGAATCTCGACCTGGCCCAGGCGGTGCGGCGGGCCGGGTGGAACGTGATCACATTCAACTATCGCGGCTCATGGGGCAGTCCGGGCACCTTCAGCTTCGGTGGCAATCTCGAGGATGCGGACGCGGCCCTCGCCTTCATTCACGACAGCGCCACCGCACGCACGCTCGGCGTCGATCGCGGCCGGATCGTGCTGGCCGGTCACAGCATGGGTGGTTGGGTGACGGCGCTGACCGCCTCGCACCATCCCGAATTGCTTGGCGCCATTCTCCTCTCCGCCGCCGACATGGGCGCCTTGGGCCGGGGGCCGAGGGATATCCTGGTGAAGGACATGGCGGAGAACATGGAGGCCCTTGCCGGAGTCACGGCGCAGAGCATGGCCGATGACCTGCGCGCCGGCGCCGGCCGCTGGGACTTTGCCGGCGCCGCCAAGGAGCTCGCTCGACTGCCGTTGCTGGTGCTGACCTCGGACGATGGGCTGGCGCCCGCCGCCGATTCACTGGTCGCGAAGCTTCGGAGCCTCGGCAACACTCGCATCACCACGAGGCACGAAGCGACCGATCACGGGTGGTCGGACAAACGGATCACGCTGGCAAGCGCCGTGGTCAATTGGCTGGGGAAGCTGTAGTCCGCTGATCATCAATTCGAGCGCCGCGGGCGACCCCGAGGTCGCCCGCGGCGCTGAAATTCTGGGGGCGGCCGTAGGGGCGGGCCATGGCCCGCCCCTACGAACGCCACCTCAGAACGCTGGTGAGGTCGCGGAACGACTGACAGAGCCCTAACATTGTTTGCGACAATCCGGGACCTCCCGTTCTCTATTCGCTGTTCACTTACCTCGGTACGAAATCCGTCTTCAGATCGATCATCCGGATCGTGGCCGCGATCAGTTGCGCGGTCCGGTCCAGGTCTTCCAGCGCTACCATCTCGTTGGGACTGTGCATGTAGCGGTTGGGCACCGACACCAGCGCGGTTGCCACACCGCGGTGGGCGGTGAAAATCGCGTCGGCATCAGTGCTGGTGTCCCGGGCCGCGGCCTGGATGGTGAACGGGATCTTCTCGGCCTCGGCCGTCGCGACCAGCAGGTCGAACAGGATCGGATTGGTTGAGGCACCCCGGGTCAGGACCGGCCCGCCGCCCAGCTTGTAGTCGCCATGCTTGCGCTTGTCGGCGCCGGGATAATCGGTGGCATGGGTGACATCCACCACGATGGCCACCGCGGCGTCAATCGAGGTGGCCGAGGTCCGGGCTCCGCCGCCGGTATAGGCAATCTCCTCGCGGGTCGTCGCCACGGCGGTCACCGGTGAACCGGAGCGCGTTGCCGACAGCAGCCGGAGCGCCTCGAGCACCACGAATGCCCCTATCCGGTTGTCGATGCTGCGGCTGACCAGCCGGCCGTTGGGAAACTGCTGCACGGTGCTGGCCAGCACTCCAGGATCTCCCACCCGTACCAGCGCCTCTGCCTCGGCTCGGCCCACCGCGCCGATATCGATCCAGAGATCGCTGGCCTTGGAGACCTTTTCGCGATCGTCCTTCTCGATCATGTGTATCGCCCGCTTGCCGATGACGCCGAGGACCTGGCCCTTCCGGCCCATGAGGCAGACCCGCTGGCCCACGAACACCTGGTGATCCCAGCCGCCGATCGGCTCGAAGACCAGGAAGCCTTCGTCGTCGATATAGGTGATCATGACGCCGATTTCGTCGATATGGCCGGCCAGCATCACCGGTGGCCCCTTCGACCCGGCCGCCGGCTTGATTAGCGCCAGCGAATTGCCGCTCACATCGGCGCTGACCTCATCGGCAAAGCTCTCGGCTTCGGCGCGCCAGAGCCGGGCCGGCGCGGTCTCGAAGGACGAGGGGCCCGGGGCATCGAGCAGCGTGGTCAGGAACTTGAGGGAGCGAGGATCCATGGGGCCCGGGTCGAGGTGGTTGGTAACCGGCGTTCAGGAGCGGGTGGCCCGCTCGAGAATGATGAATCGCGAATTGTCCCGGCCCAGCGACCGGAAGAATTCGATCAGGTCCTTGATCTTGTCCGGAGCGTATACCCCTCGGGCCCCACTCACCCGGCGGGTGAAACGGAGCTCCCGGCCAACCTGCTCGTAGGTCGAGCGATAATTGCCGAACGGTCCGCTCACGTCCACGCCGTGCGGCAGCCGGGCATGCCATCCTTCGGGCAGGATGACGTTGAACTGCTGGACCTGGATATCCGACCCGGTGATCTGCGAGACGTCGATCGGGAACTTCCGGGGATGGTCCTGCAGCCCCTGTTCCAGCGACTGGGCCGCACTCTCCAATGCCTCGGTCGAGGCAAAGGGCATGGTGAGGATCAGTCCATCGCCGGAGGGCTGGGCCGCCCGGGCGCCCAGGATCCGCATCCGGAGTTCCGGGGTGGCCGTGAGGTTCTTGCCGTTGAATCCGACCACGCTGTCGGCGTCGGCCACCGGAAAATAGCTCCGTGCCACGGTGCGGCCGAGGGCCACGAGCTTGGTGGAATCGAGCGGCTGGTCAAAGGTGCTCCGCAGGACGTACTGGACCGTGCCGCTCGACTGCCGCTCGAGGTGGCCGGTAAAGATCCCATCCTCACTGAGGCTCCCGCTCAGAATCTGGCGGTCGACGTTGGCCCCGATCGAATCGCGCGGGAAGGTAATCTCCTCGCTGCTGCCGTCGGGATGCACCAGGAGGCCGAACTCGCCCTGCTCGCTGGGCGGCAGCTGGCCGTAGGGGGTGAGCTCCGAGGTCAGGTCGACGTACTGATAGCCGCCCTGGGGCTTCTTTACCGCCGCGATCGCGTGGTCGAACTGTTTCAATGTCGGAAATGCCGAGTCGACTCCACCGCCGGCCGAAAGCAGCACCGGATAGGCTTCGACGCCCATCGACTTGAGCGCGGCCACGAACAGGGTCGCCTTGTCCTTGCAGTCGCCAAAACCGGTCTGCACCACCGTGGCCGGGGCGCGCGGCTGGTAGCCGCCGAGTCCCAGGGCAATCGAGACGTAGCGGATATCCTGGGCCACCCAGCGATGAACCGCCCGGATCGAATCGTCGAGGGTCCTGGCGCCGGCAACCTTCGAGGCCAGTGCCCTCGCGGCCTCGGATGGCATCGCGTAACGGTCGCGGGCGTTGCCGGCATACCACTTGGCAATATCCTGCCAGGTCAGCGGTGAGCCGACCTCAATGTGCTGCACCAGTCCGTTGGAGTCGGCCGCAAATGGCTCGGGATGGATCAGGGCGACATCGTTCCGGGCCCAGGTGTAGGTAGTCCGTCCGCCGGCGGTGGTGGTGATCCGTTTGAAATCGAGATTGGTTTCCTTGATCCGCAGCTGCATCGAGCTGGGCGCTTCCACCACCAACCGCGACCGCCGAACCGTACGACCGGCCGTGACCCGCCATCCTTCATACAAATCGCCCGGCAGGAACGGCTTGAGCTCTTCGGTGCTGAAGCTGTAGTCGACAATGGTCCCGACTTCGACTCCCGACAGCGAGGCCCGGTGCACTCGGCGGTCGGCGTAGACCGGGTCGGACATCGAGGCCGGCACATCCGAGTCCTGCTCGTGCGTCGGCGCGCCGCTGATCACGGTGCCATCGGGCTTGACTACCCGGACCCAGTTCAGGGTGAACTTCTCGTGCCCGGGAGACCAGGAAAATTCCTGCTCACGGTACTGCTCGGCCGCGGACGGTGTCAGGATCTGGATGACCTGGCGGAAGGTCCGGATGCTTCGGCCGTCGGACTCGAACCGCATGACGCCGTCGTCGAGCAGCAGGATGGCCGGTTCGTCGCCGGCATCCTTGGGATTGACCGCCAGGCGGTAGATGGTGTCCGCCTTGACCGAAGGATCTCCCTTAGGGGTGATCTTCGGTGCCTGGGCTACGAGCGGAAATGCGACAGCCACACCGGCCAGCAGGGCGAGCTGCAGGGAGGTCCGGAAGCAATTGGTATTTATCACACGGTCAGGTGCCGCGGCAGCGGTCCCATGGCGGTTCATATTCGATCATCCCTCGGTACCCCACCGTGAATTCGGCGGGGGTGCACAAGCTAATCCACCAGTGAGGTGGATGCAGACGGATGATGCCCCGTCCAACTTCATCGTTTCCACAAGGGATTCCAGGGCCGCACCGATCAATCCTGCCGCCATCGCTTCAATCCGCTGAGTCCCCGTCCCACCAGTGCCGCCGCAATCCGCTCCGTTCCCTCCACCAGCCTCGGTCCCGGCCTCGACGTGTACGCATTGCCGTCGATGATCCAGACCGGCACTCGGCCGAGCAGGTCGAGCGCATCGGGATCGTCGAGGATGGCAAGCTCCCGTTGACTCCGGGCCACATCCATCCCGCACAGCATGATGATCACGATGTCGGGATTGAGCCCATTGAGCTCGGCCCAGTCACGTTCGGCGCTATGATCGCCGGGTGCGGCGCCGATGTCGATTCCACCGGCAGCCTCCACCATCTCGGGCACCCAATGCCCCGCCGTGAACGGCGGAGCAAGCCACTCGATGCAGAGTACCTGCCGCGGAGTGCTGGTCGCTGCGCTTGCTCGCAGCGTGGCCATCCGGCCACTGAGCTCTGCGCTGACGCGCTGTCCCTCCGCTTCCCGGCCCAGCGCTGCCCCGACCGATGCGATGCTCTGCCAGACACCGTCGAGCGTCCGGCCGCTCAAGCTGACCACCACCGGTGGTGGGTCGAGCACCGCCGCCAGCCGGACCGCTTCACCGTCGGACACGGCGCAGACTTCGCAGAGATCTTGCGTGATGATATGGGTCGGGGTCAGCTGGCGCAGCCGGTTGGTATCAATCGCGATCACGGCCCGTCCAGCGCTGACCAGTGCCCGGACGTGTTCGTCGATTGCACTGCTGGCCAGGCCCGGGTCGATCGGAGTGGTAGTCACCCTCGGCAACTGCCGGACTGCCTCGGGGAAATCACACTCGTGGGACACCCCGACCAGTTCGGGCAGCGCGCCTACCGCCGCGACGATTTCGGTCGCGGCGGGCAGCAGCGAGACGATGCGCATCAGGAGTCGTGCAGCCGGTCGGGAGAGTTGAGCACCAGCAGGATGAAGCCGGCGGCGGTGGCCCCCAGCGCCACCGCCTGGCCGCTGGCCAGGTAGATCGCGGCACCAAACAGGGCCGGGCCCTCGAACAGCGACCAGAGCAGTACCGCCCGGGACAGGTTGCTCCGCCACCACTGCTGCAGGTCGGTGGGTCCATCCTCCAGCAGCCGGGTCCGGATCATCAGCGCGCCAGCGAACATTGCGGCCCCGAGTACCAGCGGCATGTAGACCACGAAGCTGGGCAGGCTGGTCCTCGGTTGACTCTGCTGCAGCACGTACGAGAGCCCGCCGAAGATGAGGATGCTGCCGGCCATTGCGGCATGAACGATTCGGGCCACGATCAGTGGCTGCGGCCCTGTCGGCTCCGGCATCCGCGCTACCTGCGTGCCACCCGGAACAGGACGATGGCCAGCACAGTAAACAAACCGACCGCCAGCAGGTTGCTCTCGGCAATCGAGCCGAGGGCGGTGTGCCAGCCGACCACATGGGACAGGTAGTCGGCGGCTGGCACTCCAGCCGCATCCGCCCGCCCGACCACGGCCGCCGCCACGGCCGCCACCGCGATGCCGGCGATGGCACCACCCGCAATCAGCCCGCTGGCGAACAGCACTCCGGGCCCCGACTCCACCTCGGCCAGCGACTTCTCTTCCGCCTTCATCCTGCGCTCGACCACCCAGCGCACCACCCCGCCAGCGAACATCGCAGAGCTGGTCGAGATCGGCAGGTAGATCCCGACGGCGACTGGTAGTGACGAAACCCCCATCAACTCCAGCGCCGCCGTGATGAACACGCCGAGCAGCACCAGGGTCCAGGGCAGCTTCTGGGTCAGGATGCCGTCGGTGACCAGCGCCATGATCGTGGCCTTGGGGCTGTCGAGCTTGGTCACCGGCTGGCCGTTGAGCTCCCGCACTCGACCGCCGATGCCAGGATCGATGACGAAGCCGATTTCGTGAGTGGCCGGATCGACCAGGTATTTGCCAGGCAGGACATTCTCGGTCGGCGTATTGACCCGGATCACGTCCCAGCTCTTGCCGGAATGCTCAAGGTGCTCGCCGGTCGAGGTCACCGTACGGTGGGCGTCGTTGGTCCCGGACGCCGCCAGCACCACGCCGGGGTGGGTCTCGGGAACGATGTTGGTGTAGGCGGTGTTGAGCAGCGTCAGGGTCCAGCCGATGGCCAGGGCAGACGCCACGGTGCCGCACATGATCGCGATCTGCTGCGACCGGGGCGTGGAACCGACCAGGTAACCGGTCTTGAGGTCCTGGCTGGTATTGCCGGCGTTGGCGGTGGCGACGGCAATCACCCCCGCGATCGAGATGGCCCCGACCCGGTGGTCGATCCCGGTCCAGCCGATCAGCAGGAAGATCAGGGTGGTGCCGATCAGTGCCGCGATGGTCATTCCCGAAATCGGGTTGGCCGAGGAGCCGATCTCGCCGCAGATCCGGGAGGAGACCACCGAAAAGAAGAATCCGAACACCACGATCAGCAGGGCACCGAGCAGGTTGACCCCGATCAGGCTGGAAGGCAGCAGCGCCAGCAGCAGCGCCAGCGCCAGCGAGCCGATCACGGTCACGGCAATCGGCAGGTCCCGTTCGGTGCGGAGCTTGGAGATCTTCTCGCCCACCGAGTCCTTGAGGTCCTCGAAGCCTGACCGAAAGGCGCTGACGATCGTGGGCAGGGAGCGGATCAACGCCATGATGCCGGCCGAGGCCACCGCGCCGGCGCCGATATAGTAGACATAGAACGAGCGGACTTCCCCGGGGCTCATCTGGGATATCAGCTGGCTGGTGGAGGGATAGAGTGGTGCGGTCAGCGCTTCGCCGAACAGCTTGATGGCGGGGATGAGCACCAGGTACGCGATGCAGCCACCGGCAAACAGGTATCCCGCGATCCTCGGCCCGATGATGTATCCGACCCCCAGCAGTTCCGGTGACACCTCCGCCGTGATCGAGCCTCCTTTATACAGCGCGGCGCTGGGATCCCTGGGGAAGGTCGGATATTCCTTCCAGAGGCGGAGACCCTGCAGCAGGAATTTGTAGACGAAGGCCAGCCCGAAGGCCTGGAACAGCAGCTTGGCCTGGATTCCTCCCTTTTCGCCCGCAATCAGCACTTCGGCGCAGGCGGTACCCTCGGGATAGATCAGCTTGCCATGTTCCTTGACGATCAGCGCCTTGCGGAGCGGAATCATCATCAGGACGCCGAGGATCCCGCCCGCCAGCGCGATGATGCCGACCTTGATGACCGTGAGGTCGTACCCCATCAGCAGGATGGCTGGCAGGGTGAAGACGATCCCGGAGGCCACCGAGTCCGCGGCCGATCCGGTCGTCTGCACGATGTTGTTTTCGAGGATGGTGGAGTGACCCAGGGTCCGGAACAGCGCCACGGCCAGCACCGCGATCGGGATCGAGGCCGACACGGTCAGGCCGATCTTGAGCGCCAGGTAGACGCTGGAGGCCGAGAAGATCACGCCCAGCCCGACGCCCAGAATGATGGCCCGGAGAGTCAGCTCGGCAGGGGATTGACTGGCCGGGATGTAGGGCTGGAACCCGGCGGGCGCGTCGGAAGACGGCTTGGCGCTCGAAGCCATTCGGTGTCCGTGGTGTCGGGGGAGTGAATCACTCCGGCGGGTGCTGAGCCGGGCCAGCGAAAGCTACGGGCAGAATGGGAGGGCGTCCAGCGGTTCATCCCGGCGGAGCCGGGAGCGGCTACAATTGAACCATGCACAGCGCCCTCCGCACCCGCAGCTTCGGTGAGTCGGTCATCCGCGGCATGAGCCGCCTGGCCGCCCAGCACCAGTCGATCAATCTGGCCCAGGGCTTCCCCAACTTCCCCGCTCCTGACCTGCTCAAGGAGGCCGCGGCCCGGGCCATCCTCGAGGACGTCAATCAGTACGCCATTACCTGGGGCTCGAAACGCCTGCGGGACGCGGTGGCGGCCAAGTATCTCGACTGGTATGGCCTTTCGGCCGATCCCGAAACCGAGATCACGATCACCTGCGGCGCCACCGAGGCCATGGCCGCCACCATGCTGGCGCTGGTCGATCCGGGGCAGGAGGTCATCGTCCTCGAGCCGTTTTACGAGAACTACGGCCCCGACGCGATTCTTTGTGGCGCCAGCCCGGTCTTCGTGCCGGTGCCGGCGGGACAGCGACTCGATCTCGATCGACTGGCCCAGGCCTTCTCATCGAAAACCCGGGCCATCATCGTCAACAGCCCTGGCAATCCGTCGGGACTGGTGCTGACCTGGGCCGAGCTCGAGGGCATAGCGGCGCTCTGCCAGCAGCACGATGTCCTGGTCTTCACCGATGAGATCTACGAACACATTCTGTATGAGGGGGTGCACATCCCGATGGCCACGCTGCCCGGGATGCGGCAACGAACGGTCACCATCAGCGGCTCCTCCAAGACCTTCAGCATCACCGGCTGGCGGATCGGCAGCATCATCGCGCCGCCGGCACTCACCGCCTCGATCCGGAAGGTCCATGACTTCCTGACGGTCGGCGCACCAGCGCCGCTGCAGGAGGGACTGGCGGTCGCGATGGAATCCGTTGGCCGCGACTACTACGCCGGACTCGGCGCCGAGTACCTGGCCCGCCGGGAGATCCTGATGCCGGCGCTGCTGGCGGCCGGATTTCGCTGTTCTCCGCCGGCCGGCGCCTACTATATCCTGGCCGACTATTCGGCGATCTCGAAGCAGGACGACACCGCCTTCTCGGCGTGGCTGACCACTGAAATCGGAGTCACACCGGTGCCCGGTTCCGGCTTCTACCGTGCCCCCGATCCCAACCGGCACCTGGTGCGATTTGCCTTCTGCAAGACCGAAGAGTTGCTGCGGGAGGCGGTTGGACGGCTGGGCGTAATTGGGAGGGCGGCGTAGGGGAGGCGATGGTCCGGTGGAATGGACTCGAGCCGGCATCGCACCTCATCCCGATCGCAGCGACGACGCTTGCGCGACCTGATCGGAGCCGGCGTATTGGAGGATCCGGAGTTGGATCTTCTTCCTGCCGGTCCCTCCCTCACTTCATTCGCTCGGGATGAGATGTGGATGTACCCTCCGCCTGCCCGATGTCACCTCCGCCCCTGCCGTTTCGATAGTAGCTTGAGTCACTCCGAGGTGTCCACCCTTCCAGCAGGCACCCATGGCCCGATTCAGCAAGGACGACTGGGAAAAGCTGACACCCTTGCTCGATGAGGCCCTCGAGCTGCCACCGACCGAGCTCGCCGCCTGGCTGGCCCGGCACCGAATCAGTCATCCTACCCTCGCGGCCGAAGTCGAGTCGCTGCTGAGACGGGAGCCCGCCGTGGAGCGGGACGATTTCCTCGGACCGGGTCAGGCGCCGTTCGCTCCCGCGGTTTCCTCCCTCGCCGGACAGACGCTTGGCAACTATGTCCTCGATCGTCTACTCGGCCACGGCGGCATGGGTTCGGTCTGGCTGGCCCGCCGCAACGACGGGCGGTTCGAGGGCACGGTCGCCATCAAGTTCCTGAGTCTGGCGGTGGCCGGCCCGACCGGCGAGGCCCGATTCCGGCGGGAGGGCAGCGTGCTGGCCCGGCTGACCCACCCCAATATTGCCCGCCTGCTCGACGCCGGGATGACGCCGGAGGGCCAGCCCTATCTGGTGCTGGAGCATGTCGACGGCCAGCCCCTCGATCACTGGTGCGATGAGCGGCGGTTGTCGGTCGACGCGCGGCTGGGACTCTTCCTCCAGGTACTGGGGGCGGTGGCCCATGCCCATGCCAACCTGATCGTCCATCGCGATCTCAAGCCGGCCAACATCATGGTCACCGCCGGCGGCACGGTGAAGCTGCTCGACTTCGGCATTGCCAGACTGCTCGACGACGAGGAGCAGGCCCGCACGGCGTTGACCGGCTCTCATGAAGCGATCCTGACATTCCAGTACGCGGCCCCAGAGCAGGTCCGGGGAGAACCGGTCACCACCGCGCTCGATGTCTACAGCCTGGGCGTGGTGCTGTACGAATTGCTCAGCGGACAGCATCCGACTGGTGACCGCGGGCACACCCCGGCTGAGCATGTCCGGGCCATTCTGGAGACCGATCCTCGGCAGCTGTCCCGTGCGGTCTCCCCGTCGGCCGTGGTTTCCCGCGTACAGGCCCGGGAGCTGGCCGAATCGCGGGGCGCCTCACCCGAGAAGCTGCGACGTCTCTACCGCGGTGATCTCGACAACATCCTGGCCAAGGCCCTGCGCAAGAATCCAGTCGAGCGCTACCCCAGTATCACCGAACTGGCCGACGACCTGCAGCGCTGCCTCCGCCACGAACCGGTCTCGGCCAGGGCCGATGCCTGGAGCTATCGGGCCGCCCGATTCGTCCGCCGTCATCGTGGCGCCGTGTTGCTCGCGGTGCTGACCACCACGGCCCTGGCGGGAGCCGCAACGGTGACGGCGCTTCAGGCTCGCGAGGCCCGGCAGCAGCGCGACCTCGCGATCTATCAGAGCAAGCGGGCTGATGCCCAGGTGGAATTCCAGAATCTGCTGATGTCCGAAGTGGGCGATCAGCCGATGACCATGCGGGAAATCCTCGATCGGGGACGGGTGCTGCTCGAACGCCAGTTCGGCGGCGATCCCCGCTTCCTCGGCACCATCCTGCTCCAACTGGCCAGTCGCTACGCCGAACTGGGTGACCCCAAGACCGAGAGCCTGCTCCTGGCGCGGGCCGAATCGCTGGCGCTGGCCGGTCATGGTTCCGAGCGGCTGGCCGAGATCCGTTGCTCGATGGCGGAGAACCGGCGGACCACCGGGAGCTATGAGGAAGCCATGCGGTTGCTCGATGGCGCCGATTCGATCCTCGCCGCCACACCGGACGCCCCGGATGCGGTCCTCTGCCTCCAGACCCGGGCGGCGGTCGACGCCGAGATCGGCCGGCCGGACTCCAGTCTGGCCGCGCTGCGGCGCGCCGTGGCGATCAAGGTTCGCGAGGGCGATACCCGCGACCAGACTTACCTCGGCCTGCTCGGCTCACTGGCGGACGCCCTGGCATCGGAAAATCAGTTCCGCGAATCGATCGTGGTATCGGCCCGGGCCCTCACCGGGATGGATAGCAGCGGACGCGGCGGGATGATGGCCCGCGTCATCATGCAGCACAACATGGCGCTGGTGCTGCTGCGGCTTGGCGAGACCCGGCAAGCCGAGATTGTGCTGCACGAAGTGCTGATCCGCGCGGGGCTGGGAAGTCCCGATGGGGTCATGCCCAACCAGCCGCTGATTCACTATGCCGAGACGGCGCTGTACCAGGGACACGCCGATTCGGCGGCGAAATATTTCGGCCTGTTGCGGGTCCAGGCGGTCCGGGACACCAATCTGTATTGGGAAGGCCGTGCCCTCTTCGGTCAGGCCCGGGCGCAGCTGTCCCTCGGCCAAGTCGATTCGGCCCGGCTGGCCCTGGCCAGGTTTCGGCAGATCGAGGCTCACTACGCCCACGTCAAGGACACCGATGACCAGATGGCGGACAGTCTGAGCCTCGTGGGAATGATGGCACTCAAGACCGGTGACACGGCGGCGGCCGGCGTCGCTTTCGGCCGGATGCTCCGGGACAACGGATTTTTTGAGGGAAAGCGGCAGCGGGTCCAGCGGCCGGTGGCGCTGCTCGCCGGCGAGGCCGCCCTGGCGTTGGGGCAGGTTGAGGCTGCTCTCACCAGCGCCCGGCAGGCACTCGAGATTGCGTCGGTCGATTCGTTGAGCCGGTGGCGCAGCGCCTATGTGGGAGACGCCCGGCACCTCGAGGGCCGGGCCCTGCTGCGCAAGGGTGATACCGCCACGGCACGGACGGCAATGGCCGCAGCGGTGGCGGCCCTCACTGCCGGCGCCGGGGCCGATCACCCGAGCGCCATGGCGGCGGCACGCCTGCTCGCCAGTATCGAGGAGCGGCGTTGATATGGATGGTGGGGTGGGGGGATGTAGGGACGTGGGGATGAGGGGAAAGTGCCCTTGCTGCTTCGAGATTTTCTCGCGAGCGCAGCGACGGATTTGCGGAACCCGATTGATCTCCGGTTGACGCGATGAACCCTGCAAAGCCTGATGGATTCCCCCCATTCCCCATCCCCCCTTCCCACAACCCACCCACCGCCTAGTTTCCCCCCGTGCTCCGCCTCCTCCGCTCCCCCCTGCTCCGCAGCCTGACCCTCGTGGTCCAGCTGCTGGCGCTCGGCAGTCAGCTGGTGGAGGGCACCGGGGCCATGCGCTGCCCCCATCATGACCTGGGCGCCGCTTCCCCGCATATGGGGATGCTCATGGCCATGGGGATGGACCACGGCCACGACGGTCACTCATCGGACTCCCACAATCACGGCTGCCGCTGCCTGGGCGACTGTTCTTCGGGGCTCGTGGTACTGCCTGCCCCCGATGTCGCCGCGCTGCCGGACGTCGCCGCCCATCGGGCCGAGCTGCCGTTCGTCATTTCGTCCGGTTCCCGTGCTCCGCAGTTCCGCCTTCCTCCCGCACTCGGTCCGCCACACTCCGCCTGATTGCTTCGACGTTTTCGCCTGCTACCGGTGTCCAATCGGTAGCGGCACGACCGCCGCATTCAGTTCGGAGTCATTCATGCGCACACCGATGTGGGTGCTGGCCATCCTGGCCGGCCCCGTTGCCCTCGCTGCCCAGCAGCCCGATTCGGCCCAGCAGGCGGCCGATTCAGCCCTTCGTCATCGGGCCACTCTGCCCGAGATTACCGTCACCTCCAGCCCCACCCGTGCCGAGGACCCCAACGGTACCATCCGAGTCACACCTGAGATCATTCAGCGCACCCCTGCGCTCAATCCCTACGATTTGCTGCGCCAGGCCGCCGGCCTCCACGTCAACGACCAGAGCCAGGGGCCCGGCTTCGCGTCGGACGCTACGGTGCGCGGTTTCAGCTCCGACCATTCGACCGACCTGGCACTCTGGATCGACGGAGTGCCGAACAACGAGCCGGTCAACGGCCACGCCGAGGGATACAACGACTGGTATCTGATCCTGCCCAGCACCATCCAGTCGATCGACGTCATCAAGGGGCCGACCAGCGCGCTGTACGGCAACTTCGGCCTGGCCGGCGCCATCAACATCCGGACCCGGAAGCGGATGCAGGGCACCGAGCTTTCGCTGCAGGGCGGCTCGTATGGCCGCGGCGATCTCACTATCCTCACCGGTCTCGACAAGACTCACACCGGTCTGGTCCTGGCGTTCCGCGGCCTGCGCGACGACGGCTGGCGGCCCAACAGTCACTATGACCTGGGCCAGTTCAGTGGTCGCCTGGTGCAGGATCTTTCTCCCTCGTCCACCCTCGACGCCAGCGTCCTGCTCCACCTCACCGGCTGGCATTCGCCCGGATATATCACCGCCGATCAGTTTGCCGCCGGCACCTTTGATACGGTCTCCAATCCGACCGACCAGGGATACAAGCATTACGGCCGCGAGCGGATCAGTCTCCGGATACTGACTAGCCCAAGCACGATCTGGCGCTCGACGGCGTACGCCACTCAGGGGCGCTGGCAGCTCTTCCTGACGACCCCGCCAGAGGGCGGCGCCGGCGAGGGGACTGGCAGTCAGACCGAGGAAGAGGACAAGCGCTACGGACTCGGCGCCACCACGGCCCTGACATGGATCACCGACAAGGTCCAGGTCACGGTAGGAGCGGAAGGTCGGTACGATCACAGCGACTACCAGAATTGGTTCACCACCGCACGGGTGCGCGATTCGGCCCAGGCCCTGGTCGGAGCGCGGCAGGTGTCCGGCGCCCTCCTGGTCCAGTCGGACATCCAGGTCACTGAAGCGCTGCGGCTCTCGCTCGGTGGTCGTTACGACGTCCTCTCCACCCGGTCCACTCCGGTCGGGGAGGCCGCCACCAGCGACTCGAAGGGACTGGTCAGCCCCAAGCTCGGTGCGCTGGTTCAACTTGCCAGGCCGGTCGGCCTGTATGCCAACGTGTCGCGTGGTTTTCGCTCAGCCGATGGAGTGATCGAAGACCCGACGCTGGCGTTGATCACCGCCTGGTCCTACGAGAGCGGTTTGAAATTCCGGTTCGGCACCAGCAGCGCCAGCGTGGCGTATTTCCGGATGGATGTCAGCAACGAGCAGACCTTCAATCCAATCACCCTGACCAGCAGCAGCGGTGGTCGCAGCCGCCGGCAAGGCGTCGAGGCCGAGGCCAATCTGGCATTGGCACCGGTGGCCCGGCTCAATCTTTCGGCCACGATCAACGACGCGAAGTATCGTGACCTGGTCACCGAGGATGGCGACACCTTGTCCGGCGCCCGGGTGTTCAACACCGCCAGGTTTGTTGGCGCCGCATCCCTCGATATCGGTCCGGTCAGCGGCAAGTGGTACGCCCGCGCGGCCACCGATGTCGTGGGCGACTACACTCCGTTCGATGAACCCGATGTGGTGCTCGATCCGTACGCGCTGGTCCATTTGAGCGGCGGACTGCAGCTGGGACGGACCGGTCTCGAACTCGGCATCCGGAATCTGCTCGATCACAAGTATCCGGAGCTCAGGGCGGGGGGCTTCGTGGTGCCTGGCCAGCCGATCTCGCTGTATGGTACGGTGAAGTACACGCTCTAGCGTGGAGGCAGCAGGGAGAGACGGAGGTAAACAACACCTCATCCTGAGCGAGCAACGCGAGTGAGGGACCTGCTTCGAGTAAATCGGAATCCGGGCGCTCATTCGCGCTCTCCGATCACCTCATAGGAGGTCCCTCGCTTCGCTCGGGATGAGGTGCTAATAGTTTCGGTCCGCCCGTCCGCCCGTCCGCCCGTCCGCCCAGAGAGAACCAACCTCCCTCCGGAGGCGTTAGTGAGCTGAATCCGCTCAGCACTCACCATCCTCTCGGAGGCACCATGCGGTTGCTCCACCGTCGTCTTCTTCTGACCATCCTGCCTACCTTGGCCTGTACCACCATCCTTGCCGCCCAGCAGCCTGCCATGAGCATGAAGAAGGACAGCATGGCGATGAAAAGCGGTATGATGCACGACGCCCTGATGGGACCCAGCGGCAGCTTTACCGGCGCCAACAAGCACAGCGTGACCGGCGGGTATTCGATCGACATGGCCGGCGGTAACGCCACGGTCAAGCTCAATTCCGATTTCAAGCTCGACCAGGCACCCGATCCATTCGTGGTGCTCAGCCCGACCGACAAGGGTGACGCCGCGGGTGCGCTCAACCTCGGCCGGCTCAAGAGCAACTCCGGCGCCCAGACCTTCGCGGTCCCCGCCGGCACCAATCTGGCCAGCTTCACGCACGTGCTGGTCTACTGCAAGAAGTACAACGTCACCCTGGGCTGGGCCGACCTCGCCACCATGATGAAGGATGACGGCATGATGAAGCATGACACCGGCATGATGAAGCATGACTCGGCGATGAGTCACTAACCGCATGGCCGACCGCCCGCAGCCCCGTCCGGTGCTGCTCTCGAGTTCGCCGTCTCCCGCCAGTGGCGGGGGGCGGTGGCTCGCGGCCGAGCGGGAGCGGACCCTGCAGCAGCGACTGGTGGCCAGGGATGAACGGGCCCTCGTCGAGCTGGTCGAGGTGGCTACGCCGTGGCTGCTGGGTGTGGCGCTGAACATGCTGTCCGATGCCGACGAGGCGGAGGAGGTGCTGCAGGAGGCGTTCACTATTGCCTGGAACCGCTCCGACCTGCTCGAGCTGGAAACCGGCACCCTGATGCCCTGGCTGTTACGCATTGTGCGTAACCGGGCCATCGATCGGTTGCGGGCGGCCCGCCGCCGCCGGCTCAAGGTGGAGCGGCTGACCTCGCATCAGGCCTTTGGAGACGGGTCGGAGCCGGCCCGGGAGCCGGATGAGGCGGCCCTGCCCGGCTGGCACGTTCACGAAAAGGTCCGCAGCGCGCTCGGAGCGCTGCCACCGGACCAGCAGACCGCGGTGCGGCTGGCCTACTTCGAAGGGCTGAGCCAGTCGGAAATCGCCCGGCAGCTGGACATTCCGCTCGGCACGGTGAAGACCCGCCTCAGGCTGGCGTTCGATCGGTTGCGGACATCTCTCGGTTCACTGCGGGAATGGGTGCTATGAATCCTCATGAGTGGTTTCTCGAACACCAGGTCGCCTTTGTGGCCCGGGCGCTGGAGCCGGATGAAGAGGCCAGCTTCCGGACCCACCTGACCGGCTGCGCCGAATGCCGAGAGGCAGTGGTGGCGCTGGAGCGGGACCTGGCGTGGCTGCCCATGGGTGCGGCGCCGGTGGCGCCTCCGCCCGGGATGCCACACCGATTGATCCAGGGTGTGCTGGCGCCACGCCGCCTCTGGCAGCGGGCCTGGCCCATCGGGCTGGCCGCGAGTATCGGGCTGTTCGCCGGTGGCGGCCTCGCCACGCTGATTACGGGTCGGCACGCCGACACCATGATGGCGGGGCTGAACCGGGATATCGCCGCGGTGCGGGACACTCTCTCGATTACCCGCGCCGCCAGCTGGGTGGCGCAGGCCAAGGTGGAGCAAGGCGGCAAGTCGGGCATGCTGATGATCTTTGCCGATGCCCGGACCCATCGCTGGAACGTCATCCTGCGCGATGTGCCGGCCGCTCCCGCCGGCCAGGTCTACCAGTTCTGGTTCATCACCGACCAGGGAATGGTCCGCAGCGTCGAGTTCACCCTCGACCAGGGCAGTCCGGGTTTCGTCACCCTGCCGATGCCACCCAAGGGCGGCAATGTGATGGGCGCGGCACTCAGCGTCGAAGCCTCGCATTCGCAGGGCGCCCAGCCACAGGGTCCGATGCTGGTGCACTTGATGCTGTGAATGGAATGACGATGATTGGTCCCAGTCACGTATCGCAAGCGGTGCGGCCAAGACCTGGCCGCACTTTGCGTTTGGAGATGGCCGGTACTCCCGATGTAAGATTGGTGGCCGTTCCCTGACGTCCGGGTCATTCCAGAGTCTGCCTAAACCTGAATCGCGGAGCGCAATCCAATGGTCCGTTGGCTGTCCTGGATCTCTGCCTCCCTGTGTAGCGCAACTCTGTCTGCCCAAGCACCACTCATCAACCCACTACTCGCGATGGGTCCTCTTGACTCAACTCCGATCGGCTGGGCCTTCAGGAGCCAAGCGCACTACTCGATCAGGATGATACCTCTCGACTCGACGGGAGCGGCCAGGACGATGGTCGTGGAGTCGCGAGTTGGCACAGCCGAGACCGACTTCGCGTCTGTGTCCCAGCGCATAGCCGGGCCGGGGTTGCGCGGCAGGATCGTGATCTTTCGGGCCCGCCTGCGGGCCAAAGGACTAGGCCCCAATTCGTCCGGCGCTCTCTGGTTTCGAGCAGACCGGCAGGCTGGCGGCTACTCATTTTTCGAAAACATGGGCGATCGTCCGATTCTGGACTCGCTCCCCAATGCCTACCGGATTGCCGCTCCGGTCGGACAAGATACGAAGGAAATCGCGCTGGGATTTCTTCTGAACGGCACCGGAAGCATCTGGGTTGATAGCATCCGATTCGATGTCTACGACCCCGCCATTGTTTCGTCCGATCCGGGCGGAAATTCCGGTGCGGTAGCTTACCTGGATTCTGCGCTCACGCTGATTCACACCACCGCACTGAACCCGGCTGGAGCTCCGTGGATCACCTTGAGGGGCTTGGCACTCCTCATGGCGCAGGGGGCACGAAGACCGGAGGACACTTACCCGGCCATCCGCTCGGTCCTCCACGCACTCGGTGATCGTCATAGCATGCTTCTGTCGCCGAGGCCCGGGCCATTGGGTGCCGACCCTGTCCCTGACTCGATCCATGCAGCTACTGCCCGGTTGCTGAGTGGTAGAATCGGGTTCGTCCAGATCGACGCCATCGCTGCCGGCGACCAGGCGCAGCGGGTGAGATTTGCTACCTCGCTCCAAGCTTCCATCAAGAAGGTTGCGCGGCAGCACGTGTGCGGGTGGATTGTCGATCTTCGTTCGAATTCTGGGGGCGACATGTGGCCTATGCTGGCCGGGATCGGGCCGATTCTAGGGGACGGGATCGCCGGCATGTTCGTCGACGATTCCGGTAGGCGGACCACCTGGGGGTATTCGCACGGCGCCTCCTGGCTCGGGAAAACAGTGCAGGTGCGAGCGGTGACTGGAGGGAATTCCGCCCCGACAGGCCGATTGCCCGTGGCAGTTCTTCAGGGCCCTGCGACCGCCAGTTCTGGCGAGGCGATGGTGCTCGCGTTCAGTGGAAGGGCGGGGTCAAGATCATTCGGTCAACCGTCGGCAGGTCTATCAACCGCGAACACTTCGTTTCCATTGATTGACGGCGCAACACTGGTGGTGACCAGTGGAACGATGGCCGATCGCAATGGCGTCACCTATGGCGGGGTCGTCAATCCCGATGAAACTGTAGAACCGCTTGCTGAATCGGATAGTAGGGGCGCCGAGCCTGGTGACCCAGTACTTGCAAAGGCCGTAAGTTGGATCGAATCGATCGGGCGCTGCTCCAACTAGACCACCTGAATTCCAGTCAGAAAATCAGGTGTTGACCCTCCGGCCCCCGCCGCCGAGCCATTGACTGGCGCCCCGCTGCCCACTCCATTGCGGGCCGCCATGTCAGCCTCTCCTTTCATCGTTCCGCGGCGCCATCGCCTCGGCCCGCCGCTGCTCCTCGCGCTGCTATTGCTGGCCCTGCTGGCCGTGGTCACCTCTCTGGTCGGCGCTGGCCGCACCCAGGATTGGGATCGCTCGATCCTGCTTGCCGTGCTGCCGTTCCGCACCGACTACCGCACCATCTTTTTCCAGCTCATGTCGGCATTCGGACTCGGCGAATGCGGGATCCCGGCTGGAATCCTGGTCCTGCTGATCCTCCGCCACGCCAGGCATTTTCGCCAGGCAAAATTTTACGCCTGGGTCACCCTTTCAGGCTGGGCATTGAACCTGCTGCTCAAGCAGCTGATTGGTCGCCCCCGCCCCGAGGTGATTCCCCACCTCGGCCGGGCCGGCTGGTATTCGTTTCCCAGCGGTCACGCGATGCTGGCCCCGTTGGTCTACGGCGTCGGTGCGGTGCTTCTGGCGGCGTTGCTGGTCCATCGGGGCGGTCGAATTGCGCTGCGGGTGGGCGCGGTGCTGCTGATCTTGAGCATCGCGTGCGCACGGATCTATCTGGGGGTCCACTATCCGTCGGATGTGCTGGCGGGATTGCTGGCCGGAACTGGCTGGGCCCTGCTCTGGTGGGGACTGGCCCCACCCAATCATCGACTGGACCCTGCGGAGGGCGCTACGGCTTCGGAGCTACGGTAGTCGCTGAATCGGCCGCCTCGACATCGCCGCCCAGCTGTTCATCCGGCGCGGCCGGATCCTCCAGCTGCTCCTGCAGTGAATCGCTGGGAATCGAAACCCCATCCGCGCCCAGCAATCGGAACAGCTTCCACTGCTGCTTCTTGGCGGTATGCACCCGGCCGCCGTTGTACATCAGCGAAATCAGCAGCACCCCGTCCTTGCGGCCGAGGTAACCGACCAGCGTCGACACGTCGTTGAGCGTGCCGGTCTTGGCGTGGACCACGCCGGCGCCCATGCTGCCCTTGAGATGCACCAGGGTGCCCTCGCCGTTGGCGGGGAGCAGCATCGGGAAGTTGTGGCCCGCCACCGTCTCCGGGAACCTGGCCAGGTAGGTGATGAACGTCGTCGGGGTGACCCGGTCCTCGTGCGACAGTCCGCTGCCGTCGACCAGGTGGGCGCCGTTGGCAATGCCGGTGATATCCGCCACGTGCGCGGTCAGGTCGCTGCCGCCGTTGTCGCGGCCGGAGGCCCAGCGCAGCAGCAGTTCGGCCCCGATGTTGAGGCTCCGGGTGTTGATCTCGGTGGCCATGCTGTCGAGCGTCGAGCTGTTGACCTCGGCGATCGTGGTCATCGAGTCGGGCAGCGATTCGGTCTCGATCCGGTGTTCACGATCCCAGGCAATACCCGAATTGGTCAGTGCGCTGGCCCAGGCTTCCGCCAGGATGGCCTTCGGATCCGTCGAGACCGACACCAGTCGGCGGGGGGCGGCATGAATCCCGACCGAACCATTCACCAGGAAGCCACCGTCGGCCATGCGCCGCACCGACAGCCGTGACCGGCGGCCGGCCACCGTACGCACATGCATTGAGACCAGGGCGTCGAGTCCTTCAGGGGCGGAACCGACCAGCACCGCAGTCGAGCCGAGCTTGCGGCCCGGGCCCACGGTCAGCCAGACGATATTTTCATTGAGGGTGACGGCACCAACCAGCGGCGCGAAGACCCGGCCCCAGTGCCCCGGGGCCCAGGTGGTCGGATAGACGGCGTCGGGAGTTCCGGTCGCGCTGGTCAGCAGCAGCGGTCCGGTCAGGCGGTGCACACCGGCCAGGGTAAGCTGGTCGGCCAGTTCGTTGAGGCTGCGGCCCGCCCGGGTGGCACGATCGAATGTCGGGTCGCCGTTGAGTTCGAGAGCCCAGTTGCCGATCCAGGTGCCGGTCGAATCGAGGCTGCCCTTGCCGACCACCCGTGTCGACAGCCGGGCGGAGCCACCCAGGCGGGTACGGGCAAAGCCGGTGGTCAGCAGCTTGACGGTGGAGGCGGGGGTGAAGAACTCGTCCTGCTTCTGGCCCCAGAGCAATTCGCCCTGCTGATTGGCTACCGCCACGCCCCAGCGGCCGGGGGCATACCGCTTGGCAGTCTTGAGCCACGACGTCAGGCTCCGCTCCTGGGCCGGCGTCAGCTCCTGCGCCGAGACGCTCCGGGTGATCCCCGGTGCCGCGGCGATCAGTGCGACGAGCAGGCTGGTGCGAAGGGTCAGTCGGGGCAAAAGAATTCCTCTCGGTGGCTCGCTGTGGCTCGGGCCACCAGAAATGGCTGAAGCGCTTCAGTCTCGGATTCGTTGACCGGAGCTTCGGTCGCGTGCCGGGTCAAAGTGCAAGTCGTATTCCACCATCAGGCTGCAGGCCATCGATCGGCCGAGCCGTCTCAGCGGAGGTTCAATTGATTGCTCGCCATGCGGTTAGTCAATACTTCGGGGTTTATTCGGCAAAACGGCCCCTCCGCGCTGGAGGGGCCGAATGGCCCGATCGACGGCAGGACCCCACGCCATTCAGCCCTGTTTGAACACCAACTTGGCGATGGTCTGCAGCTGCATGTTGCTGGTGCCCTCGTAGATCGTCCCGATCTTGGCATCCCGATAGTACTTCTCGGCCGGGTACTCCTTCGAGTAGCCGTAGCCGCCAAACAGCTCGAGGCACCTGGAGGTGGTGCGGTCGGCCATCTGACTGCTGTACAGCTTGGCCATGGCCGCCTCCTTGAGAAACGGATGACCGGCATCCTTGAGCCGGGCGGCGTTGTACACCAGCAGCCGGGCCGCCTCGAGCTCAGTGGCCATCTGTCCCAGCTGGAACTGGACTCCCTGGAACTCGGCAATGGCCTTGCCGAACTGTTTCCGCTCCCGGACGTACTTGGCGGCTGCCTCAAGGGCTCCTTCCGCCACTCCGATCATCTGGGCCCCGATCCCGATCCGGCCCTCGTTCAAGGTCTCGATGGCCGCCTTGTAACCCAGACCCACCGGGCCCAGCACATTCTCGTTGGGGACCTGGCAGGCTTCGAGGATCAGCTCGGTGGTGCTCGAGGCCCGGATGCCGAGCTTGTTTTCCTTCTTGCCGACCGTGAAGCCGGGCATGCCGCGCTCGACGATGAAACAGGTAATGCCCTTGTAACCCTTGCTGAAATCGGCATTGGCAAAGACCAGGAACATCCCCGCTTCCGCCCCGTTGGTGATCCAGAATTTCCGGCCGGTCAGCTCCCAGTGGGTGCCCTTGTTCTCGGCCCTGGTTTCCAGGGCAAAGGCATCGCTGCCGCTGGCCGGCTCCGACAGGGCAAATGCACCCAGCAAGTCGGTGCACATCCGGGGGAGGAACCGGCTCTTCTGGGCATCACTACCCCATCGCATCATCGCGTTGTTGACCAGGGTGTTATGGACGTCGACGTAAATCGCGGCCGAGGCGTCGACCCGGGCCATTTCCTCGATGGCCAGTACCGCCAGGAAGAAACTCCCGCCGGCACCGCCATACTGCTCTGGCACGTCGATCCCCATCAGGCCGAGCTCGAACATCTTGGGCAGCAGTTCGGGCCGCAGTTGGGCCGCCTCGTCCATCTCGTGAACGTGGGGGCCGATTTCGGTCTCGGCGAATTCACGGACCGTCGCGCGGAAGAGATTCTCCTCCTCGGACAGCAGGGTCAGCGGCAGGGACGGGGTGGACAGTTCGGGCATGATTCGGGTCCGGTTGGAGCGTACGGTCGGGCCAGCTGGCCTGAACATAGATCGGCGGACCGGTCGCTTCAACTTGAGCTTTCCACTGCCGATTTCCTTACGAAATCCTGATGTCCGCGGCGCCAGTCCTGACCCTTCTCTGACCGGGTTTCCGGCAGATTGCTTCCCGTCTCCCACCCGGAATGACTCTGTGCTCGATGTCGTGATGCTGGTCCTGATAGTGGCGCTGTTCGGGCTGAGCTGGGGCTTTGTGCGCCTGTGCGAGAAACTCTGAGTGCCTGACATGACCATTCTCTACTGGGTTGGCGGGATCCTGGCCCTGGCGCTCCTGATCTATCTGTTTGCCGCGCTGCTCAAGCCGGAGCTCTGGTCATGACCGGCAACAGCTGGCTGCAGCTCGGCCTCTATCTGGTGGTGCTCCTGGCGCTGGCCGGCCCGCTTGGCGCATATATGGCGCGGGTCTATTCCGGTGAGCCAGTCTGGCTCGACCGCCTGGCGGGTCCGCTGGAGCGCGGCTGCTACCGGCTGCTCGGCGTGCGGGCCGATGAGGAAATGAGCTGGCCCCATTATGCCGGTGCCGTCCTGGTCTTCAGCCTGGTTGGTGTCGTGGTGGTCTACGCCATTCAGCGGTTGCAGGTGTGGCTGCCACTCAACCCCGCATCCGAGGGGGCGGTGCCCGCCGGAGTGGCCTTCAACACCGCCACCAGCTTCGTGACCAACACCAACTGGCAGGCCTATGGTGGCGAGGGCACCATGAGCTACTTCACCCAGATGGCGGCGCTCACGGTGCAGAATTTCCTGTCGGCCGCCGTCGGCATGGCGGTGCTGGTGGCGCTGATCCGGGGCTTTGCCCGCCACTCGGCCAAGACCATCGGCAATTTCTGGGTCGATCTCACCCGCGGCACCCTTCACATCCTGCTACCGCTGAGCCTGGTACTGGCGCTGGCCCTGGTTTCCCAGGGGGTGGTGCAGACCTTTTCCGCCTCCCGGCAGGCCAGCCTCATTGAGGCAGTCGGGCCCGATACCGCCCGGGTGACGACCCAGACCATCGCGGTGGGGCCCGCCGCCTCCCAGATTGCCATCAAGCAGCTGGGCACGAACGGGGGCGGCTTCTTCAATGTCAATTCGGCCCACCCACTCGAGAATCCCACGCCGCTCAGCAACTTCCTCGAGGTCCTCTCGATCCTGCTGATTCCGGCCGCGCTCTGCATCACCTTCGGCAAGATGATCAAGGACAGCCGCCAGGGCTGGGCGTTGCTGGCGGCGATGACGCTGATCTTCGTGCCGCTGCTGGTGGCCGATACGATGGCCGAGCAGCGGGGCAATCCCGTGATCGCAACACTCGGAGTCGATCAGGCGGCCAGCGCTTCGCAGCCCGGTGGCAACATGGAGGGCAAGGAGACCCGCTTCGGCATCGTCAACTCGACACTCTGGGCCACCGCCACCACCGCCGCCTCCAACGGCTCCGTCAATTCGATGCATGACTCGTTCACGCCGCTGGGCGGACTGATCCCGCTCTGGCTGATGCAGCTGGGGGAGATCATCTACGGTGGCGTGGGGTCAGGGCTGTACGGCATGCTGCTGTTTGCCATCGTGGCCGTGTTCATTGCGGGATTGATGGTGGGGCGCACGCCCGAATACCTCGGCAAGAAAATCGAAGCCCATGAAATGAAGATGGCCAGCCTCGGCATCCTGATTCCCAACCTGCTGGTGCTGCTCTGCACCGCCGTGGCGGTGGCTATTCCGGCCGGACGGGCCGGGATCCTGAATCCCGGGCCCCACGGATTCAGCGAGGTGCTGTACGGCTTTTCCTCGATGGCCAACAACAACGGCAGCGCCTTTGGCGGGCTGACCGCCAGCGGCGATTTCTACACTCTGCTCGGTGGTGTGGCCATGACGCTGGCGCGGTTCTGGGTCATCATCCCGGCGCTGGCCGTGGCCGGGTCGCTGGCCGGCAAGAAGCTGGTCCCCGCCAGCGCCGGCACCCTGCCCACCCACACCCCGCTATTCGTGGCGCTCCTGATCGGCACCCTCCTGCTGGTGGGCGCCCTGACCCACCTGCCTGGCCTGGCCCTGGGTCCGATCGTCGAACATCTCCTCCTTCCGGCCCGGTAGGCTTCATGACTGCGCTCACCAAGTCCCGTCCGCTGTTCGATCCGCCGATTGTCCAGCGGGCCATCGTCGATGCGGTCATCAAGTTCGATCCCCGACACATGATCAGGAACCCGGTCATGTTCGTGGTCGAGGTCGGCAGTCTGCTCACCACGCTGCTGGCGGTCATGGCGTTCACCGGCCACCTGGCCGAGAGTCGGTGGTTCGTGGCGGGGATCTCGGTGTGGCTGTGGTTCACCGTACTGTTCGCCAACTTTGCGGAGGCCATGGCCGAGGGGCGGGGCAAGGCCCAGGCCGAGACGCTGCGCGGCGCCCGGAAGGATGTGACGGCCCGGAAGCTGAGTAAGTCAACTGACCGGAAGGATTTCCAGAGCGTCCCGGCCGGCAGCCTCCGCAAGGGTGATCTGGTCGCCGTCGATGCCGGTGAACTCATTCCCGGCGATGGGGATGTGATCGAAGGGGTAGCCTCGGTCGATGAGAGCGCCATTACCGGAGAGAGCGCGCCGGTGATCCGCGAGAGCGGCGGTGATCGCAGCGCCGTCACCGGCGGCACCCGGGTACTGTCCGACTGGTTGGTGATCCGGATCAGCGCCAACCCCGGCGAATCATTCCTCGACCGGATGATCGGGATGATCGAGTCCGCCAAGCGGCAGAAGACGCCCAATGAGATTGCCCTCGAGATCCTGCTGGCGGGGCTGACCATCATCTTCCTGCTGACCACCGTCACCCTGCTGCCGTTCTCCATTTTCAGCGTGGCGGCCGCGGGGCAGGGCACCCCGGTGACCATCACCGTGCTGGTGGCGCTGCTGGTCTGCCTGATTCCCACTACCATCGGCGGGCTGTTGTCGGCCATCGGGATTGCCGGAATGGACCGGATGATCCAGAAGAATGTGGTGGCCATGTCGGGGCGGGCCGTCGAGGCCGCGGGAGACATCGACGTCCTGCTGCTCGACAAGACCGGCACCATCACCTTCGGCAACCGCCAGGCTGTGGCGCTGATTCCGGCCGACGGGGTGACGGCCGAAGCGCTGGCCACCGCGGCCCAGCTGGCCTCGCTGGTCGACGAGACTCCCGAGGGCCGCAGCATCGTGGTGCTGGCCCGGGACCGCTACGGTGTGGCTGAGCGGGACGGGGCGGCGCTGGGGGCGGTGTTTGTGCCGTTCACGGCCCAGACCCGGATGAGCGGAGTCGATCTCGATGGGCGCCGGATCCGGAAGGGTGCTGCCGATTCAGTCGCCGCCTTTGTGCGTGAGGCCGGCGGCACCATGCCGCCCGAGGTCAGGGCGGCAGTGGAGTCGATTGCGCGGGAGGGTGGCACGCCGCTGGTCGTGGCGGACGGCGCCCGGGTCATGGGCACGGTGCAGCTCAAGGACATCGTAAAGGGCGGGATCAAGGAGCGGTTTGCCGAGCTGCGCCGGATGGGGATCAAGACGGTGATGATCACCGGAGACAATCCGCTGACCGCCGCCGCCATCGCGGCCGAAGCCGGGGTCGACGACTTCCTGGCCCAGGCCACGCCGGAGGCCAAGCTTGAACTGATTCGGGAATACCAGGCCGGCGGCCGGCTGGTGGCCATGACCGGGGACGGCACCAACGACGCCCCGGCACTGGCCCAGGCGGATGTGGCGGTGGCCATGAACAGCGGCACCCAGGCGGCCAAGGAAGCCGGCAACATGGTCGA
>JBDTTF010000167.1:0-7128 GCA_039930765.1 Gemmatimonadota bacterium | reverse complement strand
CGGTGGCCATGAACAGCGGCACCCAGGCGGCCAAGGAAGCCGGCAACATGGTCGACCTCGATTCCAATCCGACCAAGCTGATCGAAATCGTCGAAACCGGAAAACAGATGCTGATCACCCGGGGCGCGCTGACCACCTTCAGCATTGCCAACGACGTGGCCAAATACTTTGCGATCATCCCGGCCGCCTTTGCCACTACCTACCCGGCGCTCGGCGCCCTCAACCTGATGCGTCTGGCCACGCCGGCCAGTGCCATCATGTCGGCGGTGATCTTCAATGCCCTGATCATCGTGGTACTGATTCCGCTGGCGCTGCGCGGCGTCCGGTACCGCGCCATCGGTGCCGCCGCGCTGCTGCGGCGCAACCTGCTGGTCTACGGCCTGGGCGGCATCCTGTCGCCCTTTGCCGGCATCAAGTTGATCGACCTGGCGCTGGTTGCCCTGCGCCTGACCTGAAGGAATCCTCCATGCGGCAACATCTTCGCCCGGCGCTGGTCGCCATCCTTCTATTCACCCTGCTCACCGGCGCGGCCTATCCGGCGGTCGTCACGCTCGTGGGTCAGCTGCTCTTTCCCCGCCAGGCGGCGGGGAGCCTGATCGAGAAGGATGGCCGCACCCTTGGCTCTGCCTTAATCGGTCAGTCGTTCTCCGATTCGAAATACTTCTGGGGCCGGCTGTCCGCCACCGGCCCGGTGCCCTACAACGCCTCGGCGTCCAGCGGCTCCAACCTGGGCCCCAGCAATCCGGCGCTGGTCGATCAGGTCAAGGGCAGACTGGCGGCGCTGCACGCCAGCGATTCCACCAACCAGACCCCGGTGCCGGTCGATCTGGTGACCGCATCCGCCAGCGGGCTCGATCCTGACATTTCACCGGCCGCTGCTGCGTGGCAGTTACCACGAGTGGCCCGCGTCCGTGGTCTCACCGTGGAGCAGGTCACGACACTCGTCAGCTCGGCGACCAGCGGCCGGAGCTTTGGTATCCTTGGGGAGCCCCGGGTCAATGTGCTCCAGCTCAACCTTGCGCTGGACAGCCTGAAGCCTTCACCATGAATCGATGAATGATCGCCGGCTCGATCCCGATACCATCCTGGCCCGCCTCAAGCACGACGAGGCTCGGGCCAGGCGTGGCACCCTCAAGATCTTCTTCGGCGCCAATCCAGGTGTCGGGAAGACCTTTGCCATGCTGGAAGAGGCGCGGGCCCGGCGGGCCGACGGCAAGGATGTGGTGGTCGGCGTGGTCGAGACCCACGGTCGGCGGGAAACCGAATCGTTGATTGCCGGACTCGAAGTCCTGCCCCGCCGGGTGATCGACTATCGCGGTGTCGAGCTGCAGGAGTTCGACCTCGATGCGGCGTTGCTGCGGGCCCCGGCCATCCTGCTGGTCGATGAACTGGCCCATACCAATGCGACCGGCTCCCGCCACCTCAAGCGCTGGCAGGATGTCGAGGAACTGCTGGCGGCCGGCATTTCGATCTACACCACGCTCAACGTCCAGCACCTTGAAAGCCTCAACGACATCGTCGCCCAGATCACCGGCACCCTGGTGCGGGAAACCGTGCCCGACGCCGTGTTCGACGGGGCCGACGAGGTCGAACTGGCCGACCTCACGCCCGACGACCTGCTGCAGCGGATGGAGCAGGGCAAGGTGTATGGTGCCGAGCAGGCGGGGCGGGCGCGCGAGGGATTCTTCCGCAAGGGCAACCTGATTGCCCTGCGTGAGCTGGCGCTCCGCCGGGTGGCGGAACGAGTGGACGCCCAGATGCGGGGCTATCGGAGCGAGCAGGGTATCCAGGCCATCTGGCCGACCGGCGATCGGCTGCTGGTCTGCGTCGGTCCCAACCCCTCCGGCGGGCGGCTGCTCCGGGCCGCCCACCGGATGGCCACCCGGCTGCACTGCGAGTGGGTGGCGCTGCACGTGGAAATGCCCGGGCGCGGACTCTCGCCCGCGGACCGGGAGGTCCTGGTCGACAACCTGCGCCTGGCCGAGGAACTCGGTGCCCTGACGGTTACGCGGCAGGGACAGGAAACGGCCGACGAAATCCTGGCCTACGCTCACGAGCACAACATCTCGCGGATCATCGTCGGCAAACCGACCCATCCGCGCTGGCGGGACCTGTTCGGCCGCGGCTCGCTGCTTGATCGCCTGGTCCGCGGCAGCGGCGATGTGGACGTGTACGTGATGACCGGCGAAATCGAGAACACCGCGACCCGTCGCCGGCCGTCGATCCGGCGCTCATCGCCGGTGGCCGAGTACGGCTATGCGGCGGCGGTCGTCGCCGCCTGCACCCTGATCAGCTGGCTGGTCTTCCGCCACCTGACCCTCACCGACGTCGCGATGGTTTACCTGCTCGGCTCGGTGGTGGTGGCCAGCCGGTGCGGCCGGGGCCCCTCGCTGCTGGCCACCATCGTGGGCATCGCGCTGTTCGACTTCTTCTTCGTGCCGCCGTCGTTCACCTTTGCCGTGTCCGATCTGCAGTTTCTCTCGACCTTTGGCGTGATGCTGGTGATTGCGCTGGTGATCAGCGGCTTCACGGTCCGAGTCCGTGAACAGGGCGCCTTTGCCCGCGAGCGCGAAAGCCGCACCGCCGCGCTCTACGCCATGAGCCGCGAGCTGGGATCGGCGGACGGGCTGGAGGCGCTGCTGGAGGCGGCCGGCCGCCACATCGGTGATGCCTTCGGCTCGGCAGCCCAGATCCTGCTGCCCGATTCCTCCGGGCAGGTGGCGCCTCAGGCCGATCGACCCACCGCCTATCCGATCGACGAGAAGGAACGCAGCGTGGCGCAGTGGACCTTCCGGCAGGGACAACTGGCAGGACTGGGGACCGACACCCTGCCCACCGCCAGTGCACTCTATCTCCCGCTGCAGGGTGCCGAACGCGTGGTCGGTGTCCTCGGAATCCGGCCGCCCGATGAAAGCCGGTTCCAGGACCCCGCCCAGCGTCAGCTGCTCGAGGCCTTTGCGGCCCAGGTGGCGCTGCTGCTCGAGCGCTCGGCGCTGACCGAGCGGAGCCGGCTGTCCCAGCTCGAGGTGGAAGCGGAGCGGTTGCGCACCGCGCTGCTGAGTTCGCTCTCGCATGACCTGCGTACGCCGCTGGCGGGCATCACTGGCGCCGCCACCAGCCTGCTGCAGGACGGCGAAACGATGCGGCCGGAGTTTCGGCACGACCTGCTGCAGACGGTGGTCGAAGAGGCCAAGCGGATGAACCGGCTGATCGGCAACCTGCTCGACATGATCCGGGTCGAGACCCAGACCCTGGTGGTGCAGCGGGAGTGGCAGCCGCTGGAGGAACCGGTCGGCGTCGCCCTGATCCGGATGGATGATGCGCTGCAGGGCCGGGCCGTGACGGTCGACCTGCCCGCCGACCTGCCGCTGGTCTCGATCGACGGCCTGCTGATCGAGCAGGTCCTGATCAACCTGCTGGAGAACGCGATCAAGTACACTCCGGCCGGCTCACCGCTCGAGATCGCCGCCCGGGTCGGAGATGGCGAGATCGAGGTCTCGCTGGCCGATCGGGGTCCAGGGTTGCCGCCGGGGGAAGAGGGACGGATCTTCGAGAAGTTCTACCGGGCCCCCGACCCCACACCGTCCGCCGGCATCGGTCTCGGACTCACCATTTGTCGTGGGATCGTGCGGGCCCATGGCGGCCGGATCTGGGCCGAGAATCGCAGCGGTGGTGGCGCGGTGTTCCGATTTACCTTGCCGATGCTGGGAAGCCCGCCCGCCCTTCCGCCGAGAGAGGTGGAGGCATCGGCCTGACAGGATCTCTCTTCCCATGACCGAACCGATTGTCGTGGTCCTGCTGATCGAAGACGAGGCGCCGATGCGGCGCATGCTTCGAGCTGCCCTGGATCCCGGTCACTGGCAGCTGGCCGAAGCCGCCACGGCGCGCGAGGGGCTGGCCCAGGCCGCCAGCCGCAATCCCGATCTCATCCTCCTCGATCTTGGATTACCCGATGGTGACGGACTCGACGTGACCCGCCGCATCCGCGAGTGGTCCGCCGTGCCGATCATCGTGTTGTCCGCCCGCGGGCGGGAGGCGGACAAGGTCGCCGCGCTGGACGCGGGGGCCGACGATTATCTCACCAAGCCATTTGGAGTCGATGAACTGCTGGCCCGGATGCGGGTGGCGCTGCGCCATAGTGCGCGGATCGAGGGGGTGGCGGAGCCGGTGTTCGAGGTGGACGGGCTGCGGGTCGATCTGGCCGAGCGGCGGGTGACGGTGCGGGGAACGGCGGTGCACCTGACACCGCTGGAATACAAACTGCTCGTGGCGCTGGTCCGGCACGCCGGCAAGGTGCTCACCCATCGTGCGTTGCTGCGGGAGGTTTGGGGCCCCAATGCGCAGAACCAGACTCACTATCTCCGGGTCTACATGACCCAGCTGCGGCACAAGCTCGAGGCCGATCCGGCTCGGCCGCGGATCCTGCTTACCGAGCCGGGGGTGGGCTATCGGCTCCAGGATTCGTGAACCGCTCCAGGCGCTCGGCGCACGAGGTCGGTGGAATGATTCGGGTCGTGCCGGATGGAGCGAGGGGCTATGCCGACTGGGCCGCTGGACCGCTGACCAGTTTTGATTCGAGCGAGGCTTTGACTGCCGGCCACTCGTGGTCGAGGATGCTGAAGTAGACTGAATCCCGCCGCCGGCCGTTCCAGGCCAGCATATGGCTGCGCAGCACCCCCTCTTCCCTGGCGCCGATCCGGAGCATGGCGTCGCGCGACTGCTGGTTCAGTGCGTCGGTCTTAAGCTCCACCCGGACGCAGTCCCAGATGTCGAAGGCGTGCTGCAGCATCATCAGCTTGGCCTCGGTGTTGGCCGCAGTGCGCTGCCACTGCGGATTGAGCCAGGTCCAGCCGATCTCCACCCGCCGGTTGCTGCGGTCGATATTGCCGAACCGGGTGCTGCCGATGATCCGGTTGCTGGCCCGGTCGATGGTGACGAACGGCAGCGACACCCCACGGGCCTGGTCGGCCAGCGCGTTGGTGACGTAGTCGCTCACGTCCTGGCGGGTCTGCATCCGGTCCATCGCCAGCCGCCAGATCGATTCATCCAGCCCGGCGGCACTCAACCCTTCGAGATGCGACTCGCTCATCGGCGCCAGCCGGACGTGATGACCGTCGAGCGTGACGGGCGTGATCTGCATTGGGGGAACAGCCATGAGGATGCCTGGCGTGGAAAGTCGGCTTGGTCGTCTGTGGTTCACGGTACACGGTTCACGGTGTCTGTTGGGCGGAGCTCGGGACCCCGAACGGCGCTGCCGGGTCGGTCAGAAGCACCGTGAACCCTCGAACCGTGAACCGTGAACCTTTGACCAGTACCCTACCCTGAGATGACCTCAAGCGCTACCGGCACCCGGCCCAGCGGCGCCGAGACCTGGACACCCTGGATCCGCGGCCGGAGCTCCGCCAGCATCTCCTGGGAAATCCGCACCCCTTCGGCCAGCGCCTCCTCCTTGCCCCTGCCACTAGCCTTCTTCATCCGGTCGAGCACATGGGCCGGGACGGTGACACCGGGCACCTCGTTGGCCAGAAATTCGGCGTTCCTCAGCGAGACCAGCGGCCAGATCCCGGCAATGATCGGGACCTTGAACGACTCGACCTGCGTGAGGAACCGGTCGAACTGATCCAGATCGAACACCGGCTGGGTAATCGCGAATTCGGCGCCGGCCTCGAGTTTCCAGGCAAACCGCTTGAGCTCGCGCTCCAGGTCGGGTGCCGTCGGATTGACCCCAACTCCGATCACGAAGCCGGTGCGGCCTCCCAGCGCATTGCCACCGGGGTCGAGCCCTCGGTTGAGCCGGGCCACCAGGTTGGTCAGCCCGATGCTGTCGATGTCGAATACCGCGGTGGCATCTGGATAGGGGCCCATCTTGGGCGGATCGCCGGTGACGATCAGCAGGTTGTGGATTCCGCTGGCCGCCGCGCCCAGCAGGTCGGACAGCATGCCGAGGAGGTTGCGGTCCCGGCAGGCGTAGTGCACGATGGCCTCGAGACCGACCTCGCGCTCGATCAGCAGTCCGGACAGCAGGGCGCCCATCCGGCTCTGGGCCCGCGGCCCGTCCGGCACATTGACCGCATCGACTCCCGCCGCCTTGAGCTGGCGCACCTGGTCGAACATCGGGGCGGGGTCAACACCCTTCGGCGGCACTATTTCCACGGTGGTGATGAACTGGCCGGCTGCCAGCTTGGCGCCGAGCCGGGACCGCTCCGCCAGCGGCACCGGCGTCTGTGCCTCCGCGACCACCGGCGTCGGCTCGGATGAACTGAACGCATGCCTCGGCGAGACACTCTGAATGAATGCCGCGATGGCCTTGATGTGCTCGGGTGTGGTGCCGCAACAGCCACCCACCAGCCGGGCACCGGACTCAACCATCCGCCGGGCGTAGTTGGCCATGTACTCCGGCGAGGCCATGTAAATCTTGCGGTCTTCGACCTCACGCGGCAGACCGGCGTTGGGCTGCGCGGAGAGCGGCAGGCTGGTGACCCTGGCCAGCTGTTCGATGGCCTCGAGGACGCCGTGCGGGCCGACCGAGCAGTTCACACCCACGACGTCAGCGCCCATGGCCTGCAGCTGCGGGCCGAAGGTGGCCGGCTCGGTGCCATACTGCGTCTTGCCGTCGATCCCCACCGTCATCGACGCAATGACCGGCAGGTCGGTTCGCCGGCGGATGGCGGCCAGCGCAGCGCCCAGTTCGTCGATGTCGCTGAAGGTCTCGAGCACGAAGCCAGTGACCCCGCCCGCCACCAGCCCATTGACCTGACGGCCGAACGCGGCCTCGGCTTCAGCCACCGAGGTCTCGCCGAACGGCTCGATCCGGATCCCGAGTGGGCCGATGGCGCCGATGACTGCGGCTCGCTCGCCGGCTGCCTCGACCGCAATCCTGGCCGCGGCCTCATTGATGCGTTCGGTCTCATCAGTCAGGCCATACTGCGCCAGCTTGATCGGGTTGGCCCCGAAGGTATTGGTCTCGATGATTTCGGCGCCGGCCCGGACGTACTCGCGGTGGATGTCCCGCACCAGGGCCGGCTGCTTCAGGCTCAGCTCATCATAGCAGACGTTCAGGAACACGCCGCGGCCATAGAGCATGGTGCCCATGGCCCCGTCGCAGACGTGAACTCGCCCGTCAGCCAG
>JBDTTF010000166.1:0-4774 GCA_039930765.1 Gemmatimonadota bacterium | reverse complement strand
GTGCCACGACCTCGGGCCCGTACTGCCGCTCCATCCATCCAGCCCGGAGCCGGCCAACGCCATGTTCACCGCTCACGGTACCGCCGAGGCGGATCACCGCGGCGTTGACCGCCTCGAACAGACTGGCAAGCTGCTGGGTCCAGTCGGGCCGGTCGAGGTCAGGCAGCAAGTTGACATGGATGTTGCCGTCTCCGGCGTGGCCGAAGATAACTACCTGCAGCCCGCGAGCCAGCGCTTCGGCACGGACGATTTCGATGTAGGCACCGAGCCTGGCCACCGGGACGCAGCCATCCTCGATGACCTGGACCGAGCGGCGCCGTTCCGACAGCCCCGCCAGGATCGGACTGGCGGCGTGGCGCAGATGCCAGAGCTGTTCTTCTTCGGCCGGCGTGAGCGCGATCGAAACATCCCGCGACCAGGGCGCCACCAGGGTCACCGCCGATTGGGCGCTCTGCCGGACTGCGTCACTCGTCGTGCCCTCGAACTCGACCAGCAGGATGGCCTCGGTGCCGGCTGAAAGCTCAGGCAGTGCGGCGCTGCCGCGGTGCTGCTGAACCAGGTCGAGGAAGGTGCGGTCGAGCAGTTCGATGGCCGAAGGATCGAGCGCCAGCAGAGCGGTCACGGCATCCCCCAGGGTGGCCAGGTCATCAAGGGCGACACGGACCGCGCTGCGGGCGGGGGGAATCGGTTCCAATTCCCACTCGATTCCGGTGGTAAAGGCCAGCGTTCCTTCACTGCCAACCAGCAGGTCGACGGTCTGACCGCTCTCAAGCCAGGCATCGAGGGCGTAGCCACCCGAGTTCTTGTGGGTGTGAGGAAAGGCGTCGCGGATCAGGTTGCCGCTGGCCCTCAGGCCAGGTCCGATCTCACGCTCGAAACGACTGACGATTCCACTCGCCGGCCGCTCCATCGCGTCGCGGCTCGACCGGTCGGTGGCGCCGTCGGAGGTGACGAGATCGAGGCTTCTGACCCAGCGGCGGACGCTGCCCAGCCGGAGGCTTCGGGCGCCGGCAGCATTGGTCCCCACCACTCCCGCCAGCGTGGCCCAGCGACTGCTCGAAGGCTCGACCGGCATCCGCAATCCGTGCTCCAAGGCTCGGGAGTTGAGCTCGGCCACGGTAGTTCCGCCGGAGCTCACTGCCCGGCGAGTGAACGGGTCGATGGTAAGGACTCTCGGCTCCATGGCTGTGAGGTCGACGACTATACCGTCGCCGATCGCCGCGCCAGCCATGCTGCTGCCGGCACCTCGCGGAACCAGCGCGGTCGCATGGTCGGCGGCCCAGCGCACCAGCGCCTGCAGGTCGGCAATATCGGCGGGCCGTGCAATGGCCTCCGGGATGATCCGGTGGATTCCGGCCCCTTCGGAGTATGCGGCCCTGGCCCGGGGGTCATTCCGGAACAAACCCCGAAGTATTGGTGATCTCGCCATATATAAGGAAAGCTAGGCGGCCCGATTCTCCCTTGACAAGCAACGGCTTGGGGGAAACCCTTTCACCCTGTGACAACCGACAGCGCACCCCGGGCCCAGCTCATCCATATCGACGTTGACCGCCGGCTCGGCCACGAATGGGACGAGTGGGACGGCCAGCCCCTTCCCGATGGCGGCAACTACGATTCGGCGCCGCCTCTCTTCTTCCTGTGGTCCGCCGCCGCCATGGCCACCGCCCTGGGCGTGGTCTCCCTCATACTGTTCCTGCTCGCTCCTCGGCTGGCGCTCCTCGCTCCCATCATTCCGACGGTGGCCTGGGTGGCACTCGGGACCATCAGTGGAGTGCTCTGGCTCTGGTGGTTGCTGCTGGTGCTCTCCTACGCCTTTCGTCATCCGCTGCTGCCCGAGCGGCTGGCCGAGCGTGGTCCCTTTCTCCGCTTGATGCGGCTCACCTCGCGAGTTGCCGAGCATTTCGGGAGACGAGACTGGGTGGAGAATGCCTCGGTCAAGGTCTACAACGCGCTGGCCGCCGAGCGAGGCCGGAAGGTGGGTCGGGGAGAACTGCTGCTGCTGATTCCGCGCTGCCTGTCCAAGGCGGCACTGGATGGGGTGCTGGCCATTGCCGGCAAGTACGAGGTGCCGGTCTTCGTGGCCACCAGGGGCCAGTTGGCCCGCCGGGTTATCCGGGAACGGCGTCCCCGGGCAGTGGTGGCGGTGGCCTGCGAGCGGGACATGGTGAGCGGACTGCACGATGTGGCCGGCAAGGTGCCGGTCCTGGGGCTGACCATGACCCTGCCCAGTGGCCCCTGCAAGGACGCCGGGCTGGACCTGGCCCAGCTGGAGCATTGGGTCAAATCATACGTTGCCTGATCGGGGCCGGCGCCCTGCCGGCCAGCAGTTGGGACCCCTCCGGTGTACCAGCTACATAACCCGTAGACACATCCGGTCGGACGGTTCGACCCCCCAGGGAGCGGCGTCATGTCGGTGGCATGGTTCGTCGATGGCGCTTTTGTGCATCGTTGCTGGAGCAGGCTGCAGCGCAACGATCACCTCGATTACCTGAAGCTTCGGCAGTATCTCGAGACCCAGTGTGCCGCGGGGGGTACCTCCGACGGCATCGAGGATGCGTATTACTTCCACGCCGAGGGGGATCCGCTGTCGGCTCGGCAGAGCGCCTTTCACAATGCGCTGGCCTTTCCTCCGCCCAACGGCCCAGGGCTCCGGGTCAAGCTCTATCCCTCCGAGAAGCGCCGGCTGAACTGGCCCCCTGGCATGGGTGGTGGCACGGTGGTGCACCCGCAGACCGGGGTGCCCTACGAGTTCATCCATCAGAAGGCCGCCGACATCGGCTTTGCCTTCCACCTGGTGCGGTCCCATGCCCGGCGGGGCTGGACCACGCTGCTGCTGGCCGCCGGTGACGGTGATTTTGCCGAGGTGGTGCAGCACCTGGTCGAGCATGACAACGTGAGGGTGCTGCTGATCGGTAATCTGGACATCGTCTCCGAGCAGCTCCGTCCGTATGCCAGGGCCATGGTCGATCTGCGGGCTATCGGCGACCAAGTGGCTCGGCGGCGGCACTCGGCGGCCACGGTCTGAACCGGAAGCTGGTGATCGATGGTCAAAGCCCGGCGCCGAAAGGCGCCGGGCTTCTTTAGTTCAGACACGCCTGAGCCCCCTAGAACATCGTATTGCCGTTCTTGGCCGTTTCGGGGACGTCCTGCAGCACATCCCAGTGCTCGATGATCTTGCCGTTGTCATCCAGCCGGAAGATGTCCATCACCGCCGTGCCCCGGGCGGCCGGGGCCGGGATCAGGTGGGAATGGACCACCACCAGCTCTCCCTCGGCGATGATCCGCTTTTTCTCGAATCGGAGCTTGGGGTTCTCGCCGGTGATCCAGCGGACGAAGCCGATGAACGGCTCGGGTCCATCGGCTGCCATAGGGTTGTGCTGCTTGTAGCTGGCGCCGAGGTAGCGCTGGACCGCCTGCTCGGGCTGCTGCTGGTTGAAGGCCAGGTCGTAGAAGGCCCAGACGTTCTGCTTGTTCTGGTCGGTGGTGGTTGCCATGGGGTGGAGCTCCGTTCGAGATAGTCAGGCGCGAGGTCAGGCCAGTCGGGTGAACAAGGTCGCCAAACTAGTTACCATGAGCAAGTAGGTACCCACAGGTAACCTTGAACGCCTGCGGTGTGCACGATAACTTGGGGCATGAAATGGAACACGTTCGACCCCAACTGCCCCACCCGTCAGCTGCTGGACCGGGTGGGAGACAAGTGGACCGTCCTGGTCCTCGCGGTCCTGGCCCGGCAGCCGACACGGTTCGGCGAGCTGCGTCGCTCGGTCGGTGGCGTGGCGCCGAAAGTCCTGACGTCGGTGCTCCGATCGCTCGAGCGGGACGGATTTGTCCGGCGGCAGGTCTATCCCGCCTCACCGCTCAGGGTGGAGTACAGCCTCACTCCGCTGGGGCGTTCGCTGGCCGAGGTGGTGGAGCGGCTGCAGGGGTGGACCGAGAAGCAGATGACCAGAGTGGTGAAGGCTCGGGAGCAGTACGACGCGGGCAGCAAGCAGCGGAGCCTGCCGGTCTGAACTGCGGCCGTTGAACGGGACTCTGTGCCCGCAAAAAAGCCCGGCGCCATTCGGCGCCGGGTTTCTGCTATCCAGGAATGTCGACAGAGCTCTGGCCACATGGAAAGTCGACTGACTTACTGTGTTGTTCCGCAGTCGCGTCAAGTCAGCCAGCTTCTAACGCCAATACCGAATCCTGGAAGAAAACGACCCTCCGGCACCAGGCACCGGAGGGTCGTTTTCTATCCGATCAGCCAACGGCTAACGGCTAACGGCACGACGCCTTCAGGCGTCGTTGGGCGACATCGGCGCCGGTACCTGGGCTTCCGGTGCCGGCCGGTTGGCCCGGCGGCCTGGAGCGGCCTTGAGCACCACGGTATCCGGCGTCTGCAGCTTGAGCCAGGCGTTGGGATCGTGCTCGATGGCGCCGGCCGGCAGCTCGGAGAACAACGGTCCGAGGTCGTCCTTGATCCGGTCGACGTAGAACTGCGGGATTTTGGTGGTCTCGCCGTCGAAGAAGCTGCGCAGCTCCTTGTCGGTGTCCAGCCGCTTGCGCAGCATGGTGTGGTACTTGATCCGGCCGAAGCCTTCCGAGGAGACGGAGCGGACCACGTTCATCCACTTGGGAATCGCGCCATCGGTGGCCGGGATCCGCTTGGCAATGGCCTTCCAGCTGAACGAATAGCGGGTGACGTCGATCAACCCGTCGTAGAAGTCGGTCCAGGAGTAGTTCTTGGGCCGGACGTTCATGGCGTGGTTGTTGTTCAGGAAGTGGAACGGGAACG
>JBDTTF010000165.1:0-16189 GCA_039930765.1 Gemmatimonadota bacterium | reverse complement strand
ACGGCTGACGGCTAATGGCCAATGGCCGCCTGCTCCGGCCCCAGCTCCCCCTCCCACTGCGCCATCACCGCACTGGCGAGGCAGTTGCCCAGCAGATTGACCGAGGTTCGAGCCATGTCCATGAAGGCGTCGACGCCGAGGATCACCGCCACGCCCTCCAGCGGCAATCCGAAGGTGACCAGGGTGCCGGACAGGATCACCAGCGAGGCTCGGGGCACCGCCGCCACTCCTTTGCTGGTCAGCATCAGGGTCAGCATCATCACCAGCTGCTGTCCGATACTCAGATCGAGTCCGGCCGCCTGGGCCACGAACACGGAGGCGACGGCCAGGTAGAGCGTCGAGCCGTCGAGGTTGAACGAGTAGCCGGTGGGCAGCACAAAGGCGACGATCCGCCGTGGCACCCCGAACTTCTCCATGTTTTCCATGGCCAGTGGCAGCGCGGCCTCCGACGAGGCGGTCGAAAAGGCGATCAGCCACGGTTCCCGCACCCAGCGCCAGAACCGCTTGAGCGGAATCCGGCAGACCAGCGCCACCGGGACCAGCACCCCGAGGATGAAGACCACCAGGGCCGCATACAGGGTGCCGACCAGGATGCCGAGGTTACCGAGGATGTGGATCCCGCTCTTGCTGATGGTGGCGCCGATGGCGGCCCCGATCCCGATCGGGGCAAACTTCATCACGATGCCGGTGAACTTGAACATCACCTCGGACAGGCTCTCGCAGAACGCCAGCATCGTCTCCTTCGGCTTGCCCTTGACCTGCGACAGCGCCGCGGCAAACAGCAGGGCAAAGAACACCACCTGCAGCACTTCGTTCCTGGCGGCGGCATCGAAGAAGCTGGCCGGTACCGTGTGCTCGAGCACGCCGGACAGGGTGGTCGGGGTGCTGGCAAACTGCTTGCCTTCATCGGCCGAGACCGCGAGGCTCACCCCGACTCCCGGCTTGATCAGGTTGACCGCGATCAGCCCGATGGCCAGCGCCATGGTGGTGACCACCTCGAAGTACAGCAGTGACCGGATCGCCAGCCGGCCGACCTGCTTGAGATCGTCCCCGTGGCCAGCGATCCCGACCACCAGGCTGCCGAACAGCAGCGGCACCACGATCGACTTGATCATCCGGAGGAAGATCGAGGACAGCGGCTGGAACACGCTGAGCAGGCTGAAGCCGGTCCAGACGTCGTGATCGAGCCAGCCCAGGATCACCCCGATGATCGTGGCGATGAGGATCCAGCCTGTGAGCCCAATTTTACGCATCGATTGGCACGCCGAGTTTGAGGTTCATCAACCGCGGAGAGCGGAGAGAGAAGAGGGGCATACGGAGTGAGGCGGAGGTCCCCTCTCCACTCTCCCCTCTTCGCAATTGGAGTTGGGTCAGCCGACCAGCACCGCTCCCTTTTTCTCGATCACGGCCAGCAGGCTGGTGAACGACGCCGCAAAGCTCGCCACCCCTTCCTTCTCGAGCTGCGCCGTGATCGCCGGCAGGTCGATCCCCGCGGCGGCCAGCGCCGTGAGCTGGGCCGGGGCAGCCGCCACCCCCGCAGCAATCCGGTCGGCTGGCTTGCCGTGATCGCGGTACGCCGCGAACGTGGCCGGCGGCAGGGTGTTCACGGTGTTGGCGGCGATCAGCGCTTCGACGTAATACACGTCGGGCAGCCTGGGATCCTTGGTGCTGGTCGAGGCCCACAGTGGCCGCTGGACCCGGGCGCCCTTGGCGGCCAGCGCCTGCCAGCGCGGAGTGGCCACCGAACTCTCGAACACAGCGTACGCGCGGCAGGCATTGGCAATCGCGGCCGTGCCGCGGAGCGCGGTCTGCGTGCCGGGGCCATCGAGCAGCGCATCGACCTTGCCGTCGAGTCGGCTCACGAAGAAGCTGGCCACCGACTGGATCCGGTCGACCGGGGCGTTCTGCGCCACTCGGCGCTCAAGCCCGGTGAAAAACGCCTCGATGACCTGCTGATACCGCTCGACGCTGAACAGCAGCGTCACGTTCACGTTGATGCCGGCGGCCAGGCAGTGACTGATGGCCGCCAATCCCTCGAGCGTGCCCGGGATCTTGATCATCGCGTTGGCCCGCCCCACCGCCCCCCACAGCCGCTGCGCCTCGGTGATGGTCCCCTTGGTGTCATGCGCCAGTGTCGGCGAGACTTCGAGCGAGACCAGCCCGTCCCCGCCGCCGGTCCGCTCATACACCGTGCGAAAGGCGTCGCAGGCCGCCTGCACATCGGCCACCGCCAGGGTCTCGAAGATTTCGGTGGCCGGTCGGCCTTCGCCCGACTGCCGCCGGATCTCCTCGTCGTACAGGTCGCTTCCGGCGATCGCCTTTTCGAAGATCGTGGGGTTCGACGTCATTCCCAGCAGCCCGTCCTCCGCGATCAACCGCGCCAGCTCACCCGAGCGCACCAGATCCCGGGTGATGTAGTCGTACCAGGGGCTTTGGCCGAGGCGGCCAAGCGAGATCAACGGGTTCATGGAACCTCGAGATACGAAATGTGAAACCAGCTTCGGATCACCGACGGCAGACAGGAGACAGCAGACAGGACTACTATCCGGCGCCCACAGTCCCGGTCTCCGCCTGCCTGTCTTCCGTCTCCTGTCTGCTGTCTTCTGCTACCTGGCCGGAATCCGCTGCGCCGCGCCGACGATGGCCTCCACCGTCAGCCCGAATTCCTGGTACAGCCGTTCGGCCGGCGCCGACGCGCCGAAATGGTCGAGCCCCAGCGCAATGCCTTGGTCTCCAACCCAGCGGTGCCAGCCCATCGTGGCCGCCGCTTCGATGCTGACCCGGGCCCGTACCGCTGGCGGCAGCACCTCATCATGGTAGCTCTGCGACTGGGCATCGAACAGCTCCCAGCACGGCATGGAGACGACCCGCACCTTCCGGCCGGCCACAGTCAGTCGGTCGGCGGCGGCCAGTGCCAGGTGAATCTCGGAACCGGTGGCCAGCAGGATCAGGTCCGGGGCGCCGGCGGAATCCCGCAGCACATAGCCACCACGCCGCGCGCCTGCGGCTGGCGCGAGCCTGGTCCGATCGAGGATCGGCAGCTTCTGGCGCGACAGCGCCAGTACGGTCGGGCCGTCGGTCCGGCTGACCGCGGCGCGCCACGCTTCGACGGTCTCGGTCGCGTCGGCTGGCCGGATGACATTCACATTCGGAGTGGCCCGCAGCATGGCCAGTTGTTCGATCGGCTGGTGGGTCGGTCCATCCTCGCCGAGGCCAATCGAGTCGTGGGTGCCGATGTAGATCACCGGCAAGCCCATCAGCCCCGACAGCCGGATCGACGGCTTGCAGTAGTCGGTGAAGATCAGGAAGGTGCTGCCGAACGGCCTGAGTCCTCCGTGTGCCGCCATCCCGTTGAGCACCGATGCCATCCCGTGCTCGCGGATGCCCCAGTGGAGATTCCGGCCGGTGGCGGTGGCGCTCACACTGCCACCCCCCTTGATCTCGGTCCCGGTGCTCTCGGCCAGGTCGGCGGAGCCGCCGATCAGATTCGGGATCTTCGCCGCCAGCGCGTTGAGCGTCCTGGCCGACGCCTGCCGGGTGGCCAGGGCGCCATCGGCGGGAGTGAATACCGGAAGGGCGCTCTCCCATCCATCGGGGAGGGTACCACTCAGCGCCCGTTCGAAGGACGCGGCCAGCTCAGGATTGGCGCTCTGCCATGCGGCGGCCCGGGTGCTCCACTCCCTCTCCAGCTCCGCGCCCCGTTGGCGCGCGGCAGCGGCCCATTGCTTTCCCTCGACCGACACGTGGAACGCTTGATCGAGCGGCCATCCCAGGATTTCCTTGGTCCTGCGGATCTCGTCGGCGCCGAGCGGCGCGCCGTGCGCGCCGGAGGTGCCGCCCTTGGTCGGAGCAGGATCGCCGATCTTCGTCTTGAGCACGATCAGGGTCGGCTTCACGCTCTGCCCGGCCGCATCCTGCAGGGCCCGGTCGATCGCGGCCAGATCATTACCGTCAGCGACCCGCAGCACCCGCCAACCGTACGCCTCGAATCGGGCCCCGACATTTTCCGAGAACGAAAGCCCGGCCCGTCCGTCGATGGTGATGTCGTTGTCGTCGTAGATCAGGGTCAGCTTGCCGAGGGCCAGGTGGCCGGCGATCGACGCAGCCTCACTGGCCACCCCTTCCATCAGGTCGCCATCGCTGACCAGTGCCCAGGTCCGGTGATCGACCACGGTCTGTCCCGGCCGGTTGAACTGCTCGGCCATCAATCGCTCGGCCAGGGCCATGCCGACCGCATTGCCCACGCCCTGGCCCAGCGGGCCAGTGGTGGTCTCGATTCCGGCAGTGTGGCCGCGCTCCGGGTGGCCCGGCGTCCTGGAGCCCCACTGGCGGAAATTCCTGATGTCATCGAGCGAAAGATCGTAGCCGCTCAGGTGCAGCAAGGCGTAGCTCAACATCGAGGCGTGACCGCAGGACAGCACGAAGCGGTCGCGGTCGGGCCAGGCGGGGTTGGCGGGGTTGTGCCGGAGGAACCGGGACCAGAGGAGATAGCCAACCGGGGCCAGCGCCATCGGCGTCCCTGGGTGCCCGGAGTTGGCTTTTTCGACCGCGTCCATGGCCAGGACCCGGATCGAATTGATGATCGACCAATCTGTGCCGTGCGGCGTAACTGGGCCGGCGACTGGCGCGGCTTCCGGGGCGATCGGGCTCAGCTGAGAACTCCGGACTGGGGGGCCAGGGACCTGTGCTCGGGCGGGGTGCAGGGGCTGCCCCGAGCAACGGTGCGGCAAATTAATCAACGCCGATCCATGGCGTCAGTCGTCCGTGGCTCCGGCCTGTGCGGATGGTCGGCAGCCCTGGCATCCGAACTGGTGTGGACCGCCGGCCGTCTCGGTCCAGAACTCTTAGTTCATAGTTTTGTGGCAAAACATTTGACAGGCTCGTCGTCGGCCCCTACCTTCTGCCAGTGACTCAGACCGAACCGATCTACGAGATATATGAAGTCGCTGCACTGACAGGACTCGCGCCGGCACGCCTGCGGGCGTGGGAGCGGCGTTATGCCGTGGTGCGCCCTGCGCGCCAGGCCAATCGCTATCGGGCGTACAACGCCCGACAGGTGGCACTGCTCAGAGCCTATGCCCGGTTGATCCAGGCTGGCAGCCGGATCGGAGACCTGGTTTCTCAGCCGATCGAGTCGGTGCTGGCCCAGGCAGACGCCCGGGATCAGGACGGAACCCCGGTCGGGGCATTTCTGGCGGCGGTCGAGCGGCTGGATCGCGGGGCCATGTACCGGATTCTCGAAACCGAAGCCCGGAGCCACGGTCTGGTCCACCTGTGTGACCAGGTCATCCAGCCCCTGGGCCAGGTGGTCGGCGATCGCTGGGCGCTGGGGCTGCTGCCGATCGCGCTCGAGCATCTGGCCAGCGAAACAGTGGTTTCCTTTCTCAAGCACGCGCTGACCATGGTCGTGGCTGCCGACCAGCCGGTTCTGCTGGCCAACTGCCTGGCGGGTGAGCGGCACGAGTGGGGCGTGCTGCGCAGCCTGGCTCACGCCCAGGCCGCCGGCTGGCGGCTCAACTACCTCGGCCCCGATCTGCCGCTCGGCGAAACCATCGAGGCGGCGTGGCGGCTCAAGCCTTCACTGGTCGCACTCAGTGCCAGTGATCCCCACCTCGTCCAGCGTCAGTTGCGGGAGCTGCTCCAGCTGCCCAAACGCCTGCCGGCTGGAGTTGCGGTCATGTTCGGTGGTCGTGGCTTTGTTCCGCATGCCGAGCCGCTCAAGTCCATCGGTCTGCTGCACGGTTCCGATCAATTTCCCACTCCGGCGGCGCTTCGAGCACGGTGATCAAACCGTTGCCGTGATGCGAGTTCCGCGGCGTCCCGGTCCACGTCCGCTGCCCAGTCGTTCCTCAGCCACTGATCCTCCGCAGCAGGTCCCTCTCTCCATTCTCGATGCAATCGGAGCGCGAAGCTGCGATCGGTTCAGCGGCGCCTGCTCCGGTGCCGGGCGCACCGGGGGGTGTCAATCCCTTTCAGCTACATTTTCGGGGCGAGTGTCGGCGGCTCCGCCGCGACTCGATGGAGGACGTTCGACAACTATTGCCCGGCCGCCCGGCCATCAACCAGCGATTCGACCGGTGGCCTCACCGCCTCGGTCTGCTCCGGGGGCCGTTCGAGGAACGCAATGGATAGAATTGATATTCTGCGGATGGTGCACGTCACCTCCGCGGTGCTGCTGCTGGGTCATGTGACGGTGACGGGGTTCTGGGCCTTGTTCCTGTACCGGCAGCGGAGTGTGGTTCCGTTCCGGCAGGTGGCCCGGGCCATCTTGTGGTCCGACATGCTCTTCGCCCTGCTCGGTAGTGCCGGCCTCATCGCATCCGGCATCCTGCTGGCCGTGGCGCGGGGCTACCCGGTGGCTGACACTCCGTGGCTGTTCCGGGGCGTTGTCATCCTGGCGGCCACGACTTTCCTCTGGCTGGTGGTGCTGCTGCCCGACCAGCGGAGGATGGAACGGGCCATCATGGGGGACTACGCCCGGCTGCGGCGCCTCTTCCTGCGCTGGTCGCTGGTCGGGTGGGCCTCGACCGCCGCCCTGTTCTGGGCCATGTGGGGAATGGTCAGCCGCCAATAGCGAGCTTTCGGCCTCCGGCAAGCCGGTGTATTTTCGCGGAGAGATTCAGCCACACACCACGTCAAGGGAGTGCTCGCCGTGTCGACCGATGAACCGGAGTACCTGAAGGCCATTCGCCGGACCCAGGAATCGAAGAAGGGTGCCCCGGCCGCCAAGCCGGCCGCCGCCGAAAAAGCCGCGATTCAGAGCCCCGCCGAGCGGGAAGCGGTCCGCTGGGGCAAGGAAGTTGGCGGGAAGGACATCAAGATCGGGCCGTTCAAGCCCGGCTCGAAATGCGCCGTGCTGGTCCACCCCATCACGCCGTTTGGTGCGCCACAGGTTACCCTCGAGTGGGTGGCCGACCGTGAAGCGCTGACCGCCCGCTACCATTCGGCCCAGGGCGCCGGCGAGAATGTACTGGGCAGCTACGAGCTGACCACGGGTCGTCCGCTCAGCACCGAGACCGTCGATGGCAAGCTGGTCTTTACCCCCGGGCAGCCCCGGGCGATTGCCAAGGCCGAGACGCCGGAACGGATGATCCGGAAGGCGGCCGCGGAAGCGGCGCTGCTGGCCAAGACCCGCCGCACCGAGACCTTCGGCAGCAGCGGCTTCGGCGGCAAGCCGGGCGGCGGTGGCCGGCCGGGTGGTCCTGGTGGCCCGGGTGGTCCCGGCGGGCGTCCCGGTTCGGGCCGCGGTGGCTCGGGTCCTCCGGGTCAGGGCAATGGTGGTGGCCGGGGCGGCGCGCGGGGCGGAAGATAAGCCGTAAGCCTTAAGCTTTAGGCCTCAAGCTTGGTGCGAGAGCCCGTGTCTGGTTTGCCAGGCGCGGGTTTTTTCTGGCCACGGAATGACACGGATTGATCGAAGCGCCACTGGCTGCCAATCGCGCCTGGCGAGGACCGATTCTCAAGTTCATCTGACTCCAGGCGATTGACCACACTATTCTTATCCGTGTTCATCCGTGGCCGGTTCCCTTCGGAGGCCGTATGGCGATGAAACCCCGCTCCATCATCCTGCTCCTGATCCCGGCCATTCTCCTCGCCGGCCTCCTGCTGCCCGGCAGCCCGCTGATCGCCACGGCGATCAACCAGGCCATCAAGTACAAGTTTCCCGATGTCCGCCAGGTCACTCCCGAGGATCTGGTCATCTGGTGGCGCAGTCCGGACCGGACGCCGCCACTGCTGATTGACGCCCGTTCTCCCGCCGAATTCAGGGTCAGCCACATCAAGGACGCAGTCTCGATCGATCCCGAGGCGCCCGACCTCACCTCATTGGTCAATTTCCGCCGGACCCATCCGGTGGTGGTCTACGATGCGGCCGGTATCCGCGGGGTGGCCATGGCCGAAGCGCTGCGCCAGCAGGGCTATACCGATGTATCGAACCTGTCGGGCGGGATTTTCCGCTGGGCCAATGAGGGGCGGGAACTGGTCAACGACACCGGGCCGGTGACGGTGGTGCATCCGTGGCGGGGGCTGTGGAGTCAGCTGCTCAAGTCGCGGTACCGGGCACAGCCGGGGCAGTAGAAGTCGAGGGTCGAGGGTCGAGGGTCGAGGGTTCAGGGTTCAGGGTCGAGGGTTCACACTCCGCAGGATCACATCCCTCTTCGGTATCTGGAACAGTCTGCCCCGGACTCGATCAATCTTCAGATCTCTTGACCCTAGACCCTGGACCCTTGTCTCTCGTCTCTTGTCTCTTGTCTCTAATCTCCAGTTCAATTCCTCTTCGCCGCAATCGAATCCACCTCGGCCTGGATCACCGCGGCCTGGTCGGGCTGGTGCAGCGCCGAGTATTCCGCCAGCAGGTCGGTGCGCGCCGCGGTCAGCCAACTGACTGAAGGATCGGTCTGCTCGGTCAGGATGGTGTATCCCGCTCGGCTCTCTTCCTCCGCTTCCGGATATCGTTTCTGCCGCAGCAGGGCCCGCCCCAGCTTGATCCGTCCGATACCGATATTGAGATGATCGGCCGGCAGCGTCTGGCCGAACATCGCCAGTGCCTCCCGGAAGCGGCGTTCCGCCCTGGTGAATGCCTCCCGCTTCATTTCCACGCTGCCCATGTTCGACAACGCGATCCCGATCAGGTAGTGCTTGCCCTGGTACACTTCTCGATAGATGGCGGCCATCCGCTCGAAACTGGCCTCGGATTCGTCGAGCCGTCCCTGCTGCATGGAAACCTTGGCCAGCTCGTTCAGGGCTGACGCGACCCTCGGGTGGACCGGTCCATAGACGCGTTCCTGGATGACCAGCGCCTGGCGGAGGATCGAATCGGCCTCGGCGAACCGTTCCTGCTGGATAATCACCCGGCCGAGCATGGTCAGGTCGGACGCGGTCTCGGGATTGTCGTTGCCATACCATGCCTTCACGATATCGAGTGCCTGGCGGTAATAGCGCTCCGCCTCGGCGTAATGGCCCAATTCGGCCTGGTTGGCTCCGAGGTTCATGAGGTCGTTGGCCACCTCAGGGTGGCGGGGCCCATGCAGTTCGCGATCCATGGCCAGGACCCGGCGATTGATCGAGTCGGAGACCGCGTACTGCCCGGAGTAGAAATGGCTGTTGGCCAGCTCGCTCAGCACATGAGTGATGTCGTCCGACGCCGAATCCGATCGCCCGACCAGTCGCGCGGCATCTTCCAGCACCACGATGGCCGAGTCGTAGACTCCCTTGCTCTCGAGTGCCACACCCAGGGCAGTCCCGGCCCGGGCCATGGCCAGGCGGTCCACCGGTGGTTCCCGGCCGATCATTGCCATCGCCTCGCGGGCCAGTCGTTCGGCTTCATCGTACTCCGCCTGGTCGGTGCGCAGCAGGCTCAGCGCCACCAGGCTGCGGGCGATATCCGGCGCGTCGGATCCCAGCAGCGCCCGACGCTGCTTGAGCGCCAGCGCGAACAGGGTATCGGCCCGGTCGAGATTGCCGAGCTTCTGGTAGATCCCGGCCAGCGTCATGTAGAACTCGGCCTGCACCGCCGGTTCCGCGTCGAGGCCCCGGGCTTCCTGAAGCCCCCGGTCGATCAGGGTGATGACGCGGAGGCTGTCGGCGGGCCCGGCCGCCTCGTCGCCCCCCTGGAACAGGTTGAGCATGAAGCGCTGGATCTGCTCGGTCCGGGCGGCCTGGGCCAGGGCCACATTGCGCGCCTTGGTGAGCCGGATGGTGTAGAACACCACCAGTACGAGCAGCACCAGGCTGGCCGCGAGGCCGGCGCTGACCTGCTGCCAGTTGCGCCGCACGAACTTGCCCAGCCGGTACGAGACACTGTCGGGCCTGGCCTCGAGCGGTTCGTGGTCCAGGTAGTGATTGACGTCGCGGATCAGCGCGTCCACCGTGCGGTAGCGCCGGGCCGGATCCTTGTGCATCGCGGTCAGGCAGAGCACGTCGAGATCGGTCCACGCCCGCCGGCTCGACAGCTGGGGCCGGGATCCGCCCGCCGGCAGCGGATCGGTGCTGCGCGCCGCAATCGACGGCCGGACAGGCAGCTGGTCGCGGATCATCGCATCAATTTCACCCGGGGTACGATTGGCCGTATCGAATGGCAGCCGGCCGGTCAGCAGCTCGTACAGCACCACCCCAAGTGAATAGACGTCGGTGTGGGTCCCGATCCGGCCGGCCCCGATCTGTTCGGGCGCGGCGTAGGCGGGCGTCATCAGCCGCAGCCCGGTGCCGGTCTGGTCGGCGTTGACCTCGAGACTCTCCAGCTGCTTGGCGATGCCGAAGTCGAGCAGCTTCACGACCCCGTCCGCGGTGACCAGAATGTTGGACGGCTTGAGATCGCGGTGGATGATGGCCTGGCTGTGGGCGTACTGGACCGCCTCGGCCACGGCGCGGAACAGCCGCAGCCGTTCAATGACGCCGCTCTGGTGCTCGGTACAGTATGCCGTGAGGGGAATCCCCTCGACGTACTCCATCACGAACCAGGGGGTGCCATCGGGCAGGCTGTTGGCATCGTACAGCCGGGCGATCGCCGGGTGGTTGAGCTGGGCCAGGGTCCGCTGCTCCGCGGCAAACCGCTCACGCCGGGCCGGGGAAAGCCAGGCATCACGCAGGAACTTGATCGCGGCCAGGCTGCCGAGGTCTGGTCGTTCGGCAAGGTAGACCACGCCCATGCCGCCCTCGCCCAGGATCCGCTGGATCCGATACGGCCCGAATTCTCCGGACGCCGGGAATTCTCCGCCCTGCTCGAGCATCTGATCGGCCACGCCGCCAAGATCGCGGTCCAGCAGCGAACCAGCCGCCGCATCCTCCTTCAGCAGCGCCAGCACCTCCGCCACCAGGCTCGCATCCAATCCCCCCTCGCGCTCGAGCAGCGCCCGCTGCTCGGCCTCGGGCAGGTCGGCTGCGGCGTGAAACAGCGCCTGGATTTGTTCCCAGCGGGCGGGATCGGTCATGAGGCGAGACTGGAGACGAGAGACGAGAGACAGGAGCCCGCATGTCTCTGGAGCATTGCGCTGAATATGGTACCCGGAATCACACTCTCATTCGTGAACCGTGAACCGTGAACCGTGAACCATGAACCGAGTACCCGGAACCCGGAACCAGAATGATCAACTCAACTACTGCTTCGAAGCTCCCGTGCCAGCCACGCCCGTGCCGCCCGCCAGTCCCGCAGGATTGTGGCTTCGGAGACGTCGAGCAGCTCGGCGGTTTCGGGGATGTCGAGTCCGCCAAAGAAGCGCGCCTCGACCATCATGGCCTGGCGCGGGTGCAGCTGGGCCAGTTCGTCGAGCGCATCGTTGAGGGCCAGCAGCTCGCTGGCGGTAGTCACCGACTGGGTCATACCCTCGTCGAGCGTGACCAGTGCGGCGCCGGCGCCGCGTTTGGTGGCGTGGCGGCGGCGGGCCGCTTCGATCAGCACCTGCCGCATGGCCCGGGCGGCAATCCGCTTGAAATGGAGGCGCGATAGCCCTGCCAGCCCCGGGGTATCGGCCAGCTTTATCCATGCCTCGTTGACCAGCGCCGTAGGCGTCAGGGTCGCCGATGGATCGCCCTGGCGCACCCGCGAGGCCAGCCGCCGCAACTCTTCGTAGGTGGCGCTGAACAGCCGGTCCAGGGCCGGCCGGTCTCCGCCGAGCATGGCCCGGTCTTCAGCGGTGAGGCCGTGCTCCGGCAGATCAGCGTTCGGCGGCGTCATCAAGAAGGGGTTCCGGGTGAATCAGGTTCCGCGTGCCGCGTTCCGCGCAATGACCGAGAGGAATGCGGACTTCAGACTCTCGACTCTTGTCTCAATGACGTTTTTCGCTGACTTCCCGCGCATTGCCGAGTGAAGCACCGAATTGGCTGCAGTGGCCGTCCGGGGTGGCGCACCGGGCTAAGCCTATCACTCGGGGAGGCTAATGTGCAAATCTCGTTTGCCAGGCTGACGATCGGAACGCTGGTGATGGCGGCCCTGGGGGCCTGCGGCAGTGGTGGGACCGGCCCCGGTCCCGGGGGCGGCGGTGGTGATTTCGGGATGAGTGCCACCATCGATGGAGCGGCCTGGGCTCCCTCGGTACCGGCCGGCGGCGCGCACGCTGCACCCGGGGCCTACAACTTCTCGGGTTTGAGCACTGCGGGCGCCGGCGCCTCGATCTCGGTGAGCGTCAGCAATATCGCCGGGCCGGGCACCTATCCGATCGGGGTTGGTCCCTCCGGATTTGGCGGCACCGCCATCGTCACCAAGGGCTCGGCCGGCTGGAGCACTCCACTCAGTGGCGCCGCCGGTACCATCACGATCTCGGCCATCAGCAACACCCACATGACCGGCACCTTTGCCTTCACCTCTGTGGCAGGCACCGGCGGGGCGGTCGGCAACTCGGTCGTCACCAACGGTGTGTTCGACCTGCCGGTTACCACGCTCGGGAATCCCGGCAACCTGCCCGACAACGCCGGCAGCCGGGTAACCGCCAACGTGGGCGGCCAGCCGTACAACGCCAGCACCATGGCGGTGACACTCCCGAACGACACCACCATGATCTCGGCCACAACCGCCGTCAATCATTCCCTTGGCATCTCGATCTACGGCCTCCATGGCGTTGGCACCTATGCCCTCAGCACTGATCCGCAGCACCAGCTCAGCTACAGCACACTGGTCGGGTCCGATTTCAACCTGTGGGGCGGAGTGGCCGGGGACTCCGGCTCAATCGTGGTCACCAGTCAGACCGCCAGCCGGATTGCCGGCACCTATGTCGTGACACTCCAGCCGTCGCTCGGACCGGGGGCCACCGGACCGCTGCATATCAGCGGCGATTTCGACTTCGGGCTGCCGCACTTCTGACCAGAGTCGAGAGACGAGAGTCGACGGTCGAGAGTTCTCCATTCGCTCGGAATTCGCCGCGGTACGCGGCGCTTGGAAAATCCTGGAAGGAGCTTCGCATGACTGGTACTCGAACCCTGGTGACCGCCTCCATCATGGCCTTCACCTTCACGTCAGGTTGTGGCAGCGGCGGAACCGATCCTGATGGCGGCGGTGGCGGGGTATCGGGTACCATGACCGCCAAGATCGATGGAGTAGCCTGGACGGCGGACCGCCGGATCAGGGTGGACCAGGATCCCGGCGGCGTCTACACCATCGAGGGACTCAACTCCGCCTCGACGCCGGAGCAGATCACCCTCGGCCTGTTCAACATCGGGACTGCCGGCACCTATCCGATGGGCGTCGGCGCCACCATCATCGGCGGGCTCGGGATCTACTCCTCGGCGGCCCAGCAGTGGAGCTCGCCGATGGATTACTCGGGCACCCTGGTCATCACCGAGATCAGCGCCACCCGGATCAAGGGCACCTTTGCCTTCGCCGCCATTCCGGTGGCACTCGGCGGGGCGACCGGACTCCGCAACATCACGGACGGGCATTTCGACCTGCCATTGTCCGGGACTTACCATCCGCCTACCGATGGCCAGGGCAGCAGCATGGTGATGGACACCGGGACCACCCAGGCCATGGTCGCGGCCACCATCATCGGCAGCTATCACGACACGACCCTGACCTTGTCGGGTCAGACCACCCGGTTCCTGGCCACCATCAGCCTCAAAGGCGTCCACGGGCCGGGGAGCTACCCCCTCACCACCATCGATCCGAGGCACACGATCCTGGTCGGGAGCAACTTCACCGCCAATCCCGCCGACCTCTGGGGCGGGGACGCGGCCGACACCGGCACCGTGATCATCACCAGCCTCACCGCCACCCGGATTCGCGGCAGCTACTCGGCCACACTCACCAATCTGATCGGGGTCGACGCTGTGGCTCCCCTCGACATCAGCGGGACCTTCGATCTGGGCCTGACCCAGCCCGGGGCGCCGCACTGAACCGCAACTCATCCACGGAGGATTGATCGATGCAGACACTCGAAGGGGTCGTGGGGCGGGTGGGGGCGGGCAGCTGGGAAGACGGCGGCGGCGGGGGCAAGACGATTCTGTCGGTCTTCGAGATCGGCGACCATCATCTCAAGCGGGTGGTGCTGCCCGACTTCCTCCGCAACTACATCGTTCCGGGCGAGCCGGCCCGGGTCATGGTCGGGCAGGGACTGTCGCGGGGCTTGATCACCCGGCCGTTCATTGCGGCCGTCGAGGTCAATGGCAAGAAATACAAGACTGACAGCGTCCTGCTGATGGCGGTCTGCAAGATCATCCTGTACTCGATGGTCATCGGCGGCATCCTGGCCGGCTTTTCCAAGGTCCTGGCCCTGGTAGCAGTTGTCGGCATCACGGTGTTCTACGTAAGAGACTACCTGGAGCTGAAGGCCTGGTAAGTCGAGAGATGAGAGACGAGAGACGGTCTCCGGGAATGCCGGACTCTCGTCTCTCGTCTCTAGTCTCGTTGCAACCCCTGTCCCGCCCGGTAGCAGACCACGATCCGGGCGGTTCCCTGTATCTCCTCCAGCCGGTCGTTGTTGATCTCCTGCTTCTTGCCGAGGAAATCGACCCGGGCCTTCCGGGCCCGCGACAGCGCCTGGACGGCGTCCGGGGTGATTATGACCCGGTAGTAGATGACATCAGGCGTCGAACCGTGAATCGTTGGTTGATCCGGCATTCCCAGCACATACGACATGGTGTCATCGACCACCACGGTGAACGGCTTGGCGGGATCACGCTCGGCCTTCATGATGCTGCCGTAAAACCACATGGTGAGAAATCCGGCGGGCAGCTGGTGCTCATCTCGCAATTTCGGGCTCATCTCGAGCGTGACCGGCAGCCGGTCGTTGTAGCGCATTGGCCCCGAGCTGAGCCATCCGTCGACCTGTCCGTGGACCTGCGACTTCATCACCCCCTTCGGGGCAGGGCCGAACATGCTGTCGGCCATGGGGCAGGACCCAACCTTGATCCTGGGAGACAGGGTGTCTCCCACCCAGTAGACCTGGGCGGTGAGAGTCCGGGGCAGGACCAGCACGATGGCGAGACTCACCAGGGCGAGGCGCACGGGGTTGGCTCCAGCTGTTGTTGGGGGTACCACAAATCTGTGGCTTCGACCGGAGGTGCCGCAACTACCATTGGTGGTAGGGGGAGAACCCGAAGGGAGGAGAGAGGAGGGAGGAGGGGGTCGGGCCTTGGAGCCCGCTATCTTCGGTCCGCGACCCGCGACCCGCGACTCAATGCCGCACTGGCTAGGCTTACAGCTTATGGCTTACGGCTTACAGCTTTCACCCAGGACTCCCCTCCCGATGCCAATCGAAATCCGCAATATCTCCGACACCGCCCGCTGGGTTGCCCACTATAGAGGGCTCGAGAGCGCCCGGCCCGATGCATTGTTCAGCGATCCGCTGGCCGCCAAGGTGGCCGGTGCGCGGGGCGCCGAAATGGCCCGCTCGATGCCTTCGATGCCTCAATTCGCCTGGGCGATGGCGGTCCGCACCCGGCTGATTGATGACTTGATCATGACCAAGGTGCGGCAGGACGGCATTCAGTTCGTGCTGAACCTTGCCGCCGGATTCGACACCCGGCCTTACCGGCTCGACCTGCCCGCCAGATTCCAGTGGATCGAAGCCGACCTGCCGCCGCTCATCGCCGAGAAGAATGAGTTGCTGAAGGACGAAAAGCCGCGCTGCCTGCTCGAACGGCTGGCGGTCGACCTGTCCGATCCAACCGCTCGGCAACGGCTCTTGGCCGGTATCGGTCAGGAGCGGGGTCCGGGGCTGGTCCTCACCGAGGGACTGCTGATCTATCTCGATCCGGAACAGGTCGCCGCACTGGGCCGGGATCTGGCGGCCACCCCGAACATCCGCTGGTGGCTCAGTGACCTGATCGCGCCCAAGCTGCTGAAGATGATGGAAAAGAGCACTGGCAAGGCGCTGGCCCGGGCCGGGGCGCCATTCAAGTTTGCCCACGCCGATCCTGCCGGCTTCTTTGCCCCGCTGGGATGGCAACTCTGCGAGTTCAATGGGATGTTCGAGGCCGGTCACCGGTTGGGCCGGGATGTCAGGATGGCCTGGCTCTGGCGATTCATGATGAAATTCATGAGCGAGCAGAAGCGGCAGGAGAGTCTCAGGATGAGCGGGATCGTGGTGTTCGAGAAATAGCGGGCGGGCAGGCTGGGGTCCCAGGTGCCGCGGAAGGCCGCGGACTTTAGACAGCCACGGATGAACCCGGACCGCTCCAGGCCATGGCTCGACCTCGAATTGTCGCATCGAGCAGTTGCTGTTTTTGTAACCAACCAGTCCGATGTCCGCCAGGCGATCCGAGT
>JBDTTF010000164.1:0-19308 GCA_039930765.1 Gemmatimonadota bacterium | reverse complement strand
GTGACTCGGAGCAGTCCGTGTCATTCCGTGGCCGTAGTTGGTCCGTGTTCATCCGCGGCTGTTCCAACTCCGCGTTCTCCCGCGGCCAATCAGCCCTCAACCACCGTCCGGCTCTGTTCCCGCACGAACTGCTGCACGTACCACGGGCCGCAGCCGCCCTTGCCGCTCGAGCCGGACCCCTTCCAACCGGTAAACGCCTGCGCGCCCGGCCAGGCACCGGTGGTGGCCCCGCTCCGCTTGTTGACGTAGCACACCCCCGCCTCGATCTCGTCAAAGAACCGGTCGATCTCGGTCTGGTTCTTCGAGAACAGCCCCGCGGTCAGGCCATACTCCGCCTTGTTGCTCTCGGCGATGGCCTCCTCGAAGCTGCTCACCTCACCAATGGCCAGAAACGGCACGAACAGCTCCTCCATGAACAGCGAGCTGCTGAGCGGCAGCTTGGCGATCGTCGGCGCCACGAAATGCCCCTTGTCGAACACCCCACCCTTGAGCCGCTCTCCACCCAGCACCACCTTGCCTTCCCCCTTGGCCTGGCCGACAGCTTTTTCCCAGCGGCCGACAGCCTTGGGATTGATCACCGGTCCGAAGTAGACGTCCTTCTCGGTCGGATCACCCATCTTGATGGCGCGGGTCTTTTCCACCAGCTTCTCGACGAACGACGCGGCCACCTTGGTGTGGACATATACCCGGCTCGTGGCCGAGCATTTCTGGTTCTGCAGGCTGAATGCCGAACGCATGACCCCTTCGGCGGCGGCATCGATGTCGGCGGTATCCATGACGATCGTGGCGTTCTTCCCGCCCAGCTCCATCAGGCACGGCTTGACCCACTTCTGGCTCAACCCGTGGAAGATTCGCATCCCGACTTCCTTGGAGCCGGTGAACACCACCCCATCGGTCCCCGGATGCTGCCACATCGCGTCACCCATCTTCGAGCCGTGGCCCGGCAGGAAATTGAACGCGCCGGCCGGAACCCCGGCGTCGCGATAGACCTCATACAGCTTGAGCCCGGTCAATGGCGCGTCTTCGGCCGGCTTGTAGACCACCACGTTGCCGGTCATCAGTGCGGCGGACGACATTCCGGTGGAGAGCGCCAGCGGGAAGTTGAAAGGAGCGATACAGACGAAGACCCCGAACGGCCGCAGCAACTCAGTGTTCCGCTCGATCGGCGTCATCGGGGTCATTGTGCGGGTGAAGCCGTTGGCCTCCTCGACCTGCCCCAGGTAGTAGTCGATCAAGTCGGCGGATTCCTCCGCGTCTCCCATCGATTCCAGTCGGCTCTTGCCCACCTCGAGACTCATCGTCGCAGCCAGGTCAAACTTGCGCTCGCGGATCAGCGTCGCGGCCTTACGCAGCACCACGACCCGGTCGCGCCACGGCATCGCGGCCCATCCCTTTTGAGCCTGGCGGGCGGACTTGATGGCCAGGTCCACCTGATCGGGACCGGCAGCGGCAAAGGTGCCGAGGATGATGCTGGTGTCGATCGGCGAGGTGTCGATGATCGGATCGCCACCGCCGGAACCGTCGACCGCCTTGCCGTCGATGAACAGCGGATATTTCGCGTTGAGATTGGAGCGGATCTTCGCCAGCGCGGCGTCAAAGGCGCGGTGAAACGCGTCCATGTCCACGTTGGTCGAGGTATAGGTCACCTTGTTGGATGCGGCAGCGGCAGTCGCGGTCATGCAATGGTCCTCAGCGTGTCGGTCAGGGCCTGCTCAAAGAGCGAGACCAGCAGGTCAATTTCCTGTTCGGTGATGATGAACGGCGGCGCCAGCATGGCCAGGTCGCCCTGCTCACCCTCAGCCTGGCCCGTGTTCGGCCACACCACCAGCCCCACTTTCAGTGCCGCCTCGGCAAAGGTTTCGGCGAATTTCTTCTTGCGGGAAAACGGGCGACGGGTCTCGCGATCCGCCACGAACTCCACCCCGGCCAGCAGCCCGCGGCCACGCACATCGCCCACCGCTTCGTGCAGCCGGAGTGCCTGCAGCTTCTGATGGAAGATCGGCGCCATCCGGGCACAGCGCTCGACCAGTTCGTGCTCGCGGATGTATTGAACCGCGGCCAGACCGCCCGCGGCCAGCACCGGATGGTGGGAGAAAGTCTGGGCGTGCATGAAGGCCCCGCTGCCCTTGGCAATCACATCGATGATCCGCTGCGGGGCCAGCACCGCGGACACCGGGGCGTATCCGCCGCCGATTCCCTTGCCCATGGTCATGATGTCCGGAGTGACACCGTACTGCTCGATGGCGGTCCAGGTCCCGGTGCGGCCGGCGCCGGTCAGCACCTCGTCGGCGATGAACAGCACCTCGTGCTTGTCGCAGATCTGCCGGATCCGCTTGAAATAGTCTGAACCGGGCACCGAGGCACCGGTCGAGCTGCCACCCACCGGCTCGGCGATGAAGCACGCGACGCTGTCCGGACCCTCCTGCAGGATGACTTCCTCGAGAATGGCACCACTGCAGGTGGGGCATTCCTCAGTCTTGCTCCCGGAACCCGGAACCTGGAACCCGGAACCACCACAGGCGCATCGATAGCCATACGGAGCAGGAATCCGAACAACGTCAACCAGCCATCCCTGATAGAACGTCTTGTAGTGCTCCCGCGCCGAGGCCGACAGCGCCAGCAGCGTATTGCCGTGATAACCGGGCTTGAGCGCGATGATCTTCCGCTTGCTCGTTTTGCCCTGCTCGACCCAGTACTGCCGGGCCAGCTTGAGCGCCGCTTCAACCGCTTCCGAGCCGCTGCCAAGGAAGTAGGCATGATCGAGGTCGCCGGGGGCAAGATCCGCCAGCTCGGCGGCGAACTGCTCGACCACCTGTGAGGTGAAGGCGGTGCCATTGAGATAGGCCACCTGGCCCGCCTGCCGGGCCATTGCATGGCCGATGGCGGCAACCCCGTGCCCGATGTTGGCCACGAAGGCTCCGCCGGAACCGTCGAGGTAACGCTTGCCATCGGTGTCGATCAGAAAGCACCCTTCCCCACGAGCAATCATGGGGTAGGTCCGATTCAACTTCCGATAGAAGACGTGGCCGTCGGGATAATGGTAGAGCGGAGCCGAGGGATGGGCCGCGACACTGAACGGCAAAACATTATCCTGCAATGACTTAGCCAATTGATTCCCCACTGGTGTGCGACCTGTAAGGTTGGGAAATCTGCACCTCCCGACGGGCCAAAGCTAGAGCGGCGCAGGGCCCGCTATCTTGCACCCAGGCCCGGCTGCGGCGTCTATTGGTGCAACCTTCCCAGCTCACATTTTTCCTCGAGTGGCATGAAGTCTCTCTACGGCCATCCAGTTTTTTCGGTTGATGGTATCCCGTTCGGCTGGGAGGAAATCGTCCTCGATGCCAGCCGGGATGGCCGCTGGGCGCGGTGGGAGCGCGAAGTGGGCGCATCGGTCACGGCGCTGGCTGCGGCCACCGCTGCCGGCAAGCTCGATGAGAACGCGGTCGACGAGGCGGCCCAGGAGTTCCGCTATGAGCGGGACCTGATCACCGGCGAGGAGATGGAACGGTGGCTTGAGGCACGCCAGCTTTCGGCCACGGAATGGATGGGCCACATCCGGCGGCAGGTGGCGCGGTCCGTGATGCCGCCCTCAAATGCACTTGGCGCTGCCCCTGCGGTACCGGCTGATGTTCTTCGGGTCGAGCTGATCTGTTCCAGCACCGGCAACCAATTCGCCAGTACCCTGGCCGAACGCGCAGCGGCGGCGGCGGCCGCCCCGGGAGCCCCGACCTGGCCCATTCCGACGCTGCCCGCCCTGCGGGAAGACATCATGCCGGACGGCGCCGCCGAGCGCTGGGCCCGGCTCACCGGCATAGCCGAGGCGGAGGAGCGGCATCGCCGCCAGGCCATCACTCCGGAGGCCATCCGGCGGGACGTATCCCACCATCATCTCGAGTGGATCCGGATCGACTGCAAGATGCTGAGCTTCGATGACCTGGCCCGGGCCCAGGAAGCCGCCCTCTGCGTCCGCGAGGACGGCATGGTCCTCGACGAGGTCTCGGCCGATGCCCACGTCCCGGCCTTCGATTCACGGTTCTATCTCGACGAACTCGATCCGGATCTGCGGGCGGTATTCCTCGCGGCCAAGCCCGTCGACCTGATCGGCCCCATGCTGTTCGAAGGCAGTCACACCCTGTTCCGCATCCTGGACAAGGTCATGCCGCACGAGCAGGACTCCGAGATCCGGCGACGAGCGGAACAGAGTGTGGTGGCGCGCGGGCGGGCCGATGAAGTGCAGCGGCGGGTTCGCTGGCTCTCGCAGAGCTGAGTCTCGGCGCTACTGGTCTGTCACACCCGCCCGGCCGAATCCGATCTCAGTGAGACCCCTGGAACGAGGGGCTCCCTGCTGACCACGCTCCGCCCTGTCGCTGGCCGGCGGCGGTACCAAGCCGTTGACTGTCAGGGAAGGCCCAGCAACTCACCGGATCAGGCACTCACGAGGAGGCACCAATGAGCAAGCCATCCACCAGCCGGAAATCCCCGATCAAGGACCTGCCGCTTCCGGCCAAATTCGAAGGACCGGCAGGCGGGTCCGGCAACAGCACTCCTGCTCCGGTTTCCAGTGTCATGAAAACCAAACACGACACGGTCAAGACCAGCATTTCGAACATTCGATGACTTGGAGTCTCCTGCATCACTCCGAACCCGGTACCCACGGGGAGGGAATCGATGCCCAGGACATCCGGCACCCGGAAATCAAAATCGGCGATCAAGGACCTGTCGGCGGTAGCGACGACGGTCTACACGACGCCATGGCTCTCAAGCTGCAGCAGGCAATGGACCAGGACCAGAAAACTCTCCGCGTATAATCCAACGTCTTGTGTAGCGCCTCGCAGTCGAACGCCAATATCACCCGAAACAGCAAATGACGCCTGGCTGGTGCTGTCCTGTCTCGGCTGCGTTGGCAGCGGGCCCCGCCCGGACCGGGACTGCCCTCTGTCACATCTGTTCCCGGCAACCCGATCTCTGATCAGGAGCCTGCGCCTGCCGGTTCCGTCACCCCGGGGAGGACACCATGGCAACCAAACCCGCCAAGACCGAGCGCACCGACGAAGCTGCCACCAAGGACCTGCCGTTGCCGGAGGATCGGGAAGTGGTTGGTGGTGGCAACATGGCCCAGGCAATACACGACATGAAGAAGGGTCGCCTCGAGCATCTTCGGGTCTGACCGGCGCGCGCTACAGTCCGGCCAAAGCCTGAAACCGGCCGTCTTCTGCCCGGCTCCGGAGGTCAGGAAATGCCCGGCTGAGAAAGTTGCTCCGTTCCCGATCAAGTCGCTCCATCCTTCAGAGAGGTGCCCATGTCCAAGCGCTCAGCCAAACCCGCGCCGTCGGCCATCGAAGATCTGCCGCTGCCCGAAAGCCATGATGTGAAGGGCGGAGACGGGAAGTCCATGGTGAGCTCGATAAAGCAGGCTCAGATGGACCAGAAAAAGGCCGTCGCTCAAAATCTTCGGGGTTGACCGGTTCTGGAGGCGCCAGCCCCTCAGGGGGCCGCTTCTCCCCCCTTGCGCCGGGCTCCAGCGGCGGCATACTAGGGAAGGAATGGCCCTCGGCCGGGGCCCGCCCGAGGTGCCGGACCGGCAGCGACCGGTCATCGCGGAAATCATTCCCTGAATTGCCAGATGCGCCCCGCCCCCGCCATTTCACCAGCGGGGGCGTCGGGTATTGCCGTTCCGCACCATCCTGAGGATTTCGCCCTGAACCACCGATCTGGACGCCGCCGTTGACCGCCGAAGCCAATCTCGACGCCCTGCAACGGCTGCCGCTGCTCAACTTCCTGCCGCCCGACGTGCGTGAACTGGTGGTCGACAGTTTCGTGCCGGTTACCTACGCCTTCGGTCAGGAGCTGGCCCGGGAGGGTGAGGCCGCCGACGCCTTCTATCTCCTGACCAGCGGCCGGGCCCGCATGGTCCGCAAGAGCGACGCGGGAGACGACATCTCCCTCGGCCAGCTCCGCGCCGGCGACACCTTCGGCGAAGCCGGTCTGCTCGGTCATGCCCTGCACAATGCCACCATCCGGGCCAGCAGCGATGTCGAAGCACTGCGGCTCGACCGGTCGGTCTTTGCGGCCCTGATCCGCCAGCGCGCGGACCTGCGCCAGTACGTCGAGCTCCAGGCTCGGGCCCGGCACCTCCAGCTCTTCCTCCATCAGTTCAACGTCTTTGCCAAGCTGCCGCCGGAAGCGCTGACCGACCTGCTGGCGGCGCTGGAGCCGGTCGAGTTTGCCGCCGGCGAGACGATCATCGCCGAGGGCGATCCGCCGGGCCCGATGTACATCCTGGAGGAAGGCCGCTGCCGGGTCCACATCGGCATCGGCGAGCGCCGCCGCAACATCGCCTTCATCCGCAAGGGCGAATTCTTCGGCGAGCTGTCGGTGTTCAAGGACCAGCGCCGGGAAGCCACCGTCGAGGCGGTGACCGAGTGCCGCCTGTTCCGGCTGACCCACGAGAGTTACGCCACGCTGCTGCAGCGGTATCCGGCGTTCAGTGACCAGATCGAGGAGAAGATCGCCCAGTACGACTTCCGGAACACCGCCCAGATCCCGATCGACTTCTTCCGGGAAATGCTCCCGGCGGAATCGACGGTCACCGAAACGGTCGGCGAGAGCCAGATCGACGAGCGGGTCGAGCGGGCCGAGCCCGGCGAGGACGGCTCGTCTCCGGAGGACAACACCGGCGCCTTTGCCGACGACGCGGGTCGGTTCACCAAGAAGGAAAAACGGATTCGGCGCTTTCCCCATCTCTGGCAGATCGACGAGATGGACTGCGGGGCCACCAGCCTGGCCATCATCTGCCGCCACTTCGGCCGGGCCATCAGCCAGGCCCGGATCCGCCAGATCGTCCACACCGGCACCGACGGCGCCAGCCTCAAGTCGATCTGCCAGGGCGCTAACGAACTCGGACTCGCCGCCCGCGCGGTCAAGGCGTCACCGGCCAGCCTCGAGCAGATGCCGATGCCGGCGGTGGTCCACTGGGACGGCAATCACTGGGTGGTGCTGTACGACGTCGACGACAAGCACGTCAGGATTTCCGACCCGGCCACCGGCAAGCGCAAGATCAGCCGCGAGGAATTCGCCGAGAAGTGGACCGGCTACGCGGCGCTGTTCGACTATACCGACGCCTTTGCCAACAACCCGGAAACCAAGCCCGGTGTTGCCTGGCTGCTGCCATTCTTCAAGCCGTTCACCCGGTTCCTGGCCCAGGCAGTGGGACTGGCGCTGGTGGTCAGCGCCCTGGAAATGGTGGTCCCGATCTTCACCCAGATCATCGTGGACCGGGTGCTGGTCGATCGCGACGTGGCCCTGCTCAACATCCTGATCCTGGCCATGACGGTGGTGGTGGGCTTCACGCTGGTGGCCACCCTGGTCCAGCGATACCTGCTGAGCTGGGTGGCGGTCCGGGTGGACTCCACCACGCTCGACTTCCTCACCCGGCGGCTGCTCAGCCTGCCGATGAGCTACTTCAACACCCGCCGTACCGGCGATATCCAGCGCCGGCTGGCCGGCATCTGGCAGATCCGCGAAATCGTGGTCGAACATGGTGTCGCCGCCCTCACCGCCGCGGCCCAGCTGCTGGCGGCAGTCGGCCTGATGCTGGTCTACAGCCCGAAGCTGACCCTGGTATTTCTGTCCACCGTGCCGCTGTTCATCCTGCTGATGCGGTTTGCCTCGCAGTGGCTGTTCCCGCTGTATGCCGAGCTGGAGGAGTCGCACGGACGGTACCAGTCATTCCAGATCGATGCCATCAAGGGCATTGAGACCGTCAAGTCGCTGGGCGCGGAGTTCGCCTTCCGGGACCTGATGCTGCACCAGTTCAACGGGGTGGCCCGGAAGCGGTTCAAGGCCGACTTCACCCTGATGACCTACCGGGGAATGATCCACGCCATCACCCTGCTGTCGATGGTGCTCTTCCTGCTGGTGGGCGCCCACCAGGTGATGAATGGCGCCATGTCGATCGGTGGGCTGGTTGCGTTCAATGCCCTGGTGGCGCTGGCCAACGCACCGATCCTCACCATCCTGAACCTGTGGGACAATCTCCAGCAGGCCTCGGTGTTCCTCAACCGGCTGGACGACATCTTCCAGCAGGAACCGGAGCAGGGCCACGACCGCTCCCGGCTGGTGCCGGTCAAGTCGCTGGAAGGCCGGATTGCCTTTCAGCACATGAGCTTCCGGTACGGCTCTGATTCGGCGCCGATCCTGGAAGACCTCAACTTCGAAGTGCCGCCCAACACCATGGTGGCCATCGTCGGGCGCAGCGGCTCGGGCAAGACCACCCTGATCAAGTGCCTGGCCGGCCTGCTGGAACCGACCGAGGGCACGATCCTGTACGACGGGATCGATCTCAAGACCCTCAACTACCGCGACCTCCGCCGCAAGATCGGCTTCGTGCTGCAGGAGAATCACCTGTTCGACGACACCATCGCCCGGAACATTGCCTTCGGCGAGGAAGAACCCGATCTCGACCAGGTCCTGTGGGCCGCCCAGGTGGCGTCGGCCCGCGAATTCATCGAACGGCTGCCGCTGGGCTATGACACCCGGATCGGTGAATCGGGCATCTCGCTGTCCGGTGGACAGAAGCAGCGGGTGGCCATTGCCCGCGCCGTGTACGCTCGTCCGCCGGTCCTGATCTTCGACGAGGCCACCAGCGCTCTCGACACCGAATCGGAGCGGGCGGTCAAGGAGAACATCGACCAGCTGCTCGAGGGCAAGACCTCGTTCGTCATTGCCCACCGGCTGTCGACGGTGCGGGACGCCGACGTGATCCTGGTCCTCGAAAAGGGCAAGCTGGTCGAGCAGGGCACCCACGACGACCTGATGAAGCGGCAGGGACTGTACTACTTCCTGGTGAGCCAGCAGCTGGGGTTGTGAAACACGAATGACTCACGAGCAGTGATTGGTCGGATTGATGGAATGATGGATTTGGGGGCGTGAGCCGGATCCAGCCTCCTCCCCCAATCCAAACATCCATCAATCCCAAAATGACTCGATCCGAAAGCGCGCCCGAATGCCCGACTCTCAAAACCCCTTCCTCAACCCCGAGCCCCCGCACTGGGCGGCCCGCGGGCTGGCCTATTCCATCATCAGCATCTTCGTGATCGCCGTGCTCTCGGCCTGGCTGGTCTCGGTCCCGGAAACGATCAGCGGCCGGTTTACCCTGGTCCCGATCCGGGGCAGCGATCCGATCCGGGCCCAGAAGGAAGGGGTCATCGCCGAGGTCCAGGTCCAGGAGGGGGACACGGTCTCGGCCGGCGCCACCCTGTTCCTGATCCACTCGAGTCCGATGAGTGACCGGTCCTCCGATCTCCGGACCCTCGAAACCCAGTCCCGGGCCAACCAGGAGCGATTGCGCATCGCGGCCAGCCAGTACGACACCCGCAAGCGGCAGGACGCCTCCGAGCAGCGCCGCCTGGAAACCAAGTCGAAGTTCCTGGCGGTGATCATCGAATCCAAGAAGAAGCGGCGGGATCTGACCAAGGTGCTGGCCGACAGTGCCCAGGCCGGCAGCACCAGCGGCGCGATCAACCGCCTCGATGCCACCCGGCTCGACCTGGAAGTCACCTCGCTGGCGGAGGAGGTGCAGACCGCCGAGAACGATCTCGATGATGCCAAGGCAGCCCTGGTCCGGCTGTCCCAGGACGGCGAGGCCCGTGATCTGGAGTACCGGGAAACAAAGCGGGGACTGGAAGAGGCCCTCGAGACCGAAAAGATCCGGATCGCGTCGATGTACCAGGATGTCAGCAACGTGGTGACCGATTCCGGCGTGATCATCAAGGCAAGCTGCGCCGGCACGATCCTCCATCTCAGGGTGAACGGCGCCGGCGCGGTGGTCGCCGCCAACGATATCCTCGGTGAAATGGCCTGCAAAGGCGACAAACTGCAGGGCGAACTCGAACTGCCCGAGGCCGGGGTGCCGCAGGTCCGGGTTGGCCAGGGGGTCAAGCTCCGGTTCGACGCCTTTCCGTATCAGCGTTACGGGATCCGGTTTGGCACCGTCCACTGGCTGGGCCCCACCGGGGAGTCGGCTCCGAGTCCGGGCACCTTCCGCGCACTGGTGGCGCTCAGCGACGATTCGATTCGGGTGGGATCCAGCATGCGGGCGCTGCTGCCCGGTATGCGGGGACAGGCGGACATCGTGATCGGGCGGCGCCCGCTGTACACCTATGCCCTCGAGCCGATCCAGGCGCTGCGGGAAAACATGAAACAGGTCCCGGCCAAGTGATCGAATCGGGTCGCGGCGATCCTGGACGCCATCCCGAATGGCGCTTCACCCTCGGTGACTTCAAGAGCGCCGACCTGGCCATGCAGACCTGCCTCGACCTGGCCCGGACCGCGGCCAAGACCGAACTCCCGATCCTGATCCTCGGCGAGACCGGCACCGGCAAGACCATGCTGGCCCGCGCCATACACAACAGCTCCCGCCGCAGCACTGCCGCGTTCGTGGCCTTCAATTCCGCCGCCCTCAGCGACACCCTCCTCGACAGCCAGCTGTTCGGCCATGAGAAGGGCGCCTTTACCGGTGCCCTGCGGCGGGTCAAGGGCAAGTTCGAGCAGGCCGATGGCGGCACCCTGTTCATTGACGAAATTGCCGACATGAGTGCGGCAGGACAGGCCAAGATCCTCCGGGCGGTGGAATACGGAGAATTCGAACGGCTGGGCAGCGAGCAGCTGCTGGAGGCCGATGTCCGGCTGATCTCCGCCACCCACCTGCCGATCAATCGCTACCTCGAGACCGACAACTTCCGGAAGGACCTGTTCTATCGGATCAGCGGGATCACCCTGCGGCTCCCCTCGCTGCGGCAGCGGCCCACCGACCTGATATCGCTGGTGGCCGCCGAGATGACCGCGGCCGGGCAGTCCCAGGGCAAGAAGATCGTGGGGCTCTCCCGGGCGGCAATGGACCGGTTGATCGACTACCCGTGGCCTGGCAATCTCCGCGAACTCAAGCGGGTCATCCATACCGCCGTTGCGATTACCGAGGGTGAAGTCGTGGGTCCGGAAGCAATCCTGATCGAAACTTCCGTCGAGGCCGTCGTGCCCGAGAGGCTGCCCACCAACGGCTCGGTGCCCAGGCGCGCATCACTGCCGGGCGCGGGAGCCGACCTCTCCCTCCGGGAGGCGGAGCTGCGGCATGTCCGGTCGGTGCTCGAACAGAGTGGCAACAACAAGCGGCAGGCCGCCAAGCAGCTGGGAATCAGCCGGACCACACTGGACCGTAAATTGGAGCATCACTGACCGGCTCATTTCCACGACGTTGGCATCGAATCGGGACTGCCGATGGTTTCAATTCAAATCCACGTCCCCGACTCCAAACTCCAGACGCTCAAGTCCGACAACGACTTAGCTCGTCTCCGCCATCTGGCCCATCGCTTGCTTTGGTAGTGCGCGCCGCTGAGGAGGGAAGGGCCGGACTCCCCGATGCGGAACCCGTTCGCAGGCACCATCACACATCGCTGGGGAGAGACCACCATGGGCACCGCCAAGAAGACCACCTCGAAGGTCAAGGATCTCAAGGGCAAGAAGGTCAGCGACAAGAAGGCCCAGGACGTCAAGGGCGGGCGGATGCCATTCAAGCCCAAGGGCTGAGCTGGTTGCACCACCGAGGTTGAAGTGCGCTGAATTCATCGATCACATCATCACTGGAGTCCACCATGAGCGCCGACAAGAGCATGGACGAGAAGGTCCGCGATCTGCCCAGCAAGAAGATCGACAACGACAAGGCCGACCAGATCAAGGGTGGCAAGCAGGCCATGCCGAGAAAGCCCGGCAACTGAAGCTGCCCGTCACGTCCGCGCCGGCTCCCTCGGGGGCCGGTGGCGCGATGTGATTCGAAGTTCAATGCTGCTGCCTTTACCGAGAGCGTTTTCCCATGTCCAATGACCATAATGCCGAGCCCGAGCCGTCCGATGAGGAGATTGTTTTCCTCAAGGATCTCGCGCCCCGGAAGGATGTCAAAGGCGGCGGGAAGCTGCTGTTCGGACAGTCGCCAGAGACCAGACCGACAAAATAGAGGCCGACCCGGGCCGGGCCGGCCTCAATCGTTCGTGTCCGGGAGTGTTTGCCACGACATCACACCACACCGGAGCAAAACATGTCCACCGAAAAGAAGCCGGACGACAAGGCCCAGGACCTCAAGAAGGTCGATGCCGACAAGGCCGAACAGGTCAAGGGCGGCATGACCAAGCCCGGGCCGGTGAAGTCCAAGTTCTAGACCGACCGCCAGCCATCATTCAGCCACCACTACACAGGAGTCACAGATGTCTACCGAGAAGCAGCCCGACGACAAGGTCCAGGACCTCAAGAAGATCGATGCTGACAAGGCCGAACAGGTCAAGGGCGGGATGGTCAACACCGGCAACAAGTTCAAGCACAAGTAGCCGCTCGACCGGGGCGGCCGGCGTGTCCCGGCCGCCTCACCCCCGCTCGACCTCCGTCAAGATTCCGAAGTCCGCCAGCCGCCGTACCAGTGCCGGCTCCAGCCTCAACCGCTCCTCGTCTTCGATGGCCTGCATCGCGTCCGTCGTGGTCCGGCCATCGAAATAGTGCAGCACTCCGATCAGCTCATTGGGAACCGACAGCGGATCCACGTGACTGTAGGTGCTCACCCTGGACAGGTCGGGCCCCTGCTGCTCCAGCTTGACCGGCTCGGCGCGCAGACGTTCCGGCAGCACATCGGACAGCAGCCGCCCGTGGGCCTCCTTGACCAGCCGTTCGTGGGCCTGGAGCTCGGGGCCCGCAATCCGGCGGACTTCCGCCCAGCGGAGTCCGCCGACCAGCCGCTCCGCCGCCGCGAAGAACTCCCGCTCCCGCCCGGCCCAGTGCCCCCACTTGCGTCGATACAGATGCGGATCGACCCGGCCGTCAAAATCCTCCGGCGTCATGGGCGTGGGCTGTGGCGTGGGCAGCGGCAGCATCAGCCCCAGTGCCTCGGTCCCGATATCGAGTTCAAGCACGGCCCAGCGGGCCAGGGCAATCTCGGCGCTGACCAGCAACCAGTGGAGCTGGTTGAAAAACCGCTCCCCGACCGCTCCCCGTTCATGCTTGCAGAACCAGGTGGCGCAGGTCGATTCGCGGTGCCGCCACACCCCGCACAGCCCGCCCGATTCGGCCAGGTAGTGGGGACAGCGGAGCGTCCCCACCCGCCCGAAATGATGGCGGGCCTGGGCATAGTGCAGCGTGAAAATCGGAGTCTGCTCGAGACCCATCGGTGTCACGGCCACCCCGGCGTCCAGTCGCAGTTCGAGGGTGGCGCGTCCAGCCGCCGACTCGGGTGAATGGTCCGCCAGCACCCGGCCGGCCAGGAAGTTCCACATCCGTGGCAGGTAGGTGCAGCACTTGGTGGTGGGATTGTACAACAGGGTGGCGTCGGTCGGCACGCCGGCCGGGGCGCACATGGCGCAGTCGCTGCAGGTGCTGGGCGCTTCCCCGGGAATCGGCGCGCCGAGAAATTCATCCATCCACCCGGCATAGAGTGGAGGCAAGGCGGACATCTGGGCTGCATCCATGATTCGGACCTTTCCGGCCAGGCAAACCTGGAACCCACCACACCCGGCTATAGATCGGAATAACGATCAGCCGGTTGACGGGTACTCGCTGCTGCCGGTCAGCGCTGCAGCGCGACCAGCCGCTTCTTCATCTCTTCCCGGCGTGTGGTCTGCTCGGGATCGGCGCCCGCCAATGGCCCCTCGACCTCCGTATACTAGGCGCCATCAAGCCGGGCGGCAAACGGGTGCTCGTCGGTGGCCGAATGAACCGCAGAAGGCCGCGGACAGAGAACCGCCGCGGAATGACACGGACCGATCCAGGCATTCCCAGGTCCGAATCATCCTGCTGGAGTCCGTTTTTCTGCAAACAGCAACAACGACCCCGGCCTTATATTTCGAAAGCGAATTGCCGATCCGGAACGACCCATGCCCATCCGTGGCCTTCCGCCATCAATGCTGCAGTTACTGCTCCCCTGCCCCCCGGCCCCTCCCAAATTCGCTGAGCCGATCATATTAGGGGCACAATGCCTCGCCCAACTCTATCCCGAATTCTGCGCGCGCTTCCAGCCCTCATCGGCCTAACCGGCGCGCTTTGGCTGGGCGCCAAAGGCGCCGGGCCGCTGCCACCGATGGGTCCATTGCTCGACCCGTGGCGCGGACTCTGGGCGGTCGCGGCCACGGCCGAACTTCCTGCCCGCGCGGACGGCCGGATCCCAGGGCTCGGCGATTCCGTCTCCATTCGGTACGACGACCGCGGTGTTCCCCACATCTTTGCCCGCCGCGAGACCGACGCCTGGCGTGCCCTCGGTTTCGTGGTGGCGCGCGACCGGCTGTTCCAGCTCGAACTGCAGGCCCGGGCAGGCGCCGGCACCCTGACCGCACTGGTCGGCAAGGCGGCGCTGCCGCTCGATCGGGAAACCCGGCAACTGGGACTGCCCAGGGCAGCGGAGCGCAGGATGGCTGCAGTTGACACGGCCTCGGACGGCTGGCAAGCGGTGCTGGCGTACAGCGCGGGAGTCAACGCCTGGATCGATCAACTCGATCAGCGCCATCTGCCGCTGGAGTACCGGCTGCTGCAGAAGTGGCCGTCGCGCTGGCGGCCAATCGATTGCCTGCACCTGTTCGACCGGATGGGCCTCACCCTGTCGATGAGCCAGGATGAATTGACCCAGCTGGCTGCCAGCCACCTGGTGGGACGCGCCGCTGCCGAGGCATTATATCCAATCAACGCACCGATCCAGGAACCGATTCAGCCCAATGGCCAGACGGCGCCGCGATTCGACAACCGGAAAATTCCGCCGCCGGGCCCGCCGGATACGAGCGTTGATTTGGCGGGGCGTACGGGCCGATCGCCGATCGGCCCCCACGCCCCGCCGGCCGGGCCCGCCCTTTCCTCCGATGACGGCATCGGATCGAATAACTGGGCCATCGCACCGCGCCGCACCCGCGATGGGTACGCGCTTCTGGCCGGCGATCCCCATCTCGACCTGTCGCTGCCGTCGATCTGGTACGAAGCCCACCTCGTGGTGCCCGGCCGCCTCGATGTCTATGGCGTCACGATCGCGGGTGCACCGACCATCGTGCTCGGCTTCAACCGCCAGGTGGCCTGGTCGTTCACCAACACCGAAGGCGATGTGGTGGACTACTACCTCGAGCAGGTCGATGACGAGCGCCACCCGACGCGCTACCTTCTCGACGGCAGCTGGCGGCCGCTGCAGATCAGGCTTGAGGCGTACCCAGGGGTTCACGGTGACACGATTGCGCTGGACACGCTGCGATTTACCCATCGCGGTGGCCTGCGAAAGATCGATGGCCGCTGGATCTCGACCCGGTGGACGATGCTGGAGACGGGATTCGACGGCGGAGCGCTGGTCGCCGCGGCACGGGCCGGCTCGGTCCGGCAATGGCTCGAGGCCATGTCAATCTGGGGCGCGCCAGCCCAGAACATGATCGTGGCCGACCGGGCCGGCAGCATCGCGATCCGGTCCACTGGCCGGTTCCCATTGCGGCCGGGCAAGGTCGCCGGCAATCAGCTCGAGGATGGCACCAGCAGCGCCAGCGACTGGACCGGCTACTGGCCACTCTCGGCATACCCACAGGCCATCGACCCGGCCCAGGGATACCTGGCCTCGGCCAATCAGCAGCCGATCGATCCGAAGGTGAACCCGGCGTATTTCGGCAGCAACTGGGCGTCGCCATGGCGGGCCGAGCGAATCAACCAGATCCTCCGGGCCGACTCCGCGATGACGCCGGACAAGATCCGGCAGATGCAGACCGACCCCGCCAGCCCGCGGGCCGACCTGCTGGTCCCGTGGTTCCTCAATGCGGCGAACGTCGATCCCGGTGACGTTCAGCTGCAGCGGGCGGCCCGGACGCTGGAACAATGGGATCGACGGTACACCCGCGATAATCACCGGGCCATCCTGTTCGAAGCCGCGATGCGCGAGTTGAACGCCAAGCTGTGGGATGAATTGGTGCCGGGTTCCGGCTTTCGAGCGCCTGATGGCACCTTGATGGAACCACCGCCCTACCCCGGTCTCATGGTCGTCGCCGAGTTGTTGCAGGACCCCGGGAATGCCTGGTGGGACGACAGGCGCACTCCCGACAAGATCGAGACCCGCGACGATATCCTGGCCGCGAGCCTGCGTGCCGCGTATGTGAGGACCGTGGCGGAGTACGGCGATCCCGATCGGGGCGGTTGGACCTGGTCGACTCGCTGGACGATGCAGGTGCCCCACCTGCTGCGGCTGCCCGGCATGGCGTCACCGCCGGTATCGGTACAAGGCGGTCCGTCGACCCTGAGCCCATCGAGCCGGGGCGTGGATTTCGGCGCCAGCTGGCGGATGGTGGTCGAGCTGGGCCCAACGGTGCGGGCGTGGGGAGTGTATCCCGGCGGCCAATCGGGAAATCCGGCCAGCCCGAGGTACCTCGATCATCTACAGAAGTGGAGCCTGGGTGAACTCGACACGCTTCGCCTGCCAGCTGCCGCGGACAGTCTGCCCAGGGATCAAACCAGCGCCCAGCTGACACTGACACCTTGGTCTCAGTGAAACAGCCATCGACCGGTGATAACTATTGAGCGCAACATGAGTTCCCGGAACAAGCTGCTGCTCAGATCGGCGCTGCCCGTCGGGCTGCTGACGATTGGAATCATGGCCACGACGTTGGCGCTGCCATGGTGGTCAGTGGCGGTTGCCGGACTGCTGTATGGCTGGCTCATTCCAGCCGCCAGAGCGTGGCAGGCCGGTGCGGCGGGGCTGGTTGCGTGGAGCGTTCTGCTGCTGGTTGCCGCGGTCGAAGGCCCCGTCGGAGTGCTCGCCGGCAGGCTGGGCGTGCTGTTTCATGTTCCGGGAGCCGTGCTGCTGCTGGTTACCGTGCTGTTTGCGGCTGTGCTCGGTTGGGGAGGGGCGGGAGTAGGGAAAGCCATAAGCCGTAAGTTGTAAGCCGTAAGCCGTAAGCTGTAAGCTGTAAGCTGTAAGCCGTAAACTAGAGCCACTAGTGCTTGGTCGTTGGTGATTGTGCCGCCGAACCCGATAGAAGTCCTGAACCTGGTTCTCGGTCCTCGAAACCCGGAATCCGGAACCCGGAACCTGGATCGTTTTAGGTTAGACGTTCGCCAGTGTTTCGCCTTTTGAGGAGAACGATCATGGCAGCTGATCCGAACGCTTCATCAATCTTTCCAGCCGGCACCCGGGCGCCGGATTTCACGCTTCCCTCCGGTCTTGGCACCACGGTCAGCCTGAAGCAATACCGGGGCACGCCGGTCATCCTGGCCTTTTATCCGGCGGACTGGAGTCCGGTCTGCGGCGACGAGCTGGCCCTGTTCAACGAAGTACTCGACGAATTCAAGGAGCACGACGCTCAACTGATCGGGATCTCGGTGGACGGCATCTTCTGTCACATGGCATTTGCCGAGGCCCGAAAGCTCCGCTTTCCGCTGCTGGCCGATTTCGAACCGAAGGGTGCCGTCTCGACATTGTACGACTCCTATCGCAAGGATGTCGGCTACTCGAAGCGCACCCTGTTCGTGATTGACGACCAGGGCCTGATCGCGTGGAGTTACCTCTCGCCGGAAGGCAGCAATCCCGGCGCCGACGGAATCCTCAAGGCACTCGACAGCCTGAAGAACGGAGCGGCCAAGTGAGCGATCTGACTCCGCCGGTCAGCAGCGCCGATCACGCCGAGGGCCCACCGGATGCACCAGTCACCCTGGTGGAGTACGGCGATTTCCAGTGCCCGCACTGCGGTCATGCCTTTCCGATCGTGCATGCGCTCCAGAAGGCAATGGGCAACCGGATGCGGTTCGTGTTCCGTCACTTTCCGCTGACCCAGGCCCATCCGGACGCCGAACCGGCGGCCGAGATGGCGGAGGCGGCTGGAACGAAGGGCAAGTTCTGGCCGATGCACACGATGCTGTTCACCCACCAGAACGCGCTCGACCTCGACCACCTCGCCGGCTATGCCGGCAAGCTGGGTCTCGACGCCGCCTGGGCCGGTGACGCAGTGGCCAAGCACGAGTTCCTGGACAAGGTAAAGCGGGATTTCAAGAGCGGGGTGCGCAGCGGGGTCAACGGCACGCCGACCTTCTTCATCAACGGGATGCGGTACGACGGGGCCTACGAATACGAAGCCATGCTGCAGGCAGTGGAGGCGGCGGCGGCGGACTAGCCGATCCAGACAGCCACCTCATCCCGAGCAACGCGAGGGAGCTGGTCTCAATTCTCGAGACCAGCTCCCTCATTCGTTTCACTCACTCGGGATGAGGATGTGATCGGTGCAGCTTATGGCTTATGGCTTAGCGCTTCCTTTGGGCTTGCCAGCATCCGCTCGGTAAAATCCGCCCGGTTTTCCAGCTCGGCCAGACGGGCCGACATCTCGTCAATCTGGAGCTTCTGCGCATCCAGTTCCTTGAGCAGCGGCTCGGTGTCGAACTCCTGACGCCGGCCGCCCCACCGATCCCGATTGCGCCCGCCCCACCAGCCGGAGCGGCCGCCCCACATCCAGAATCCCAGCAGCGGCCAGATGATCCACCACATGGTATGATCGAGCGTGATCATGGGAAACGGTCCGGGTTGAAGGTCAGCCCTGGGTCCAGATGGCGTCGATGTCGGCCGCGGCCTTCTTGAGAATCTCGGCCAGCTGCTTGAGACCCGGATCATCAGGGCCCTTCCGCCAGGCATGCTTGTACGTGGTCTTGGCCAGGTGCCCAAAGGCGCCGTTGATTTCGCCCATGGCGCCACCGGCAAAGTCACGCATGGTCTCGCGGACCCGGTCGATGATCTCGTCCAGCACTGCCTTGTTGTCCTCGAGGTACTGCTCCCCCTCCGGCGTGACGTGATAGACCTTCTTGCCGTCGGTGTCGACGCCCTTAATGAAGCCCTGGTCCTCGAGGAGCTGCAGCGTCGGGTACACGGTGCCGGCTGACGGGGTGTAGCAGCCATTCATCTTCTCTTCCAGCGCCTTGATGACTTCGTAACCGTGACGGGGCTTTTCCTTGAGCAGCCGCAGGATCACGAACTTCATGTCCCCGGATTCAAACATCCCGCCCCGGCGGCGCCGGCCCTCATGATGGCCATGACGCCCACCTCGGCCACCGGCCCAGCTCTCCCAATCTCGACCGAGCCCGGCGAAGATCTCGCCTAAACCCCAATCATCTCTACTGTTACGCATATGAGTCCCTCGGTATGTCTTGAGTTATGTTACACGATATATCTTACGATATGCCGGGAGATATGTCAAGAGACAGGAGATGGGAGATGGGAGATGGGAGATGGGAGACGAGAGACGAGAGACGAGAGACGAGAGACGAGAGACGAGAGACGAGAGA
>JBDTTF010000163.1:0-7202 GCA_039930765.1 Gemmatimonadota bacterium | reverse complement strand
CCCAAGGGCCGCTGGCTGATCAACGGCGAACCGACCGAGAACCGTCTCGTCATCGGGCAAAAGGGGAGCCTCCGGATGGAACTGGTGTCCGCCGGCACCGCGGCCCATTCCGCCTACCCCGATGAGGGCCGCTCGGCCATCGTGCCGCTGCTGGAAACGCTGGACCGGATCCGCCAACTCGAATGGGCGCCCGACCCCATACTCGGCGACATGACACTTAACATCGGGACGATCAGCGGCGGTGTCGCCCCCAACGTGATTCCGCCTCACGCCGAGGCACAGGTGCTGATCCGGACCGTCGGTCCGACGGACGAGGTCAAGCGGCGGCTGGCCGCCACCGCGGCCGAGGGGGTCACGATCACTTTTCCAGTTGAGCTGCCGGCCTACCGGGGAAGCGCGCCGCCTGGGTGGGACACGACAGTGGTCAGCTTTGCCAGCGACCTGCCGATGCTGACCGGATGGGGCCAGCGATATCAGATGGGGCCCGGCAGCATCCGGGTGGCGCACACCGACCGGGAACAGCTGCTGAAATCGGACCTGGCGGAGGGGATACGGCTGTATGTGAAGCTGGCGAGGGAGCTGATAGCTAGCAGTTAGCCGTTAGCCGTTAGCCGTTAGCCGTTAGCCGACCGTCGGATTATGAGCGTCGGAAGTCAAACACAGTTCGCACTACCCGGAACGCGGTACGCGGAACCCGGAACCATTGATCGGAAGTCAACGAATGCCACAGAAAGTTCCCGTTGCCATACTGGGCGCCACCGGCACGGTGGGCCAGAAATTCGTCCGGCTGCTGGCCGATCATCCGTGGTTCGAGATTGTGGCGGTGGCCGCCTCGGAGCAGAGTGCCGGCCAGCGCTATGGAGATGTGGTACGCTGGCGCGAGCCGGTCGCGATTCCCGCCAAGGTGGCCGGAATGACGGTGATGAAAAGCGCTCCGCCGCTACAGGGGCGAATCGTCTTTTCGGCGCTCGACGCGTCGATGGCCGGTCCGGTCGAGCAGGCCTTTGCGGCGTCCGGCGCCTACGTGGTGACCAACACCCGGAATCACCGGATGGAAGCGGATGTGCCACTGCTGATCCCGGAGATCAACCCCGACCACCTGGCGCTGCTCGCCGGCCAGCAAAAGGCGCGGGGCTGGAAGGGTGGGATCGTGGCCAACCCGAACTGCTCGACCGCCGGGCTGGTGGTGGCAATCGCTGCGCTGCACCGGGCCTTTGGACTGGAGAAGATCTTCGTGGCAACGATGCAGGCCATCTCGGGCGCGGGGTATCCCGGGGTGGCGTCGCTCGACATCCTGGGCAACGTGATTCCGTATATCGGCGGCGAGGAAGAAAAGATGGAGACGGAGCCGCTCAAGATCCTGGGCACGCTCCAGGCCGGAGCGGTGGTTGCCGCGCCGATCCGGATCAGCGCTCATACCAACCGGGTGCCGGTCATCGATGGCCACACCGAGGTGGTCTCGCTCGGGTTCGGCCAGCGGGTCGGCCCTGAGCAGGCAATTGCCGCCATCAACGCCTTTGCGGTGCCTGACGAGGTGCGGACCCTGCCCTCCACCCCGGCCCGGCTAGTGGAGATCGACCTGCGCTCCGACCGGCCCCAGCCCCGGCTCGACATCGAGCGAGGCAATGGAATGACGGTGACGGTCGGCCGGATCCGGCCCTGCCCGCTGCTCGACCTGAGGCTCACTCTGCTCAGCCACAACACGCTGCGCGGGGCGGCGGGAGCAGCAGTGCAGAACGCCGAGTTGCTGGTGGCCCGCGGGCTGGTGAGCTGATGCGGATAGCCCTGGTGGGGAATGGACGGATGGGCCAGGCCATCCAGGCGCTGGCCGCCAGCCGGGACGATGAACTGGTCACCGTCATCAGTGGTGAGGAGAATCGGTCCGGCGAGATGCTGACCGCCGACCGGCTCGATGCGGCGGAGGTGGTGCTGGAGTTCACCCATCCCGCGGTGGCGCCGATGAACCTGCTGCGGCTGTCCCAACTGGGGATGCCGGTGGTGTCCGGTACCACCGGCTGGTCGGAGCGGCTGCCTGAGGTGGAAGCGGCTTTCACTGCCGGCACCGGGGCGCTGCTGCACAGCGCCAATTTTTCAGTCGGCGTTCAACTTTTCCTTCGGGCCGCCGCGGTGGTGGCCGCGGGATTCAAGGGCCGGCCCGAGTACGAAGAATTCATTCTCGAAGCCCATCACAAGCACAAACTCGACGCCCCGTCCGGCACTGCCCTGCGATTGCAGGCCGCGGTACGGCATGCCGACAGCGATCGCGACTTCCCGGTCAGTTCGATCCGCGCCGGCGCCATCGCTGGAATGCACCGCCTCAGCTATGACTCGGCCGGTGAAAGCATTTCGCTGAACCACACGGCCCGGGGGCGCGAACCCTTCGCGGCGGGCGCGCTGGCGGCGGCCGATTGGCTGCGGGGCCGACGGGGAGTCCACCGATTCGAAGCGATGCTGTTCGGGGAGGAAGGGTGAAGCCACTCCAGGGTTGTGGCACCGCATTGGTCACCCCGTTCACGGTCACGGGCGCGGTGGACGAAGCCGGGCTGCAACACCTGGTCGAGTGGCAAATTGAATCAGGGATCGAGTTCCTCGTGGCGTGCGGGAGCACCGGGGAAGCGGCCACCCTTTCAACCGAGGAACGGCAGCGAGTCGTGGCGGTGGTGGTGCTGACAGCGGCGGGCCGCATTCCGGTCATGGCGGGCGCCACGCACAGCTCGACCGCCGAAGCGGTCCTCGAAGCCCAGCGGATATCAGCCCTTGGGGTCGACTGGCTGCTGGTGGCCAGCCCGCCGTACAACCGCCCGACGGCGGATGGACTGGTCCGCCACTTCGAAGCGGTGGCGGAGGCGTCAGCGATCCCGATCTGCCTCTACAACGTGCCCGGCCGTACCGCGGTCAACCTGCGACCAGAGACGGTGCTGCGACTGGCGGCGCATCCGAAGATCATCGGCATCAAGGAATCGAGCGGTGACCTGGCGCAGGTCCAGCACCTGCTGCTGGGCCGGCCGCCGGAGTTTGTTGTGCTGTCGGGTGAAGACTGGATGGCGCTGGCCATCATGGCCGCTGGCGGTGATGGACTGATCAGTGTGGCGGCCAACGAAATTCCCGCCGAGATGACCGCGCTGGTGGCGGCCGCGGGGGCGGGGCGGCTCGAGGAGGCGCGGGGGATCCTGTTCGCCGTCCTGCCGCTGCTGGAAGCCAACTTTCTCGAAACCAATCCGGCACCGGTCAAGGCGGCGCTGGCGGCCATGGGACGGATTGGTGATGGCGTGCGGCTGCCGCTCGTCCCCCTTTCGATGTCGAAGCGGGCCGCGCTTCACGAGGCATTGCGGGCGGCCGGTGTACCTCTGACGCTGGCGGAGACCCGATGACTCCCGAGCAACTGCGCGTTGCCATTGAGCGGTACGACAATGGGGTGCCAGTCAGCGCCGAAGCCGCGGCGCTGACGGTGTTCGACGAGCTCAAGGATGCGCTGGACCGCGGAACCATACGGGCCGCAGAGCGATACGACTCGGGCCGCTGGCACGTCAACCGGTGGGTCAAGCAGGGAATCCTGCTGGGCTTCAGGCTTGGCCGGCTGGAGCAGGCCGCAGCCGGCGGTCCCTTCACGTTCTACGACAAGCACACCTTCGGATTGCGATCGTTCGAACTGGAAAACCAGGTCAGGATTGTGCCTGGGGGTTCCGCCATCCGCGAAGGCTGCTACATCGCCCCGGGCGTGATCTGCATGCCGCCGATGTACGTCAATGTGGGAGCCTATGTCGACCAGGGCACGATGATCGACAGTCATGCGCTGGTCGGCAGCTGCGCCCAGATCGGCAAGCGGGTCCACCTGTCGGCCGGAGCGCAGATCGGCGGAGTACTTGAGCCGGCGGGGGCCCTGCCGGTGATCATCGAGGACGACGTGCTGATCGGCGGCAACTGCGGGGTGTTCGAGGGGGTCATCGTGCGGGAGCGGGCGGTGCTGGCGCCCGGGACCAATCTGTCGAGCAGCACCGTGGTCTTCGACCTGGTTCGGGACACCATGTACCGGCGGGACGGCGACCAGCCGCTGGAGATTCCGATCGGTGCCGTGGTGGTACCGGGAACCCGGCCGATACGGTCGGGCCCCGGCCAGCGGGAAGGGATCCAGCTGTACGCGCCGGTCATCGTCAAGTATCGCGACCAGAAGACCGACACCGCGGTACGACTCGAGGAATTGCTGCGATAGCGGCTACCGCTTGTAGATCAGGATCGGGGTCGATCCCTGGTACAGGACCAGGGAATCCGAGTTGACCTGGTAGTGGTTGGTGGCGCCGAGGGCTTCGAGATACCGCTGTTCGACGCGGAGGCTGCCGTTGCAGCCCACCTTGGTGGTGCTCAGCGGGCTGAACCGCAGGGTATCCCCGTTGAGCTGATAGCTGCCGCCGAAGCGATTGCAGCCCGAGAAGCCGCTGGCAGTCCGGCCATCGGAGAGCAGCAGGGTCAGGTCAGGACCAGCGCTGTTCACCACCGGTGAACTGTTGCCGAGGTTGACCAGCCGCCACTGGATTCCGGTCAGGCCGATCGGCAGCGGCTCCACCGTCACCGGCTTGCCGCCGCAGGCAACCAGCAGGGCCACTGCCGTGGTGCCGGCCAGGATTCGTAGCATCAATTGCCGCATTGCTGCCTCCCGTTCAAGAACACACATTCATGACGACATCATCGTAGACGGCCGACTGAGCTCCGGCGACACAGCAGGACCGGACGCAATCACGCCGCACCGAACAGCGCGACCGTGAGCGGCAGCGGGGCATCGACGGCCTCGTCGATCCTGATCCGGAGGTGGCGCACCGCGGTGGCCTCACAGCGGTCCAGTTTGCGGCACCCGATCGTGGTTCCTCGGCTCAGAACCCGCCAGCTGCTGTTGTCCAAGCCCTCCACCGTATATCGGGCCACCCGCTGTCCCCGCTCGATCTGCTCCCGCAAATCGATCAGGCTGATGGTGACCGGCGTGCTCCAGCCAATCTGGGCCAGTGCGGACTGGGGACCAAGCCGGCGCCACTGCAAGGTCTGACCGGCGGCCAGGTCGTGCTGAAACAGCCCGTCGCGTGAGGCACGGAATCCCTGCAGTCTTGAGATATCGACCGGATGAAGCAGTCCTTCACGGGTCGGCGGCACATTGAGCAGCAGCTTGGAATTGCGTCCCACCGAAGTGAAGTAGAGCGCCGTCAGCTCCTCCACCGACCGCACCTTGTCATCCTCGGCGGGGTGATAGAACCAGCCCGGCCGGATCGAGGTATCGGTTTCGCCGGGGCGCCAGACGGAGCCGGTGGGGTCGCCGTGGAGGAGGGCGTCGATGATATCGGGGCCATCGGCGCCGGGATATGGCACCCGGGTCGGGTCGACCGTCGACCAATTGGGGTCGCCGGCCTGGCCCTTCTCGTTTCCGATCCAGCGGAGATCGGGGCCGGCATCCGAAAAGATGACCGCGTCCGGCTGCAGCCGGTGCACCAGGCCGAAGAATCGGGGCCAATCGTAGACCTGCCGCCGGCCATTGGGGCCTTCACCGTTGGCGCCATCGAACCAGAATTCGTGAATCGGTCCGTAGCCCGTCAGCAGTTCGGTGAGCTGGTCGGCGTACATCCCATTGTACCGCTCCGAATCTCCATACGACTCGGCGTTACGGTCCCAGGGCGAGCAGTAGAGTCCGGCACGCAGCCCTTCCTGGGCACAGGCGTCGGTGAATTCGCGGACTACGTCCCCGGAACCACTGCGCCAGGCGCTCTGCTGCACGGAATGGCCAGTGGTGCGGGTGGGCCAGAGGCAGAAGCCATCATGGTGCTTGGCCGTCAGGATTAGGGTGCGGAATCCGGCGGCGCGAGCGGTGCGGGCCCATTGGCGGGCGTCGAGGGCGGTTGGGGCAAAGGAGGCGGGGGCTTCGGTGCCGTCACCCCATTCGCGGTCGGAGAAGGTATTGACGCCGAAGTGGAGGAAGAGGGCCAGTTCATCGCGCTGCCAGGTCAGTTGAGCGGGGGACGGTACTGGGCGCGGCTTCAGGCGCGGAACGAATCCGGCGGGCAGGCTTCCGGTCAGTGCCAGCGCCGCGCCGGCGGTTGCGAGGAATGAGCGGCGGTCGAGAGTCGATTGCGGGGGCGGCGCCGACGGAGGTTGGTTGCTCATTGGGGTCCTGTCGGCGGGGGCGGCGTTGAAAGGGTTAGCGCCGAGTAGAAGGGGTTACCGGTCAGAGGGGAAAAGGGGCGAACTTCTTTAAGGGGGGGCCCCCGCGGGCACGGTCTCGCGTGCAGGCGGCCAGCAGCCGGCACCCCGCCAATCCCTACCGCCGACGTCCGATCCACCATGCAAACGTCAGCGCGAGGAGCGCCAGTGGCAGGCTGTACATGAGGATCACCGCTGCCCACGTGTACCACGGTAGCTCAAATTGAGCGCGCTCAGGCCCGATGGCAATGTGGCTGAATAGAGAATCCATCGCGAGGCGGGCCGAGTCACGGGTGGCTGGCGGCAAGCGCGCGACCAAGGTGTCCAGCCCAATTCCTCGCTCCACACTCGTATCCGTTTGGTTCGTCACTCCCCATCGCGCCTGGAACTCCTCCATGTGATGCTGTTCTCGAAGGCGCTGGGTCCAGACCACTGCGCTGACGCCGACCATGAGCAGAATCCATGACCACACGATCCGCTGTCCCGGAATCCGAGCCACAGCTTGCAGAATTGAGATAGTTCCCCCGGCAGACTAACGTGTTGTGGGTAAGGGATGGGCCCAGTTCGTATGGCAATGGAGTGGCGGAAGTCGTATTCAACGAGACCCTGCAGCTTCTTACGGTGATGAGTCCCCGCCGTCACTGACCGTGCGCTATCGAGAGGATCGTGCCATCTCGTTTAGCGATGACAGCCATTGCCACCCCGCCAGTGACTACACAGCCGGTCTCGCGGCCAGCCGGGCACTTGAGTGTTCCATGCACCGTCCACGAGCTGTCTTTCAAGGTCGCGACGAACGGCTGCTGCTTCATGACCGCGCCCTCCCCGAACAGGGGAATCCATACTGCCACAGCGATTCGTACCGCCGTCGCAGAATCGGGTACGAAGCCGCCCGTCGGGGCGTACCCTGGGCCCGACGCCTGCTGTGCGGCAGCGAGGCAAGGCAGGCCAATGAGTAATGCTATAACACTGTTGATTTGCATCCAGTTCTCCGGTCGCGGCATCGCGCATCGCGCATAAGCTGCGGG
>JBDTTF010000162.1:0-6598 GCA_039930765.1 Gemmatimonadota bacterium | reverse complement strand
GCATAGTGACACGCCACCTGCCTACCCTCCACAATTCGAAGCTGGGGCTCCTCCGAGCTGCATCGGACATCCTTCTTCGGATGAAAGCACCGGGGATGAAACCGGCAGCCACTGGGCGGATTGGATGGAGAGGGCGGCTCGCCCGGCAGCACGATCCGCAGCCGCTGGCCGGTCGGATCCGGCTGCGGCACCGCCGACAGCAGGGCGGCGGTATAGGGATGCCGGGGATTGGCCAGGACCTCCTCAGTGGCACCGGTTTCAACGATCCGGCCCAGGTACATGACCGCAATCCGGTGGGCAATCTGCCGTACCACCGCCAGGTCATGGGCAATGAACAGATAGGACAATCCGCGTTTCTGCTGCAGGTCCATCAGCAGGTTGATGACCTGGGCCTGGACCGAGACATCGAGGGAGGAAACCGGTTCGTCACAGACGATAAACGCCGGCTCCACGGCCAGCGCCCGCGCGATCCCGATCCGCTGCCGCTGGCCGCCGGAGAATTCGTGCGGATAGCGGCCGGCATAACTCCGGTCGAGCCCGACTTCCTCGAGCAGTGCCCCCACCCGATCCGGAATTCCGGCCTTCGGCACCAGGTTATGGATCTCGATCCCCTCGGCGATCGAATCGCCCACCGTCATCCGGGGATCGAGCGAGCTGTAGGGGTCCTGGAACACGATCTGCATCCGCTTCCGAAGGCTTCGCAGCTCTTCCTTGCCGAGCGTGAAGAGCGAATGGCCTTCGAACGTCGCCGATCCTGAGGTCGGTTCCTGTAGCCGCAGGATGGTGCGTCCGACCGATGACTTGCCGCAGCCCGACTCCCCCACCAGCGCCAGCGTCTCCCCTTTTCCGACCGTGAATGAAACGCCATCGACGGCACGCACCGAGGGCGCCTTTTTGAACAGGCCGCCGCCGGGGTAGTGCATGACGAGGTCGCGGACGTCCAACAGCGGTTCACGGTTCACGGACAAAGGTTCACGGTTCACGGTTCACGGTCCTCCGACTGAGCGGCCATGGTCGCACGGGCGGAACCGTGAACCATGTTGAACCGGGTACCGTGAACTCGTCCACACCGTGAACCATGTTGAACCATGAACCTCCCTCCGCGTCCGGGCTCACGCTTCGGCTCCCAGCCAGCACGCCATCCTCTGTCCGCCGCCGAGCTCCACGATCGGTGGTTCCTGGAGACAGCGGTCATGCGCCTGCGGACACCGCGGCCGGAACCGGCAACCGGTGGGCCACTGACCCGGCGCCGGCACCTGGCCCGCGATCGGAGTGAGCCGGCTCAGCGGTCCGGTCAGTCGGGGAATCGAGTTGAACAGTCCCTGGGTGTAAGGATGGGAAGGCCTGGCAAACAGCTGCTGGGTTGGCCCTTCCTCGATGATCCGCCCGGCATACATCACAGCCACCCGGTCAGCCCGCCCGGCAACGACGCCGAGGTCGTGGGTGATCAGCAGCAGTGCCATGCCGCGTTTCTTCCGGAGCTGGTCGAGCAGCTCCAGGATCTGGGCCTGGACGGTTACATCGAGTGCGGTGGTCGGCTCATCGGCGATTAACAGGTCAGGCTCGGAGGCCAGCGCGATGGCGATCATCACCCGCTGCCGCATCCCGCCACTCAACTGGTGGGGGAATTCGGTCGCCCGGCGCTCGGGATCAGCAATGCCGACCTCGGTCAACAACGCGACGGCCCGCTTCCACGCCTCGGCCTTCGAGACATCGGCGTGGGCCCGGATCCCTTCGGCGATCTGGTCGCCGCAGGTAAACACGGGATTGAGCGAGGTCATCGGATCCTGGAACACGATCCCGATCCGGCGTCCCCGGAGTTGACGCAGCTGTTCGGGCCCGAGTGCGGGAACCGAAGCCCCGTCGAACCGGATCACACTCTCCGCCGTGAGCGACCCGGCCTGCGGCAGCAGCCTGAGGAGTGCCAGACTGGTCAGGCTCTTGCCGCAACCGGACTCTCCGACCAGCGCCAGGCATTCGCCGCGGGCCAGCTGGAAGCTGATCCCGTCGACCGGACGCACCACACCGTTTCCGGATGGGAAGGTGACACCGAGCCGTTCGACCTCGAGCAGTGCGGTCATGCCCGGTCCGGGGTAAGAGTCTGGCGGAGTCCGTCGCCAATCAGGCTGACGGCCAGCACGGTGATCACGATGGCAAGGCCGGGGAAGAGGCAGAACCAGGGTGCCTCGGACCGGAACGGCAATCCGTCGAGGATCATCCCGCCCCACGACGGCGTCGGGGGCTGGACGCCGAGTCCGAGGTAGGACAATCCGGCTTCGAGCAGCAGGACGTCGGCCACCGCGAGGGTGGCCGCCACGATGAGCGGGCCGGCGGCGTTGGGAATCAGGTGGCGAAAGATAATCCGCCAATCAGCTGCGCCCAGCGCCCGTGCCGCCGCCACGAACCCCTCGTGCCTGAGACGCAGCACCTCGGCCCGAACCAGGCGGCTGGTGCCAAACCAGCCGGTGGCCCCCAGCATCACGATCAGCACCGGCAGCGGAATTCGGTCGAGTGCCGCCAGCACCAGCAGCAGCACGAACAGCCGGGGAATGGCCAGCGCCGCGTCCACGGTCCGCATCAGCACCGAATCGACCCAGCCACCGAGGTAACCAGCCAGCAGGCCGACCGCGGTGCCGATGGTGGCGGCCACCAGTACCGCTCCCAGTGAAATCATCAGTGAAATCTGGGCCCCGCGCGCCACCCGGGCCAGGATATCCCGGCCGTGATAGTCGGTGCCGAACGGGTGGGCACCCGACGGCGGCAGCAGGTGGCCGAAAGCCATGGCGCGATAGTCCGGAAGTATCGAAGGCAGCGTGACCGCCGCGAGCGCGATCAGCCCGAGCAGGACGATTCCGCTCCGGCCCGCGCCGGTTGTCCAGATTGATCTCGGCCGCGTCGTCGCGTCGGTCACAGCGCCTGCACCCTGGGATCGAGCATGCCGTGCAGCAGATCGGCGATCAGCCCGCCCAGCACCACCAGCGCCGCCGACAGCAGCGTCGTCCCCATGATCAGCGGATAATCACGATTCCCGATCGCCTCGGCGGCCAGCAGGCCGAGCCCGGGCCAGTTGAACACCGACTCGACGAAGACGGTGCCGGTGGCCAGGATCGGCAGCCAGAGACCGAACAGCGTCACCATAGGCCCCAGGGCGTTGCGCCAGGCGTGATGAAAAATCACCTGGCGTTCGCTCAGCCCCTTGGACCGCGCGGTCCGGATGCAATCGAGCCGCAGGGCCTCGATCATCGCCGAGCGCTGGTGCCGCATCGTGGCCGCGATACTCACGGCCGAAAGAGTGGCGGCCGGAAGAATCAGGTGACGCACCAGGTCCACCGTGCGAGTGCCCAGGTCGGCGTTCGGCGACATCACTATATCGTGGATTCCCCCGACCGGCAGCAGCCGCCACTCCAGCCCGAACAGCCAGGCCAGGGTCAGCCCGAGCCAGAACGACGGGATGGCGTACAGGCTGATCGAGAGCAGCGACAATCCCTGATCGAGCCGGCTGCCTTCGCGCACCGCCTGCCAGACGCCGAGCCAGGTGCCAAAGGTGAAGTTGAGCAGCAGGACGGTGAAGCCGAGCAGCAGGGTAGCCGGAAGCCGCGCCGCGATGAGACCGGTGACCGTCTGGCCGGTGTAGCGGATCGAGGGGCCGAGGTTTCCGTCGAAGGCGGCCTGAAGGAATTCCCAGTACTGCACCTGGATCGGCTGGTCGAGCCGGTAGAGTTTGCGGAGCCGCTCTTCCTGGGCCGGGGTGAATCGGTTCTGTTCGTCGAGCGCCGGCAGCGGGCTGCCCGGCGTCAGCCGCATCAGTAGAAAGGCGAGGGTGACCGCGATGGCAAAGGTGAGCAGCGCCTGACCGACTCGCGTCAGCAGCCGACGCACCGGCTAGTGATCTCCCCGGTCCCGCGGCAGCTCGGCGCCGGGCTTGATACGCCAGCGCCAGAGGTCGAGCCAGCTCGACTGGGTCCGGAACGTCACATTCTCGAACCGCCGGTGCACCAGTCCCACGAAGGTCGGCGCGTAGGTCCAGATGGCCGGCGCGTCGTCATCGATCCGCTCCAGCGCCTTGCGCCAGGCGGCCGCGGATTTCCGGCTCACGATCGCCGCCTGGGTCAACGAGTCGAACACCGGATCGCAGAACCGGGCCGAGTTGGTGCCGCCACAGCTCCAGGTCTGGGTCACGCCGGAGGGAGTCGGATCCTGGTTGCTGGAGGGAAACTCGAGATCGTACCGGCCGGCCTTCTGGCGGGTGGTATACTCGCCGCGATCGATGGTAAGGAGCTGGAGTTCGATCCCGATCCGGCGAAGCATCTCCTGGGCCTGCTCGGCGATCCGCCGCCGAGGCAAGGCGCTGGAGACCAGGATGATCGAGAGGCGGAGTGGCCTGCCGGCCTTGTCGAGGATGCCATCGCCATCGTGGTCGCTCCAGCCGGCCGCCAGCAGTCGCCGGCGCGCGGCGGCAGTGTCGTAGCCGAAGCGGGCCAGCTTGCGGTCAAACACCCAGAGCCCCTGTGATATGGGACCCGGCGGCGCCACCGAACTGGGCCCGTATCCGGTGTGGGCCAGGGCATCGCGGTCCAGCGCTTCGGTCAGCGCCCGTCGAACCTCGACATCCTGCAGGATCGGATGGGGGCGTGAGGTATCGGCCGGATCCCGGGTGTTGAACAGGATGAACCCGACACTGAGCGAGACGAACGGGACGCTCTGATACTCCTTGAGCGCCAGCATCTGCGCCGGGTTGCCGAGCTGGTAGACGTTGTCGATTGCGTCGACGTCACCGGCCAGCAGCAGATTGGCCCGGGCCTCGATGTCAGGACTGGCCTGGAAGATCACCCGCCCGATGCCGGGCCGACCGAGGAAAAAAGTGGGGTCGGCGGCCAGCTCGATGGCGCGCTGTTCAGGGATGCGCCGGACCCAGCGATAGGGTCCGTTGCCGATCGGGTGAGCCACGAAAGCCGACTTGGCCAGGTCAGCCTGGGGAATGGCCTCGACCAGGTGGGCTGGCAGCGGCGGCTGGTGATAGGTCGCGTCATACAGCTGCTCGGGATAGTCCAGGTCGAAATGGAAGATGACCCGGTGATCGCCGTCGGCCTCGACCGAGGTGATGTGGCGGAGCAGGCGGGCGATCTGCTCACCGGTGGCAGGCAGACGGGCGCGATCGATGGTAAACACCACGTCATGTGCGGTGACCGGGACCCCGTCGTGCCAGTGAGCCCGGGGATCGAGTTCGAAAACCAGAGTCAGCGGATCGGTATGGTGCCAGCTTCTGGCCAGGCGGGGCTCGAAGCTCGTTTCATCGCTGGTGCGGAGGGTCCGGTCGGGTTCGGCCAGCCGGAGAAACAGCTGGTCGCCGATCTCGCGGCTGGCGGCGTCGTTGCTGTAGAGGGTGGGAACCGGGGTGGTGACTTCCGATCCCGTCGCGATGAGGATGGTCCCCGGAATTCTGGAGGGCTGCTGGGCGGCAAGCGCGCTGCCGCAGAGTGACAAGCCAGCGAAAAGCGCGGGGAGGAGAGAGCGGGGCATGTGGATCCGGAGTGGGGTAACCCAAGTTATCGGATTCAGCGCCTCCACGTCCAGCCGGGATCGGAGAACCGCTCGAGGTGCTGATTGGCCGGAACCAGTTCGCCGGCGGGCGAAGCGGTTTCGGGCTCGCCCCAGGCACCGCCGGCGGCCTGGCGGACCGCAGTGGACAGCTCGTCGAAGCCGATCGGGCGGCCGATCAGCGCGGTGAGGTGAACTTCGGCTGAAGGGGGGCGGTGGCTGCTGGTGGTGGAGGACAGCTCGGAGATCAGCGACTGGCCATCCTCGAGCAGGACGCTGCCGTGCTGCAGGAAGGCGTTGCCCTGCGTGAGCTGGGCGCTGCCGACGATTTTCTGGTCTTCAACCATCAGCTCGCCACCCGATGCCGTCGCAAAGCAGGCGCCGGCGGTCAGTCCCGCGACCCGACCCGGCGGGGCCGCCAGCACCGGATCGGCCCCGATCAGCCGGAGGGCATCGGCCAGCAGTTCGTGAATCTCGCGATAGGCGCCGGCCAGCCCACCGAACCGTTCGAGCGGCGCGGTCACGGCATACGTCAACTCCCGTCCATGCCAGACCGCTCGGCCACCAGTCGGTCGGCGCACGGTGTCGAGCCCACGGCCCTCGATTCGGGCGCGGTCGTAGCGGCGGAGTGCCGGTTCGTTCCGCCCCAACGAGAGGCAGTGCGGCGACCAGCGATACAGCCGTAGGGTCGTGGTACCAGTGCGTTCGGCGTGATCGAGCAGCGTCAGGTCGCACGCCATGTTGACCGCGCCTGAGGCCGGGCCGTCGATGCGGAGCGACCAGGGGTTGATGTCAGGCCGGGTCATCGACCCGGCCGTTCGATTCGAGGGCCGCCCGTAGGGGCGGGTCGTAGACCCGCCCGGATGCCGGCGGCGGAATCCGGTGCACGGGAATGCGGTGGTGCCGTCGCAGACCCGCAGCCGAAGCGCGGCCGTCGATGCGGAGCGACCAGGGATTCGAGTCAGGCCGGGTCATCGACCCGGCCGTTCGATTCGAGGGCCGCCCGTAGGGGCGGGTCGTAGACCCGCCCGGATGCCGGCGGCGGAATCCGGTGCACGGG
>JBDTTF010000161.1:0-23925 GCA_039930765.1 Gemmatimonadota bacterium | reverse complement strand
AGCAATCAATTTGCGGATTGGATTGATGGAATGACGGATTGAAGGATTTGGGGGTTCAAGCCGGAGACCGCTGGACGCCCCCAAATCCGGAAATCCTGCAATCCGTCAATTCTACAACTCAAAGTCAAAGCGCATTCAAGTAGATCCCTCGCTCGCTTCGCTCACTCGTGATGACAGTGCGCGGAGCGTTCCCCACTTCCCCCCTTCCCCCCATCACTCGGCCTTCAAGGCCTCAATCGGACTCACCCGGCTGGCTCGGCGCGCCGGGATATAGGCCGCGACACCGGCCACAAGGATGAGACCGAGCCCCGCGGCGATGAACACGGAAGGATCCCTGGCCGTCACTGCGTAGAGCTGTGATTCGAGGATCTGGGTGGCCCCACTGGCCAGGACCAGTCCCACGAATACTCCCACCAAGCTCAACCGGACTCCCTGCCCCACCACCATCCGCAGCACCGACCCCTTGTCCGCGCCCAGTGCCATCCGAATCCCGATTTCCGCCGTGCGCTGGGTGACCATCTGGGCCAGCACACCGTACACACCTAACGCGGCGAGCAGCAGCGCCACCACGGCGAACAGCCCGATCAGCTGCACATTGAACCTCGGCACGGCCGTCAGGTCAGACAGGATCTCATTCATCGTCGGGATCGATTCGAGCGGCAGGTCCCGATCGAGCGCCGCCACATCTCGGCGGACCACCTCTCGCAGCAGGACCGGATCTCCGGCAGTGCGGACCAGCAGATACATCTCGTTCATCGGCAACTGGCCGTGGGCGAAGTAGGTCGCGGGATCCGCCTCAATGCCGAGCCCCCGGAATGGTTCGTCGGCCACCACGCCGATGATTTCCCAGCTACCAGGCTGCCCTGGCCACCAGGGACTGCGCTCGATGTGCTTACCAAGTGGCTCCTGGCCCAGGAGCTTCTGCTTGACGAACGCCTGGTTCACGATCACCTCGCCGGGGCGGTCGAACCCCGCGCCGGGCGTGAAGTCTCGGCCCTTGATCAGTGCCACACCCATGTCGTGGAAATAGCCGGGTGAGACCGGCCGCACCTGGGCCTCCGGTTCTTCGCCCAGTTTCGGGTGCGGCAGTTCGGACAGGATGAAACTCGAGGTCCAGCCATCACTCAGCGGATGCTGGTACGCCAGCGACACCGAGCGGACGCCCGGCTCGGCGGCCACCCGGCTGGTAAGGGTGCCAAAGAATGACCTCGCATCGTCCGGTCCGGGATACCGGGCACTTGGAAGCTGGAGCTTGGCCACCAGCAAGTTCTCCGGATTGAAACGCAGATCCACCTGATTCAAGCGCCAGAGGCTCTTCCCCAGCAGCGCGGCGCCGATGACCAGGATGCCGGCCAGGGCAATCTCGGTCACCACGAAGCCGCGCGACAACCGGCCGTGCCGCGGACCGGTGCCCCGCTCCCGGATGCCCTGCGCGATCGAGTGCCGCGAGGAATAGGCTGCCGGCACGACGCCGAACAGCAGGCCGGCCAGCAGCGACACCGTGAGCATGAAGCCGAGTGCGGTCGGATCGATCCCGATGTCCGTGAGACGAGGGAGGGATTCCGGCGCTCCCTGGAGCAGGAGCCGTACACCCAGATACGCCAGCGGAAGGCCAAGCACCGCGCCAATCAAGGTGAGCAGCAGGCTCTCAGTCAGGAACTGGTTGAACAGGGTGCCTCGGCCGGCGCCGAGTGCCGTGCGGACCGCGATTTCCCGATCGCGGGCGGCGGCGCGGACCAGGAAGAGGTTGGCCACGTTGGTGCAGACGATCAGCAGCACCAGGGTGACGCCACCCATCAGCGCCAGCAGGAAGGGCCGAGTCTGCCTGACCGTCGCGTCCTTGAGCGGCTCGATCCGGACCGAGCGCTTGGCGTTATCGTCGGGATACTGCTTTTCCAGGGCTGCCGCGACGGCTTTGGCTTCGAGCGCCGCCGATTCCGGCGTGACTCCAGGCCTGAGCCGCCCGATGACACGCAGGGTATGATTGCCGCGGTTGCTTTCGAGCCGACCCGGCACCAGCGGAGACCAGAGATCGGCGCTGCCGATCCGGAATCGTTCGGGCAGCACTCCGACAATCGTGAATGGCCTGCCATCCAGCTGGACGATGGTGCCGAGGACCTTCGGGTCAGCGCCAAACCTGGCGCGCCAGAACGAGTAGCTCAGCACCGCCACGTCGGGTGAGCCGGCGGCTTCCTCCTCGGGGCTGAACAGCCGGCCAATCACCGGCTCGACCGCCAACAGGCTGAAGGTATTGGCGGTGCCGAGGACATTCTCGACAAAGCGAGGATCGGCCCCGGCGGTCGTGAGCGTGACCGTGGTCTGCCGATAGGCTGCCATTTGGGTGAATGAATGGTCCTGGGCCTGGTAATCCTTGTAATCGAGATACGAGGTCCACCGCCCCACCTTGCTGACATCGCCGTCGGTCGGCATGCCCCAGAAGACGTAGAGCTGTTCAGGCTTGGGATAGGGAAGACTGCGGAGCAGCACTGCGTTGACCACGCTGTAGATCGCGGTGGTGCCGCCGATGCCGAGGGCCAGGGTGAGGATCACGATGGCGCTGAAGGCAGGACGGCGCCCCATTAACCGCAGCGCGTACTTGAGATTCTGGCTCATGGCCAACGGCTCCCGGTAACGGCGGCGGTGCCACAGGGCGTCGGAGATGGCGCCGAGGCAGCGGAGCCTGATCCGGAACGGCCCGACCCCATCCGGATCTTGGGCGGCCGCCGCCACTTCCCCCTGCCACTCGGCGCGCCACTCCTCGCGACAATCGGCCGGCACCAGCGGCGCGATGGCATCGATGATCCGACTGCCGGCGATTCGACTCATGCCCGCCCCGGGCGCAGCGCCCCGCTGCCGGCAAACTGCCTGGCGACCGTCGGGTATTTTTCGAGGGCTTCCCGGACTGTGGCGGTGCCCGGCCCGGTGACCTGGTAATTCCGCCTTGGGGGGCGGGACTCGTTGCGGGCCAGGTGGACCGATTCCCAGCTCGAGCGCAGCAGCCCGGCATCCTCAAGTCGCCGGAGGATCGGGTAGACCGTGCCGCTGGGCAGTCCGGTGGCGTCGATGATGTCGAAGCCGTGGCGGACGCCGCGGAACACCGCGTAGAGGACCAGGGCAGTCGGCTGGGTGAGGCGAGGGGAGGGGGTCATGGCTGGTGGGGCACGACGATGGCTACCTATGTAGAGTTTCGATGAGGATACGGGCTGATCGGTGAACCGTCAAGACCGGTTGGGGGTTCCGGGGTCCGGGTTCCGAGTTCCGGGTACACGGTTCACGGTGCACGGTGCACGGTGCACGGTGCACGGTTCACGGTTCACCGCTCGAATTTCTGGCACCTCAGCCCGAGTCGCGGCCGCTCGTCGGGCGAGTCCGCGCTAGTCCTCGGCTGAAGCCGAGGCTCGGCACTGGGAGCTAAAGCGCCCTGGTTTCGAATTGGAATGATGAAACGGCTCCGCCAGCTGCGGCCGGGTTCGGATGCATTCCCCCCTTCCCCACATCACTCCATCTCTCCGCGAGGAACGGCGTTCGTGCCGGTCCGCTCCGATCCTCGGCTGAGGCCGGTCCTCGATCGACGCGAATGAATTCGCGCCTCGGCTCCGCCCGGCGTCGCTTCGCGACGACCGCTTGCTTGAGGATGGCGCTGCGAAGCGTTGATCGAGGCCGCTGCACGGAAACTTCTTACTCAGCGATCGGAACGGAGACACCGGTTGCGTGGATTGGGATGTTGGCGCCGAGGACGTGGCGCAGCCACGCTGGGCGCAGCCGAGGCACGAATTCATTCGTGCGTTCTTTCAGTAACATTTCGTTCGGTCAGCTGGGGGGTGCAACAACGCGGCGGCGTCTTCGATACTGTTGCGGTAGATCCCTCGCTCCTTCTCGTCGGCGCCGGGAATCACTCGGGACGAGGTGTCACTGCCCCCCGCCCCCCTTCAGTCCGCTTTCAGCGCCTCCATCGGGTCCACTCGGCTGGCCCGCCAGGCGGGAATGGCGCAGGCAATGGCTGCAGCCAGCAGCAGTACTCCGGTCACGACCAGCATGACCTCGGGATCTCGTGGCGAGGTGTGGTAGAGCAAAGGCGCCACGGCCGGCGCCGCGGCCAGCGCGATCAGCAGGCCGATCAGGATTCCGCCACTGACCAGACCGACTCCCTCACGTACCACCATCTGGATGAGATCCTGCCAAGTCGCACCCAGCGCGGTCCGCACGCCGAGTTCATGCTTTCGCTGCGCCACTCGGCAGGCCATGACGCTGTAGAGACCGACCGCGGCAACGACGAGAGCAAGTGCGCCGAACACCAGGAACAGGGTTGCACCAAGGCGCCAGGAGCGGAGGGAGGGGTCGAAACGGTCCCGCATCGGTGATACATCCACCGACTGCACTCCAGGCATGGCAGCAATGAGCTCGGCCCGAATGGTCGCGATCGCCGCCTGTGGATCTCCTCGAGGGCGAATCGACAGGGCCAGATACCACGGCTCCGAGAGCTGGGCGAGTGGGGTATAGAACGCATAGCTCGGCGACTCGAAGAAGCCTGTCCAGTGCGCATCCGCCACCACTCCGACCACGCTCAAGCACGGGGTCGTATCAGACCATCGGTGAAAGCACTTCCCCAGGGGATCCGCACCAGGCCAGACCAGATTTGCAAAGGCCTGGCTGACAACCGTCACCGGGGCGGACTGGCGATCGTCCGTCGTGACGAACAGCCGGCCTCGGACGAGATAGGTGCCCATCGTCGCGAAGTATTGAGGAGACACATCATTCTGATACGGGCCAGAACCTGCCGGAAAGGACACCGTGTCACCGGACGGCAGGTACACCCGGGACGTCGCAAGCACCGCGGTCGGAATGCCGGTGGAGAGTGCTCCCTGCTCCACCACTGGCAGCTTCGAGATCCGACTCAGCCCCATCTCGGTCAGTTCCATGGCACGGGTGGTGGATGTGCCCCTCGGAAAGTCAGGAAACGCCAGCAGGACGTGGTTCACATCGAGGCCCAGATCGAGGGCCCGCAGTTGAGTCAGGCTGCGAACGAACAGACCGGCGCCGATAAGGAGGCTCACGGACATCGCCGCTTGGGCGAGCACCAGCGAGGACTGGATCCGCGAGCGCCGTGACCCACCGCCCGCCCCACCGCTCTTGAGCGATTGAAGCAGGTCGGGCCGACTCTCGAGCCAGGCAGGAATCAATCCGGCAAGGATGCCGGTGATCAGAGTCACACCGATGATGAATACGATCGTGCGGGCATCGAGCGCTGAGGCGGGCCACGACAGTTGAGGCAGAAAAAAGCCCCGTATTGCGAGGGTGCCCCACCAGGTGAGTGCGATCGCGGCGGTGCCGCCGAAGACGGCCAGCACGAGACTCTCGGTCAGCAATTGAGCGATCAGCCGGGCCCGATTCACGCCCAGCGCGAGCCGGACCGCGAACTCTCGCCGCCGCTGAACGGCTCGAGCCAGTTGGAGCGTCGCGACATTGGCGCAAGCGATGAGCAGGAGGAAGATGGAAGTAGCCGCCAGCCAGAACGACACCGGCACCTCGGAACCCCGATCGGGGCTGCGCGCGGCGATCAGCGATCCGAGGATGGCCCCGCGCCACTGATTGTCGCCCGCCTGATTGGTTGGCTCAGCCTGGTGCAGCGCAAGCAACTCTGCCTCGATTGCAGTCGCGGTCGCGCCTGGGGCAAGACGAACAACCAGGTGTACCCAGGCATAAGTCCGTACCGTGCGCCAGAAATCCCCGGCGTGGATGAAGTCAGCGAGCGGTCGAAGCGGGAACCAGAGATCAGCCGCTTCCAGTTCCGGACCGGTAAACCCTTCCGGCGCGACCCCGATGACCACGAAGCGATGATTTTCCAGGCGAACGATCCGGCCGATCACACCAGGGTCTCGATTGAACTCACGACGCCAGAATGCCTGGCCGAGCACGACCGGAATGTTATCGATGGCGGTGGAATCATCCGCCGGGTCGAAGAACCGACCCAACGCCGGGATAGTACCGAGCAGCGGGAAAAACTCCGGAGAGACCAACCCGATAGGAATTGTCCTGGCGCTGACGCCCTCGCCATAGGTGAGGCGATGGCGCGTATACATTGCCACACCCTCGGTGCCATGCGCACGAAGCAGATCGATTCCATCGAGATAGGAAATCGACGGGTCAGCGGCAGGCTGGCCTGGTCGATTGCGCTCGACGAATAGCCGACGTACTCGATCGGGTTCGGTAATTTGCTCCGGCGCCCGGAACAGCAGCCGGTCAATCACCCCGAACATCACCGCGTTGGCCCCGATGCCGAGCGCCAGCGTCAGAGCAATCGTGAGCGCGAAGCCGGGCCGCTTTACGATCCCGCGCCACGCGTAGGTCAGGTGTTGTTGGAGTATGTCGAGGTACTCCCGCCGCTGCTCGCCATCTCGGCGCTGCTCGCCCAGTCGAGTCAGCGCAGTGCGGTATTCCGGCAGGTTCCCGAACCGCCGTTCGGCCTCGGCCCGCGCCTCAGTGGCAGACATGCCGCCTGCCTCCAGCTCGGCAATGGTGCTCTCGAGATGAAAAGCGATCTCCTCGTCGATCTCGCGCTCCAGCCCCCGACGCCCGAGGGCGAAGTGAAGGATGCGTTTGACGCCGGGAAACCTGCTCATGAGCGGAAGTCGTTGCTCCTGATTGTTGGATTGGTGGGTTGAACGATTTTGGGGTTCAAGCCGGAGACCGCGGGATGGCCCCAAATCCATACATCCTGCAATCCCTCAATTCACCGTCGAGCTATCAGTTTGAGGATTGGATTGACGGATTGAAAGATTTGGGGGTTCAAGCCGGAGACTGCGGAATGGCCCCCAAATCCATCAATCCTGCAATCCGTCAATTCTACAACTCGAAGTCAAAGCACATTCAAGTAGATCCCTCGCTGCACTCGGCATGAGGTGCTTGCCTGGCATGTCGGAGCATTCCCCCCATCCCAACATCCCCCCATCACTCCGCTTTCAGCGCCTCCAGCGGATCCACTCGGCTGGCCCGCCAGGCGGGAATGGCGCAGGCAATAGCTGCGGAGAGTAGCAGCACTCCGGTCACGACCAGCATGACCTCAGGATCTCGTGGCGAGGTGTGGTAGAGCAAAGGCGCCACCGCCGGTGCGGCGGCCAGAGCGATCAGCAGGCCGATGACGATCCCGCCACTGACCAACCCAACTCCCTCACGCACTACCATCTGGATCAGATCCCGCCAGGACGCACCCAGCGCGGTCCGCACGCCGAGCTCGTGCTTTCGCTGGGCCACTCGGCAGGCCATGACGCTGTAAAGGCCGATCGCGGCAACGACGAGTGCCAGCGCACCGAAAACGAGAAACAGCGTGGCGCCGAGGCGCCAGGAGCGAGTCTGAGGATCAATGCTGTCCTGTAAGAGTTCCACATTGACGTAGCGCGCCGTCGGCATCGCCGACTGCAAGCTGCTCCGCAGCGGCTGGACAAAATCTCGGGGCGCCGCGCGCGGCCGCATGACGAGGATCGGATCGATAGGGTCTTTCATCTGAGCGATCGGGTAATAGAACGAGTAGGTGTCCGGTGCCAGGATGTCGGACCATTTGGCATCGGCAACAACTCCGATCACCGTGGTGCACGGCAAGCTATCGGCGGAATGGCGTGATTCGCGAAAACATTGCCCCAGGGGATCCCGATTGGGCCACAGGATGTCTCCAAGCCTCTGGCTGACAATTCCAACTGGTGGTCCACCGGCCGCATCGGCGCCGGAAAAGAGCCTGCCCCGCAACAGTCGTGTTCCCATCGCGGCGAAGTATTCGGGGCTCACCATGTTGAAATAGGCGCCATTCAGGTCGGCAGTCGGCATTTTATCCGGGCTCCCCTGGGCCCGTACCCGAGCCGTCCAGTTAGCGGCAAACGGCTTGGCAATCGACAGCGCTGCGTGCTCCATCATCGGCAAACGCTGGATGGCTTCCAGACCCGCACGAGTGGCAAGCGCGCGGCTCGCGTGATCGAGATTGTCAGGGAAGACTGGAATTGCCGTCAGGATTGCGTTGCTGTCCATGCCGATGTCGATCGACCGCACCCTGGCCAGGCTGAGCACAAACAATCCAGCGCCGACCAGCAGTCCCACCGACATGGCCGATTGGGCCAGGACCAGAAAACCCTGCGCACGTGACCGTCGGACACCACCACCTGGGGTTCCCGCCTTGAGCGCACTCAACAGATCCGGCCGGCTCTCCAGCCAGGCAGGAATGATGCTCGCAAGTGAGCCCGTCACCAGGGTCACCACGACAACGAACAGGATAACCCGGATATCGAGCACCGATGCCGGCCGAGCTATTTCTGGCAGTAGCAATGCCCAGAGAAGACTCGATCCGAATGCGGTAGTGGCGAGAGCGCCGGCACCGCCGACCGCGGCTGTCACCAGACTTTCTACCATGAGCTGCCCGACCAGCCGGCCACGCGACACACCGAGCGCCAGCCGAACGGCCAGCTCTCGGCGCCGCTGCACCGCGCGACTCAAGAGAAGCGTGGCCACGTTCGCGGTGGCGATGATAAGTAGTGCCAGGCTGGTACAGGCCAGCCAAATGGCCACCGGGATTTCAGATGGGCGGTTCGGGCTGTCCGCGGCGACAAGCGAGGCGAGGCGAATCCGCTGCCAGCGCTCACCAGGGTCCTTTTCGCTCGCATAGGGTCGCTGCAGCGCCAGCATTTCCGTCGAGAGTGCCTGATCCGAAGCACCTGCGACAGGACGGATGATTACGGAAAGCTCCGCCCAACCGCGTTCCGTCCGCCAGCGCGTGGTGCGCTTGCCCGCATCACTCGCCGGGCCCAAAGGCAACCAGAGATCAACTGGCTCCAGTTCAGCGCCAGTAAATCCCTGCGGAGTTACCCCGACGACACTGTACAAGTGTCCATCAATCCTCAGGGAGCGCCCCAGGACGTTCCGATCACGATTGAACTGCCTCCGCCACAAGTTGTATCCCAGTACGACCACCGCATTGTCAGCTGACGCGGAGTCATCGCCAGGTTCGAATAATCGGCCAAGGGCCGGTCGGGTACCCAGCAGGCGGAAGAAGCCGGGGGAGACGAGAGTTGCCGGAAGTCTGTCGGGATTCCTGTCGGTACCGAACTCCATTTTATAGGATTCATACGAGGCCACATTGGCGATTGTCGTGGCATGCTCGAGGTCGACGGCATCCGGATAGGACATGTAGGGGTAGGACCATTTGCCCTGTTCCTGCGCACGCTCGATGAACACCCGCCGTATGCCGCCCGGGTCCACGATCTGCTCCGGCGCCCTGAACAACAATCGATCAATCACCCCGAACATCACCGCGTTGGCCCCGATGCCGAGCGCCAGCGTCAAGGCAATCGTGAGCGCAAACCCTGGCCGCTTCACGATCCCGCGCCACGCGTATGTCAGATGTTGTCGGAGGATGTCGAGATACTCCCGGCGCTGCTCGTCGTTGCGGCGGGACTGGCCGAGGGCTGTCAGTGCAGTGCGGTACTCCGGCAGGTTCCCGAACCGCCGTTCGGCCTCGGCCCGCGCTTCAGTGGCAGACATGCCGCCTGCCTCCAGCTCGGCAATGGTGCTCTCGAGGTGAAAAGCCATCTCCTCGTCGATCTCGCGCGCCAGCCCCCGACGCCCGAAGGCGAAGTGGAGGATGCGTTTGACGCCGGGAAACCTGCTCATGAGCAGAAGTCGTTGCTCCTGATTGTTGGATTGGTGGGTTGAAAGATTTGGGGGTTCAAGCCGGAGACCGCGGAATGGCCCCAAATCCGTAAATCCTGCAATCATTCAATTCACTGTCGAGCGATCAATTTGCGGACTGGATTGATGGATTGAAAGATTTGGGGGTTCAAGCCGGAGAGTGCCAGATGCCCCCAAATCCATCAATCCTGCAATCCGTCAATTCTACAACTCGAAGTCAAAGCACATTCAAGTAGATCCCTCGCTCCTTCTCGTCGGCGCCGGGAATCACTCGGGATGAGGTGTCACTGCCCCCCGGCCCCCCTGCCCCCCTTCAGTCCGCTTTCAGCGCCACCAGCGGATTCACCCGACTGGCCCGCCAGGCTGGAATGGCACTGGCCAGCAGCGCCACGACGAATAGCGTCGCCAGCACCAATCCAAAGACCAATGGATCACGCGGCGTCACCCCGAACAGGAATGGTTCGACTGCCGGCGCTGTAAGCAGCGCCACCACGGCACCAAGGCCCATTCCGACCAGGATCAGCACAACCCCGTCCCGCACGACCAGGGTCACGATATGCCGCATCGACGCTCCGAGGGCACTGCGGACCCCGATTTCCTGGGTCCGCTGGGCCACATGACAGGCCATGAGGCTGTACAGCCCGACGGCCGCGACCAGCAGTGCCAGTCCGCCAAACAAGGTGAACATCACCGCGCCAAGCCGCCACGAGGAAAGCTGTGGATCGACGAGATCCTGCAGCGGCTGGATGTTGAGGTACCGGAGTTCGGGGGCCACCTCGGCCATCATCCGGCGCATTTCCGGAATCGCTGCGGTGAGCGGACCGCGCGGCCGGACCAGAATGGCGGCGGGCGCGGTCCGGTCGACGGCCTGCTCGATCGGGACGTAGTACTGCAGCGTCTCCTCGCCCAGTACATCCTGTCGGCGGGCATCCTCCACCACGCCGACGATCTCACTGCAGGGCATGGTGTCGCCACCGATCTTCATGCACTTGCCGATGGCGGACTGGCCAGGCCAGAACTTCCTGGCCATGGCGGCGCCAACAATCGTCACCGGCGCCGAACCCTTCCGGTCCTCAGGCGTGAATGCCCGCCCGCTGATCAGCCGGGTGCCGAGCGCAGCGAAGTAGCCGGCGTCGATGGCGTTGAGGTACGGCCCGCCGGTGCTGCTCCGAGGCAGGCTGTCGAGGCCCGGCACCTTGAGGGTGACCGCCCAGCTCCAGAGAAACGGCACAGTGGTCGAGATCGAAGCCTGCTCGACGCTGGGCAGCGAGGCAATCCGCCCTCTGGCTCGTTCGAATACGGCCATGGCATTCTGGTCGCTCAGGTCGGACGAGAATTCCGGCTGCAGCAGCAGCACCTTGTCCGGCTGCATGCCGAGGTCGAGCGACTTGACCTGGTCGAGACTGCGCACGAATAGGCCAGCGCCGACAAGCAGGACGACGGACAGCGTCGCCTGGAAGATCATCAGCCCGGTCTGGAGCCTCGAGCGCCGGCTCCCTCCGCCACCCGCCGCCCTGAGCGAGCGGATCAGGTCGGGCCGGCTCTCGAGTACTGCCGGAATGAGCCCAGCCAGCACTCCTGCCAACAGCGCCGCGGCCATCGTGAACAGCGCAATCCGGCCAGTCACGACCGAGCCGCCCCAGGCCACCTGCGGCAACAGAAACTTCCTGAGCAACTGCCCGCCCCACCCCGCCAATACCAGTGCGCCAGCGCCACCGAGCGTGGCCAGCAGCAGACTCTCTGTCAGCAGGTGACCGACCAGCCGGCCCCGACTGACGCCGAGCGCCAGGCGGACGGCGATTTCCCGTCGCCGCCGAATGGCCCGGACCAGCAGCAGGTTGGCCACATTGGCGCAGGCAATCAGCAGCACGACCAGCGCGACTCCGGCGAGCCAGATGGAGATCCGCCCTTCCGACGAGGCATTCGGCCCCCGGGCCGCAATCAGCGAACCCAGCATGATGGTCGCCTTGGGATCGTAGTGCCGGTCATTGATCCGCCCCTGCCGGTGCAGCGCGGTCGCCTCGGCGTTGGCGGCGGCATCGCTCACACCCGGCCGCAGCCGCGCCACCGCATTGAGCCAGTAGAATCCCCGGCTGGTCTCCCACGAACCCGAGATGATCTCGCTCGCGGCGGGATGCAGTGGCAGCCAGAGGTCGACGCCTTCGAGATCGACTCCGGTGAATCCGTCCGGCGCGACACCGACGACCTGGTAGTGCCCCTTCCCGATGGCCAGGCTCCGGCCGATCACCGACCGGTCGCCGCCGAACTCACGCTGCCAGAATCGATACCCCAATACCACGACGCTACTGCCCGCGGCCATCGAATCCTCTGCCGGGGTGAAGAACCGGCCGACGGCGGGGGTCACACCGAGCAGCGGAAAGAAGTCGGGCGTGGCGACGACCGCGGGAAGCTTGCGGGCCCGTTCGCCCTCTCCGAATGTCAGGCTGGATGGCGAGTAGACGGCGACCGCGTCGAAGCTCCTGGCGGCCGCTAAATCCCGGGTATCGAGCCACGTCATTTCCTGCTCAGCGCTCATCCGCCCCAGGAAGCTGCGGGTGACGAAGAGCCGGCGGACCGCATCGCTGTTGGCGATATGATCCGGCGCCCGGAGCAGCAGCCGGTCGATGATCCCGAACATCGCCGCGTTGGCGCCGACGCCGAGCCCGAGGGTGAGTGCTACCATCAGGGTAAAGCCGGGACTCCGGACCGCACCGCGCCAGGCATACGCCAGGTTCTGCTTGAGGACCTCCATCCGCTCCGTCCTTTCCAGCTTGGCCCGCCGCTCGGAACCGAGCGCCGTCAGCGCCTTGCGATAGCCTGCCATGTCCCCGAACCGCCGCGCCGCCTCCAACCGTGCCGCCGCCGGTGTCATGCCGCGATTCTCGAGCTCGGTGACCGTTCGCTCGACGTGGAACGCAATCTCCTCGTCGATTTCACGCTCCAGCCCGCGGCGGCCGAAGGCGAGGTGGAGAATGCGTTTCACTCCGTGGAAATGCGGCATGGATCTCCTGATTGTCGGATTGATGGATTGAACGATTTGGGGGCTCGCGACGAGCTCCGGGATGCACCCCCAAATCCATCAATTCCTCAATTCAGCTACACGCCAGTCTCCAGAAGATCCCTCGCTCGCTTCGCTTACTCGGGATGAGGTGGCTGGCGCTTCGCGAGGCGTGACACACCCCAATCCTCAAGCGATCCCTCGCTGCGCTCGGGATGAGGTGGCACTGCCCCCCTGCCCCCCCTTCACTCTCACACCTCCCCCGTCGCCTCCAGCACCTTGGACACCGCCAACGCATACTGCGCCCACAGCTTGGTCCGGGAAGTCAGCTGGCGCCGCCCTGCCCCGGTGAGCTGATAGAACTTGGCCTTGCGATTGTTTTCGGAGGCGCCCCAGGTGGACTCGACCCAGCCCCGCTTTTCCATCCGGTGCAGCGAGGTATACAGCGCCCCCTCCTCGATCTGCAGCGAATCGTCGGTGGTATCACGGATCCAGCGGGCCACGGCGTAACCATGCCTAGGGCCGAACAGGAGGGCCTTGAGAACCAGGACGTCGAGGGTGCCCTGCAGGAGTTCGAGATCAGCCGCTGGCATCTGCTTCCCCTAAAGTGTTCAGGGGAAGATGGGGCGCGGGACGCCGGACGTCAATAGTCAGAAGACAGCAGACGGGAGACGGGAGAGCGGAGAGCGGAGAGCGGAAAAGCTGTCCCCCTGTGCCGAGCGAAGAGTCCCGACGCCAGCTCGGGATCCTTCGCTCACCCAGGATGAGTCATGCTCGCCAATGGCTAACGGCCACAGCTCACAGCTTAAGGCTTACGGCTTAGGGCTGACGGCCAGTCAGTCCTTGTCCTTCCGATTCCCCAGCGCTTCCGCCGCCGCCCGCCGCACCTCGGCATCGGAATCCTTCATCGCGGCGACGAGGTACTGCGTCACATCGCCATGGTCGAGCCGGCTCAGCGCCTCCACGACGGCCCGCCGCACCTCGGCGTTCTCATCCTTGATCGCGGCACCGAGTGCGGAGGCGGCCGCTGGATCGTCGATGCTGCCGAGGGCCTGCGCCGCCGCCTGGCGGACCTCCTTGTCCTGATCCTTGAGCGCGGCAACGACACCGGCCGGCGCCTGGTGCAGGTCGTCGAAGTTGCCGATGGCCTCGATGGCGGACTGACGCACCTCATGATCCGGATCGCTGATGGCAGCCGACAGCGCGCCGAGCGTACCGGTGTCTCCGATCCTGCCCAGCGCATGCGCCGCGGCCCGGCGCACTTCCTTGTCCGAATCCTTGAGCGCCGACACCAACGCCGGCGGCGCCTTCTTCAATCCATCCATATCGCTGATCGCCTCGACCGCGGCCTGGCGGACCTCCTTGTCGGGATCGCTCATCGCTGCGGCCAGAGCGCCGACCGTACTCGGATCGCTGATCCGTCCCAGGGCGCGGGCCGCCGACTGACGGACCTCCTTGTCGGAATCCTTCAGCGCGGAGACCAGCCCGGCGGGAATCTGGTGCAGGTCGTCGAGACTGCCGATGGCGTCGATGGCGGCATGCTTGACGTCAGGGTCGGGATCGCTGATGGCCGAGCCCAGTGCATCGGCCGATTTGGGATCCGAAATCGAGCCGAGCGCCCGGGCCGATGCCGCCCGGACCTCGCCATCCTTGTCCTTGAGGGCACGAATCAGGGCGGGCACCGCCTTGTGATCCTGAATCGAGCCCAATGCATCGGCGACACCGACCCGCAGTTCAGGATCGTTGTCGCTGAACAACGCGGCCAGCGGCTCGACCGCGCGAGGATCTTCCAGGCTACCCAGCGCTCCCACCGCCGCTCGCCGCACGCCCAGGTCAGCGTCTCCCAGCGCCACGATCAGTGCCGGCGCCGCCGCCTTGTCCTCGATGCTTCCCAGCGCCTCGGCGCTGATAGCGCGCACACCAACATCCCGGTCCTTCAGCTTGGCGGTGAGCGGCTGCACCGCCCGTGGATCCTCGATGGCGCCGAGGGCCCAGATGGCGGCACGACGCAGGCCGGCATCGGGAGCATCGACCGCACCGATCAGTGCCGGCACCGACCCGTGGTCTTCGATTGAGCCGAGGGCCCAGGCAGACATCCGAGCCACGGTCACATCCGCATCCTTGAGACCCCGCTCGAGTTCGCCGCGGGACGATGCATCTTCGTTGAGCCCGAGTCCAAAGGCGGCCGCTTCCCGCACCGTGGCCTTGCCTGACTTGAAGGCGGTCCGCAGGCTGGTCACCGCCTCGCCCCGCGAACTCTCGGCCAGCATCTGGGCCGCGGCGCGCCGGACACAGGGATTGGCCTCGGACAGGCGAGCCACAAGCAGCGGCACGGCCCGCGGATCATCCACGGGATTGGAGATCGTATCCTTGGATCCTTCGCTCACCACCCGGTCATGCAGCACCCCGACCGACCAGCGCCGGCCGCTCCAGCCCCAATGATTGCCCAGCATGTCGACAGCCATTTCACATACCGCCGGATCGCTCGCACCGAGTCCGGTGACAAAACGGGCCACCTGGACCGAGTCGGGGCCGCCACCGCGAGAGGAGTGGGGATGATTCATCGAACCACCGGCGTAGCCGGCGCCGGCGATGGCGAGGGCGGCGGCGGACGTGAGGACGGTGCGCATATCAAACCTCGCGGGCGCTATGGCCCTCGGCTGGAGGCGAACAGACGGTGCTGAGATTGTCGGATCGAAGGATTGATGATTGGGGGGTGCGCCCCTGCATCCAGGCTCAGACGAGCCCCTCAATCACGCAATCGTCAATCCGGCGATGGCCTACTCCTCCCGATGCCCCAGCGCTTCCGCCGCCTGCTTGCGGACGTTGGCGTCCTTGCTCTTGAGCGCACCGATCAGGGCGTCGAGCGCGGTTCGGTCCTTGATCTCGCTCAGCGCCTCGATGCTGGCCTCACGCACGTCGGCGTCGGTGTCATCGAGCAGCGCCTTGAGCATCGGCACGGCCTTGGGGTCCTGGATGTTGCCGGCCGTGCTGGCCGCGCGCTGGCGGACATCGTGGTTGGCATCCTTCATTGCATCGAGCAGTGCAGCCGGTGCCACCTTGAGCTCCAGGTTGCCCAGCGAGCCGGCAGCGGCCTCACGGACATCGGCATTGCTGTCCCGCAACAGGGCAGCAAGGGCATCGGCGGCCTGTGGGTCCTGCAGGCTGCCCAGCGCATCGGCAGCGGCCTGGCGCACATCGGCCACCTGGTCACTCAGCACTGCCATCAGCGGACGGACCGCACTCTTGTCCTCGGCCCGGCCCAGCCCATTGGCCGCGGCCTGGCGGACTTCGGCATCGGAATCCTTGAGCGCGGCAATCAGCGCGGCCACCGGCACCGGCGCTTCCATATTGTTGAGCGCCTCGATGGCCGCACGACGGACATCCTTGTTGTCGTCCCGCATGGCGGCGCTGAGTCCGGGAATCGCCTTCTGGCTGTGGAGCTCACCGAGCGCCTCCACCGCCGCCGCCCGGACTTCCGGATCGGGATCCTTGAGCAGACCGATCAGCCCATCGATGGCCCGCTCGTCGTGCAGGTTGCCCAGCCCCTGGGCCGCCGAGGTGCGGACTTCCTTGTCGCTGTCACGCAGCGCCTCGATCAGGCCGGGCACGGTGCGGATGTCGTCGAGGTTGGTCAGCGACTGGGCCGCGGCCCGACGGACCATGACTTCGGGATCCTTGAGCGCCTCGAGCAGGGCAGGAACCGCGGCGCTATTGGTGTCACCACGTTGACGGCCGCGCTCGGCATCTAACTGGGCGAACAGCCTGCCGCTTCGCGCCGAGGCCAGAGCCGGTCGCATATCGACGCGCATGGCGGCCATCGCCCGGCTCTTGGCGACCAGTTCAGCCCTGAGCGGGGCCAACTGACCCGAGGTCATGAACCGGTTGGCGCGGATGGCATCGCGATCGGCAGCCAGCCTGAGCTCGGTCAGCGCCCGCTCCCGGTGCGCCGGCGTGGCGACGGTCGAATCGGTATCAGACACCTGGATGACCGGCGTCATCGCGTCGGCCGTCACCGGCGAGTAGCTGGTACGGTTCTGCGAGGTAAAGCCCGGCGCAAAGGCGGCGGTGGCAACCAGCAGCACGGCAGATGCCGGCAGCATCCAGCGGGGGCGAGGTCCAGTACGCATGGCGTGATTCCCGATCAGACGGTGAATACGAGAGACCAGCTGAGAACGATGCTCCGCCATACCCGAGACCGGCACGGCGCGCGGAGTGCCTTCCATCCATTCGGCCACTTTCACAAGGCACTTGGCCAGCGTGATGCCCGACCCGGTGCGGCGAACCGCCCAGTCATCGCAGAGATACTCGGCCCCATCCTGGATCCGCTTCCGGGCCAGCCGGTTGAGCGGCTGGAAGAAGAAGACCCGCTCGAGCACGCCGGCCACATCGAGCCACAGCGGATCGAACCGGGCCAGGTGGGCCAGCTCGTGGGCCAGCACCGAGTGCTGCTGTTCCGGCTCGAGCTCGGTGAGCACCGCCTCGGGCAGGCAGATTTCACTCACGCCGAGTGCCAGCGGGCTCGACAGGCCGGCGGCCTGAGTCAGGCGGATGCGGCGGCGGATCTGGGCAGCGACCCGGAGCTGGGCCAGCGTCATGGTCAATTCGCCTTCGGCGACTGGCTGGCGCCGACCGAAATCCCGGGCCATCCGCCAGCGCGAGGCGATGAAACGGACGACCAGCAGGAGTGCGATGGTGGACCAGAGTCCGAGGACGACGACTGGAGTTGGGAGTTTGGAGTTGGGAGTTGGGGTCACCAGAGTGACAGGGTCAACAGCGGAGACACCCACTGCGCCAGGCTGATCACCAGCTGACTGTGTTGCCCTCGGCAGGTGGGTGGTCGGCTTGAGCCGGTTGGATGACACCGGCGAATCCGCCTGTGGTGAAGCTGCAGCAACGGCCTCAGGCATCGCGACGCGGACCCCGAGTCCGTTGAGGGCCGAGAGGTTGGAGCGCTGGAGTGACGCGGTGGCCAGACCGCCGATCAGGGCCGTCTTCCAGAGCAGGTCCTTGATGGCGTGCGACTGGACCTGGCGATTGACCAGCCAGGCCAGGCCGAGGAGAAGGGTGCTGTGGGCCGCGTAGGTCAGCAGCCAGCTCAGCAGGTCAGCGCTGGTCATCGGTCTTCTCCGGCGTGGTCTCGTGCGTGGCGATCAACTCGCGAACCCGGGCCAGGTCTCCCTGGCTCATTTCCCTGGCCGACAGCAGGTGCGCCATCAGCTCGGCCACATTGCCATCGAACAGCCGCTCGGTCAGTTCGCTGACCATCGAGCGGCGAACTTCGGGCTCGGTGACCGTCGGGTAGTAGACGAACTGCCTGGACCGGGCATGGTGCTGAATGACCCCGCGCTTTTCGAGACGCGAGAGCATGGTGGCAATGGTGGTCTGGGCCAGCCCCCGTTCAGGCCTGAGGGCTTCCCAGATCTGTACGGCGGTTGCTTCCCCTTTGCTCCAAAGCACCCGCATGATGGCGATCTGGAGGTCGGTCAGTTGATGGGCTTCGGGCATATTGGCCTCGACTCGTCGGCTGGCGGTTGATCTACAGGCGTAATATTACGCGTGTAGTAGATAAAGTCAAGAAGTGAACTTTGGGTGACAGGTGTCAGGTGAGAGGTGAGAGTGCCCGCCCTTCTGGCACCGTATCCTCTCACGTCTCGCACGCCACTTCTTATCTGTCACTCCTTACCTCTCACCGGTCACCGCTCACGCGGTTGCGGTTCCGATGAGGCCCAGCACAGATTGCAGGCCCAACACTGCATCCCTCTGGAGAACATTCCCATGGCTACCAAGAAGAAATCAGCCAAGAAGGCCGCCCCGAAGAAAACCGCCCGCAAGCCGGCCAAGTCCGCCAGGAAGGTGGTGAAGAAGGCCGCCAAGCGTGCCGTGCCCCGCGCCAAGGCGGCGGCCCGGCCGAAGGACAATCGCAAGAAGCCCGAGACCATCCGGATCGGGGCGTCGATGCCCTCCTTCACCGTCAGTAACCTGCAACTCAGCCTGGCCTTCTATAGAGATGTCCTCGGCCTGGTGGTAGCGGATGAATGGAAGCAGGGCGACGTCCTGATGGGCGTGTCCCTCAAGGCGGGCAAGGCGGAGTTCATGATCGGCCAGGATGATTTCGCCAAGGGGCGGGATCGTCAGAAGGGCATCGGCTTCCGGCTCTACTGCACCACGACCCAGAATGTCGATCAGCTCGCCGCCGGCATCGAAGCCCGGGGCGGGACCCTCGACAGCCAGCCGGCGGATCAGCCCTGGGGCAGCCGCGATTTCTCGGTGACCGATCCGGATGGGTTCAAGTTGACGATTGGGAGGGAGAAGTAGACGAGAGACGAGAGACGAGAGACGAGAGTCGAGGGTCGAGGGCCAAAACAGATCCGGTGGCGCGGCCGTCCCGGCCGCGGACCGGATGCCGGTAGGATAGGCCGCCGCGCCGGTCCGCCTACCCCTCACCCCCGGCCCCTCTCCCCTACGGGAAGAGGGGGGTGATCCCGCGTTCGACGGAGCTCCTGTGCCCGCCAAAACCGACCCAAGCCATGATTTTCCGCCCGGTGTGGCGGCGCCGGCACGTCGAGCGCTGGCGTCGGTCGGAATCACGCGGGTGGCCGATGCGGCGAAGTATTCCGAAGCGCAGCTCGCCCAGTTGCACGGGATGGGGCCCAAGGCCCTCGGCATTCTCAAGCTGGAATTGAAGCGGCGCGGAAAAGGATTGCGGAAAGGGTGACACCGGGCGCAGCGAGGGACACGATGGATCGCTGTATCCCGATCAAGTCCCCCCTTCCCCACTTCCCCCCATCAATCGGCTCTCCCCCTGGGCCAGCAGCCACAAGCGGTCCGGCGCAAAGCCCGCCTTCCGCCATAGCTCAGTGAACCGCCTTGGCGGCTCGTCCATCGGCTCGTCGGTCAGCTTGTAGGTGCCCCAGTGAATCGGGACCACGCCAGGCATCGGAAGGCCCGGGTGAGAGGCAGTGACATCCTTCACCGCGGCGAGCGCGTCCTCGGGATTGCAATGCACCGCCATCATGAACCAGCGCGGCTCGTAGGCACCAATCGGCATCAGGATCAGATCGAAGGGGCCAAGTCGTTCACCGAGGAGGCCGAACTCGGGATGGTAGGCGGTGTCGCCCGCGAAATAGGTCCGCCGATTGCCGAATTCGATGGTGTAACCGCACCAGAGGGTCTTGGTGCGGTCCCAGAAATTGCGCGACGAGAAGTGCTGGGCCGGCGTAGCGGTCACCTTGATGCCGCCGACGGTGGCCTCATCCCACCAGTCGAGTTCCTGCACCTGCCGGACCCCGAACTGCTTCAGCAGCGGACTCAGCTTGAGCGGGCAGACCCACGGCGCCTCCGGCTGATGCGCCGCCAGCCATTCGATGGTGGGCCGGTCACAGTGATCGTAGTGATTGTGGGACAGCAGGATCAGGTCGAGCTTCGGCAGCGACGCGAGCGGCAACTGCGGCGGCACCCAGCGCTTCGGCCCCAGCGACGTGAACGGCGACGCCCGATCGCTCCAGACCGGATCGGTCAGGATGGTTTTTCCTGCGATCTCGAGCAGCACCGTCGAATGGCCGAGCCAGGTGGCGGCGAGTTGTCCGTCTCCCTGAGCCTTCCCCAAGTTCGGCCTGGTGCGCGGCAGCGACGCAGGATCGGGATCGGGTGGCGGCGGATTCCGGAGTCGTTCGACCAGAACCCAGCGGAGCAGGTCGGCAAAGCCCTTGATCTGGCCGCCGGGCCATGGATTTACGAATCGGCCGTTGGATGCGTGGTGCGGTTTGGACGACATGGCGCAAGATAGGCCTGAACTGCGGAGAGCGGAGAGAGGAGAGGGGTGAAAGAGAAAAGGCGAAAGGCGAAAGGCGAAAGGCGAACCCGAATCTCGACCCTGGGTGTAGCTCCAGTCCACTCTGGCGAGTATTCTTGAGCATGAGCTCCCGAAACAATCGATGGGTTGTTGCTGGCCTGCTGCTCGGGCTCCTCCCCGGGCCATTTGCTTTCGCGCAATCGGCGGCGCCGCGTCACGACGCCAAACTCCAGAAATCGATCGACTCACTGGTGGCCGGGTTCGACGGCACGGTCGGGATCTACGTCTGGAACCTCAAGAACGGCAAGAGCGCCGAGATCCGGGCGGATGAGCTCTTCCCCACCGCGAGCATGGTCAAGGTCCCGATCCTGATCGGGGTGTACGACCGGATCAACCAGGGGCTGCTCCGGTTTGACAGCACCCTGGTCTATACTGATTCACTGGCGGACAACGAAGGCGGCGATATCCTCGGCTCCTTCAAGGATTCGACCAAGATTGAGGTGAGTCGGGTGATCATGCTGATGATCACCACCAGCGACAACACCGCCGCACTGTGGAACCAGTACCTGGCCGGCACCGGCACCACCATCAACAATTGGCTGTCGAGTCACGGCTTCGACTCGACCCGGGTCAACAGCCGCACCCCGGGCCGCCAGGACAACCGCAAGAACTACGGCTGGGGCCAGACCACGCCGCGTGAAATGGCCCGGCTCCTGGTCATGATCCGCGAGGGCAAGGCGGTCAGTCCCGCGGCCAGTGAGGAGATGTATCGGGACCTGACCCGGATCTATTGGAACGGCGAGTCGCTCTCGCAGCTGCCGCCCTGGGTCCAGGCCGCGTCGAAGCAGGGGTTCGTCGATGCGTCACGCTCCGAAGTGGTGCTGGTCAACGCACCCTCGGGTGACTACGTGTTCTGCATCATCACGAAGAATCAGGGCGACCACAGCTACATCCACGCCAACCCCGGGTTCGTCCTGATCCGGCAACTGTCTGCCCTGCTCTGGCGGACCTTCGAGCCCAAGCACCCCTGGAAACCGTCACCCGGTGCCGCGGAGCTCAAGCCCACCAGTGAGTGACGCCGAGCTCGAGATCGAGCGGAAGTACCTGCTGCGCGGCCTGCCGGTCATGCCTGATCTGCCTGGCCGCCGCACCCTCATGGTGGACCAGGGTTACATCCCCGGCGAGCGGATCAAGGAACGGCTGCGCCGAGTGGAGGAGAATGGCCGGGAGAAGTGGTATCGGACCGTGAAGCTGGGCAAGGGGTTGGCTCGCCACGAATTCGAGGACGAGACCAACGGCGAGATCTTCCTTGCCATGTGGCCGCTGACCCAGGGCCGCCGGCTCCGCAAGCGGCGTCACGTCATCCCGCATGGCCAGCTGTTCTGGGAGATCGACGAATTCCTCGACCGCCAGCTGGTGCTGGCCGAGATCGAACTGCCGGAGCTGGATACCGTGGTCACCATTCCGGACTGGCTCAATGATGTGCTCGATCGTGAAGTGACCGGTGAGACTCCGTACATGAATTCCACCCTGGCCCGGTGAGTCCCTGATGCTTGAAGAGGTTCGTCTGGCGCTGGCCGATCGTTACGCCATCGAGCGTGAGCTCGGCAAAGGCGGGATGGGGACGGTCCTGCTGGCCCGTGACCTGACGCTGCAGCGTCCCGTCGCCATCAAGGTGCTGCCGCCGGAAATGGCGGCGCGTCCCGAACTCCGCGAGCGGTTTCTCCGCGAAACCCAGACCGCCGCCGGCTTTTCCCATCCTAACATCGTGTCGGTGCATGCGGTCGAGGAGCGGGGCGCCATGCTCTGCTTCGTGATGGCCTTTGTCGACGGCGAGACCCTGACCCAGCGGGTCCGGCGCGCCGGGCCGCTCGGACCAGCCGAGGCCAGCAAGCTGCTGCAGGAGGTGGCGTGGGCGCTGTCATATGCCCACGGGCGCGGGGTGATCCATCGGGACATCAAGCCGGACAACATCCTGATGGAGCGGGCCACCGGTCGGGCGCTGGTCACCGATTTCGGCATCGCGCGTACTACCACACCATCAGGGCTCACCCAGGTGGGCGAGGTGATCGGCACTCCACAGTTCATGAGTCCTGAGCAGGCCGCCGGCGAGCCGCTGGATGGCCGCAGCGATCTCTACTCGCTGGGTATCGTCGCCTTTTTTGCGGTGACCGGCCGGCTGCCATTCGAGTCCGACTCGACCCAGGCGCTGCTGGCGATGCAGATCACCAGGATCCCGCCCACCATCGCGTCGCTGCGGCCCGATCTGCCGAATGCGCTGGCCGCCTCGATCGACAAGCTGCTGGCCAAGAATCCGGCGGATCGATTTGCCTCCGGTGAAGAGCTGGCCGCCGAGCATGATGCGCTGCGGCTGGCGCAGCCGGAAGTGGCGCCGGCCATCCGGGTCTATCATGAGCGCGCCAGTCAGGCCATTCGTGCCGTGATCATTCTCAGCCTGATGCTGGTCGTGGTCTGGCCCAAGGATTTCGACAATGCCGACCGCGTCATCATGTGCGTGTTCCTCATCGCCTTCATGTGGGGATTCGCGATCCAGTTGATTGGGCGAACGCGCTACCTGCTGCGCCAGGGGTTCACCTGGGCCGATGTGAAGGGCGGATCGCTGGCCATCGCCGCGGAGGGAGAATCGGCCCGGGCCCAGATCCGGGCGGTGCCAGCGGAATACAAACGGTGGCGGCAGGTGCTGCGCGGCGCATTCGTGACTGCTGCCATCGGCGCGTTCAATCTGTACTACGCCATGACCCACATGCGGTTCGTTAAGCCGGACGGCGGGTTCCGGGTGTCCCGCCCTGGCATCGTGATGATCTCCGCGTCGGTGGCGATGATCGCGCTGGCGTTCGTGGCGATCATGACCAGCCCCCTCAGGGGATCGCCGATCGAAAAGCTGGAACAGCTGCTCTGGAGCGGCCCGTTCGGGCGCTTGCTGTTCCGCCTGGCCGCCTGGAAGCTGCCGCTCAATTCGGCGGCCGGCAGCATGATGGCCAGCACTGGGCACACCGCGCGCGGGCCGCTGACTGCACTCGACGGGCTCGACGGCATTGTCCGGAAGAGCCTGTCCGGCGCTCGCGCCGGGATCGAGCGGATCGAGCAGCGGGTCGAAGAGCTCGGCCGGCGTGAGTCCGAGCTGGCCCGGGCGCTGCGCGAGGCAGAAACAGTGCCGGTAGCGGGACTGGCTGAGGGGGTCGATCCGCGCCGCAACGCGATACTCGATGAGCTGGCCGAGACCCGGAAGCAGACCGCCGAGCAGCGCCAGTTGCTGATCCAGGGGCTGGAGCATATCAGGCTGCAGTTGTTGCGGCTGAGGACGGGGTTGGGAAAGGTGGAGGAGGTAGCGGCGGAGGTGGCGGGGGTGGAGAAGCTCGGCACGTGACGGGGGCGGGTGCGTCTGGTCCTCGGCTGAAGCCGAGGCTCGGCGCCGCGAGCTGAAGCGCGCTGGATCTCTGCA
>JBDTTF010000160.1:0-2988 GCA_039930765.1 Gemmatimonadota bacterium | reverse complement strand
TGGAGCTACGTCGACCGGGAGATCGATATCCGGTTGCACGCCGCCGAGCCCGCGAGCTCACCGATCTCTCCAGCCGGCTGAGGCAGTCCGGCCGGCTTGACGCCTTGTCGGCCCGGAAAACGATCTATCGGTAGGAGTTGGGAGTTGGGAGTCTAAAGTCTTCAGTCCTCGAGCCCCGAGATCGTGTCCGACCAGATCCAGCGCCTCCGCACCGCCCTTGCCGGCCGCTACACCCTCGAACGCGAAATCGGTCGGGGCGGGATGGCCACGGTCTACCTCGCCAATGACATCCGGCACCGCCGCCAGGTGGCGATCAAGGTCCTCCGCCCCGAGCTGGCTAACGCGCTCGGGCCCGATCGGTTTGCCCGGGAGATCGGGATCGCGGCCCGGCTCAATCACCCTCACATCGTGGCGCTGTATGACTCCGGCGAGGCGGCCGGTCATCTCTACTACGTCATGCCCTGGATCGAGGGGGAATCGCTGCGCCAGCTGCTCGACCGTGATGGCGTGCTGCCGGTCGAGACCGCGCTGGCCATCATCCGGCAAGCGGCGTCCGCCCTTGACTATGCCCACGCCCAGCAGCTGATCCACCGGGACATCAAGCCCGAGAACATCCTGCTGTATCAGGGCGAGGCGATGGTCGCCGATTTCGGCATTGCCCTCCCGGCCAGCACCACACCGGTCGACCGGCTGACCAGCGCCGGCCTGGCCCTCGGCACCCCGCACTACATGAGTCCGGAGCAGGCCACCGGCGAGCCGGACCTCGACGCCCGGAGCGATGTCTACAGCCTGGCCTGCGTGCTGTTCGAACTGCTCACCGGCGAGCCGCCCTTCACCGGCCCCACCGCCCAGGCGGTGATTGCTCGCCGGTTCGTCGAACCGCCGCCGTCGGTCCGGCAGCGTCGGCCCGATGCGCCGCTGTCGGTGGACTTTGCCCTGCGCAAGGCGCTGGCCCGGGAGCCGTCCGAACGATTCTCGTCCTGCGGCGCCATGGCCAGGTCGTTGAGCACTCCGGTGGTGATTCAGCCGGCGGCCCCGTCGGTGGCAGTGTTGCCATTTCTCAACCTGAGTCCCGACCCGGCCAACGAATTCTTTGCCGACGGGGTGACGGAAGACGTCATCGCCCAGCTCTCGAAGATTCGCTCGCTGAAGGTCATTTCCCGAAGCTCCGCCATGCAGTTCAAGAGCCGGGAACGGGGCCACCGGGCCATCGGCGCAGCGCTGGGTGTCGCGACGCTGCTCGATGGCAGTATCCGCCGGGCCGGTGACCGGGTCCGCATCGTCGCCCAGCTGGTGGACACCGAGTCGGACCGGTATCTCTGGTCCGAGACCTACGACCGTCAGCTGACCGACCTGTTCGCCATCCAGAGCGATGTTGCGCTGCAGATAGCTGCCGCCCTCGAAGCGGAGCTGCTGCCGCAGGAACGGGCCCGGATCGACCGCGAGCCCACCCGGAACTTCGAGGCCTACCAGTCCTATCTCCAGGGCCGCAGCTGGCACGGCCGCTACACCGAGGAAAGCCTGCAAAAGGCGGTGCAGTATTTCCAGCAGGCCATCAAGGCCGACCCGAACTACGCATTGGCCTATGTCGGGGTGGCCACTGCGTACGCCGAGATCAGCGCGGGCCAGGGGGGCGGAGGCCTGCATCCGGAGGAGGCGTATCAGCTGGCCATGGGCGCGGCCAATCATGCGCTGAGCCTGGATCCGGAGCTCGGCGTCGCGTATGGGGTTCGGGCGCTGCTGATGTTCTCGCATGACTTCAACTGGATTGGCGCGGAGGCAGAGTTCAAGCGGGCACTGGAGCTCAGCCCCGGCGGGGCCGATATCTACGATCACTATGGCTGGATGTGCGCCGCGCAGCAGCGATATGACGAGGCCCTGATGCTGGTCCGGCGGGCCCAGGAACTCGACCCGCTGCTCCACCGGGCCGATGTCGCCGCGACCCTGATCCGGGCCGGCCGGTTCCAGGAGGCACTGGTCGCCGCCCGGCGGGCCGTCGAATTCGAACCCGAGTACGGCAGGGCACGCAGCACACTGGGCTGGGCCTATCTCAAGCTCGGGGTCATCCCCGAAGGGCTGGCCAACCTCGAGTATGCCGTCAGGGTCACCCCAGGCCACACCATGTTCCTGGCCCAGCTGGGACAGGGATACGCCATTGCCGGACGGGAAAAGGAAGCCAGGGACATCCTGGCCGAGCTCGAGCAGAAGTCCGCCGAGCGCTTCGTCTCCGCATATCATCTGGCCTATGTACATACCGGACTCGGCGAGTATGACCGCGCGATGGATTGTCTCGAGATGGCCTACCAGGAGCGGGCCGGGAGCCTGTTCGGGATCAAGGGATCATTCCTGTTCACCGAGCTTCAGGGGCATCCGAGGTTTGAGGCGTTGTTGCGGCAGATGAATCTGTAGTCAGTCATTGCGAGGCCGACAGCGTCGGCCGAAGCAATCCCCCAAGGCGTACACCCATGCACGTCTATCTCCTGACCAACCGCCATCATACCACGATCTACACCGGCGTCGCACGAGACCTGAAGGCGCGAGTATGGCAGCACCGTGCAGGCATTGTCGGTGGATTCACCAAGCGGTACAACTGTCACATGCTGGTGTACTTTGAGGTGTTTCAGGATGCGTACAATGCGATCAGCAGGGAGAAGCAGATAAAGGCTGGATCTCGTGCAGCCAAGGTCAAATTGATTCTAGGTTTCAATCCTGACTGGCGAGATCTGTACGACGATCTTTAGTATTGCCGACGGATCGTTCCTCAGGAGATTGCTGCGGCCGACTGCGCCGGCCTCGCAATGACTCTCTCAAGGCGAGCATCAATGGTCACCATCAGCTACAGCGACACCAGCGTCATCTTCGAAATTGAAGGCCTCGACAAGCTCTGGGCACTCCGGAGCCGGCTCACGATTCCGCTTGAGCACATTACCGCCGTGCGGATGGATAACAGCATTGCCCGCGGGTGGTGGCATGGCTTCCGGCTCGGCG
>JBDTTF010000159.1:0-34394 GCA_039930765.1 Gemmatimonadota bacterium | reverse complement strand
GTCCGGCCAGCAGCACCGCAGACCCCTGAATCGAGGATCCCGCCAGGTTGCGATCGAGCACCCCGAGCCAGACCCGGCCGCCGAGATCACTGCTGTACGCCAGCCCCGCGCCGGCAATGCGCCTGGAGGCGGGAGTGATGTCGACCGAAAAGCGCAGCGAGTCACCCGCACCGGAGGGACGCAGCCAGAGACCGCGGTAGCGCTCGCCCGTGGCCAGTGACCGAAGCCCTTTGGAGATCGCGGCCGTGTCGAGGGCGGCGGTTTCCCCGATCTTGAGGGTGCGGGCCACAAAGCGATCATCGGCTGGCTGGGCTCCCCGCCATTCGACCTGTCCGATCCGGGCCGGAAGGGTCGAGGGCTTGAAGGCCGTAGACCGAAACTGGCAATGAGGTCCGGCCAGGGCCAGCTGCGCCGCGGCTCCGCCGAGATGAATCAGCCTGTCGATGGATTCGGGAGAAAAATCCAGCGACCGGTAGCCGGTGACATCGGGGCGGATATAGACATCGCCGGAGTCGCGCGGCGGCATTGGCTGGACGAACAGAAAATCCAGCAGCCGATTCATCAGGCCGAGCGGGCTGCTGGTGTCGAGCGAGTCGGCATTGTTGGCACTGACATCCGAAATGATGACGCGCCGCGCGCCGAGACTCCGGGCGACCGCGATCGGGATGTTGGCGCTGAGGCCGCCGTCGACCAGCAGTGAATCGCCCTGGACCACCGGTTGCAGAATCAAGGGCAGTGACATGCTGGCCCTGACCGCCTCAGCCAGGTCGCCGGAGGCCAGCACCACGACCCGTCGGTCACGCAGGTCGGTGGCGACGGCACGATAGGGCACCGGCAGGCGGTCGAAGTTGCCCCGGGCAATCAGGTTGCCCCGCAGCATCGCGCGGTTGAGAATGGCATTGATCTCGCTCTCCGAAACCGTACCCTGCTGCAGTTCGAAGCCAGTCCGCCGCTGCTCCCAGACCAGCAGCGGATGGAGCGCGGCGAGCGGTCGTGGCGCCAGGGGGCGGTATTTCCGGAATGCCCGGCTGAAGGGCATCAGCCGGACAATCGAATCGATCTCGACGGCACGGTAACCGCTGGCATACAGCGCCCCCACCGCCGCGCCCATGCTGGTGCCGACCACGATATCGGGGCGGATGCCGAGACTGTCCAGGGTTCGGAGCACCCCGATATGGGCCATGCCCTTGGCGCCGCCGCCCGAGAGGACCAGGGCGGTCCGCTCCTGGGAGCAGGACTGGGCTGGAAGGAGATGCGGAATGAGGAGGAGGGCCACGAACAGCAGGAAGCGCATCGTGGCAAGATACACGGCGCCATCAGTCTCCCGAGCCCCTTGCGCACCCCGCCAGCATCTGGCAATACTTGGCGCATCTGCACCGGCACTGCTGACAGATCTGGCCGGTGCGCCCATCCGTGGAGGACGAGCAGCATGGCGTACGTGATCACCGAGGCCTGCATTACCGTCAAGGACAAGGCGTGCGTGGACGTCTGCCCGGTCGATTGCATCTATGAGGGCGCCGACCAGTTGTACATCCACCCTGACGAGTGCATCGACTGCGGTGCCTGCGAGCCCGAATGCCCGGTCACCGCGATCTTCCCTGAGGAAGATGTGCCGCCCGATCAGACCGCCTCGATTGAGAAGAACAAGGTGGTCTTTACTTCGGATGAGCCGCCGACGCGACCCACGCGCTGAGCGGTGCCATGTATCACCCCGGCCCTCGTCGAACTCAGGTTCGGCGGGGGCTTGGTGTTGCCGGGGCCCTGAGTGGCTGGGGAAGTTGACTGATGGATGGAGAGAAGCCCCGGTGCCGAACTGCATGGCCGCGGCGCCGGGGCTCTACCACTGGAGGAACTACAGTTGAAGCCGGCGGTGGTCATGGAACCACGACTCGGGCCGCCACAGTTTAAGACGCCTCAACCGATCAAATGGTTTCATCGAACGATGTCGGCCAGGAAGCCCGCAATTGCGGCGGTCATGGACTCCGATTGCTCCAATGGCGCGAGATGACCGGCGCCTTCTATCACCCGATAGACGGCGCCGGGTATGGCCGAGGCCAGGGTCCGCATGTTCGGCTCCGGAATGTACTGATCGGAGGCACCGGCAACGACCATGGTTGGAATTTCGCCCAGCGATGCGAGCAGCGGCTGACTGGCAGTGCGATCCCGCATCGATTCCAGCGCTTGCACGATTCCCGCGACCCCGGTGTTCGCAATCCGGTCCCGCACCTCGGCCACGATCGTCGGAATCCTTCCCGGCGCGTCGGAGGCAAAGAGTCGTGGCACCATCGTTTCTGCGATGCCGCGTGCGCCGGCCCGTTGCACCAGCCGGATCGCGTCGTCGCGCGACTGCCTGCCCGGTCCGGTATCCGCCTCCGCGCGAGTCGAGGCCAGCACCAGCCCGGCGATCCGCGGTCGGTAGCGGCGGACCAGGTCGAACGCGATGTACCCGCCCAGCGAAAGTCCGCAGATCACCGCCCGCTCGACACCACTCTGGTCGAGCAGGGCAATCATGTCATCACTGTACTGCTCCAGCCGGCCAGGACCCGCTCCAGCAGATGACTGTCCCATGCCGCGAAGATCGGGATTGATCCGCCGCCATCCATCGAGATGATCGACCTGATGCCGCCAGAGGTATCCGGCCAGCGGATAGCCGTGCAGGAACAGCAGCGCGGGCCCCTCACCCCTCGATTCAACCCCGAGTGAAACGCCATTGAGCGAGATTTGCTTGAGGTCGGGTGCCTCCGTCACCTGCCGCCGGAAGCTATCGGGTACGGCGACCGGCCTGCCAGAACGATCGACACAGACGAATACCACTTGCGCCGTGGCCACCAGCGCATCCGTCCCGGCGTTGTGCGCAGTCTGCTGAACGGTGAAGCTGGTCCGACCCATGGCCGAGACCCGTTGGCGAAAACGGAGCTGCTCGCCAGGGAGGGCCTGGGCATGGTATTCGATCGTGGTCTGACGCACCGCAGGCCAGACGCCTTCGGTGGTGAACGGGTTTGGTCCAGGCCCCCGGGCCACGATGTCCCACCGGGCCCGTTCGAACAAGCTGAGGAATGAGGCCTGGTTCAGATGGCCGTAGGCGTCACATTCATCCGGGTAGACCGTAAAGTCGACAAAGGGGAGTGGCATGCAGGGAGGTTAGGTATCCGGGAGTGGACGCGGAAGGGGTCAGCTGGCGGACATGCCGTGGTATAATGAAGCGGGCAGGCGCGACCCACACCGAGGCCCGCCAGGGGCAGTGTCGCGCCGGATGAACGGAACTTCTATAAAGTACTGGCCCAGACGGTCGTCAAGACCGCCGCCGGCCCTACGAAGGTGAGAACTGTCGATTGAGCAGCGCCATGGAGTTCGTGACCAGACAGGATGAGGCGGACCGGTTATTTGCCGAGTTGTCCCGTGAACCGATGGTGGCCGTGGACACGGAGGCGGCGAGCTTTCACCGCTTCCACGACCGGATCTACCTGGTGCAGGTGTCCTCGAGGACCCGGACCGCCGTGCTCGATCCGCTCACCATCGGAGACCTGGGAGGTCTCGGACGGCTGCTGTCGGATCCCGGCATCGAGATCCTGTTTCACGATGCCGACTACGATCTGCGGATCCTGGACCGGGACTACGGGTTCCAGGTCCACAACGTGTTCGATACCAAGGTCGCGGCCGAGTTGCTGAACGAGCCCGGGATCGGGCTGGCGGCACTGCTCGGAAAGTACCTCGCGGTCACGCTGGACAAGAAATACCAGCGGGCCGACTGGTCCCGCCGGCCGCTCTCACCCGAGATGCTGGCCTACGCCGCGGCCGATACGATGTACCTGCCAACACTGCGGGACCTGCTGGCCGGCCAACTCAAAGAGCGGGGCCGCTGGAGCTGGGCCGAAGACGAGTTCGTTCAACTCGAGGGACTGGGCTGGAACGAAGGCGGTCCGAAAGAGGAAGCCTTTCTGAGGCTGAAGGGCGCCAAGACGCTCAAAGGCCGGGCCCTGGCGGTGCTGCGTGAGCTGTATGCCTGGCGGGAAGAGACGGCCAGTCAGCTGGATCGGGCCACCTTCCGGGTGCTGGGCAATGAGTCGCTCATGGCCCTGGCCGTCCGCCAGCCAGCGGACATGGCGGGATTGCAGGGGATCCCTGGACTGTCGCCAGACGCCATTGGGCGCCGGGGCCCGGAGCTGCTGGCCGCGGTCGCCCGGGGGATGACAGTATCGCTCGATTCGCTGCCGGTGATCGAACGCGGCCACCGCCAGGCCCGCGACCCGGAATTCGAACTTGCCCTCGAGCGACTCAAGGTGGCCCGTAATGCCGCCGCCGAGCGTATCGGGCTCGCGACCGGGGTGCTCTGTCCCAATGGAATTCTGGAAGGGATTGCCCGGCTGCGGCCCCGGACCGTCGAGGCACTGGCCACCGTCCCGGGGATCCGGCGCTGGCAGGTGGGAGTGCTGGGCGAAGAACTGCTGGCGGCGCTGACGGCGCCCGCCACCGCGTGAACCGGATCAGTTGCCGAGAAAGGCCCTGATCCGGGGATCCATCCGCTCGGGAGTCCAGTAGGGCTCCCAGACAATTTCGACGTCGACCTGCGCGATTCCTTCGAGTTCCTCGATCGTCCGCTTCACATCCGCCACAATTTCAGCCCCCGACGGACATCCCGGCGATGTCAGCGTCATCTGGACCTTCACATCGCCCGACTCGGCTACCGCAACGTCGTAGACCAGCCCGATATCGATGATGTTGAGATTGAGTTCGGGATCCCGGACCTGGCGTAGCGCTTTCCGGACCGTTTCCGATGTCTGCATGTTCGGCCTGCCTCCCTGATGGACGGGAAAGCTGGCCGCAGGCGCACCGGCACGCAAGCGACGCGGTCGAGAAAGTCAGCGACCCTGATTGGGGATGCGGAGGCGGCCAGCCGCGGTCGTTGCCACGGCATCGGACAGTCGAGCCCGCAATTCACGGAGTCGGCCGATCGAATGCCGCCCCCGCGGCTTGTAACTGCGGTTGGTCAGAAAGATGAGGAACAGGTCCTGGGCCGGATCGATCCAGATTTCGGTTCCGGTCCAGCCGGTATGGCCATAGGCCGCCGAGCTGAGATGGGTGCCGAATACGCTGGGCTCAGTTCGAAGGCTGTCGGGCGTATCCCAGCCCAGCAGGCGACTGCCGCTGGTCGGAGTCCGACTGAGGAACCGCTCGATCGTGGCTGGTTGTACGATGGCGGCGCCCGATCCCAGTCGGCCCAATCCGAGCCAGCTCCTGGCATACCGCGCCAGGTCATCGCCAGTGGAGAACAGCCCCGCGTGGCCGGCGACTCCGCCGAGCCGTACCGCGTTCCCGTCGTTGGGAACGCCCGCCACCGGGCGACCACGGTAGGTCGCCGACGGCGCCACCTCGCGCCACATGCTGTGGGGCGGGCGGAACAGCGTCTGCCGCATTCCCATCGGCCCGAACACCATCCGCTCGGCGAAGCGATCGAGCGGATCACCGCTCACCGCCTCGACCATTTCACCCAGCAGCATGGCGTTGAGGTCACTGTAGACCGCGGTGTCTCCGGGGGAGTGAACCAGCGGAGTGGAGTAGAGCAGCGCGAGTGCGCTGTCACGGGTGCGGGCCAGGTGAACGAAGGGACGCCAGGCCGGCAGCCCGCTGGTATGGTCGAGCAGCATCCGCACCGTAACCGTCTGCCGCCGCGGGTCGGCGGGATCGGCGCAGAAACGGGGCAGATATCGGCTGACCGGTGCCTCCAGATCGATCTGTCCGTTTTCAACCAGCACCATCACACTGCTGGTGGTGGCCACCACCTTGGTCAGCGATGCCAGGTCCCAGAGTGTTTTTTCGGGCGAGGGACGAGCCGATCCTGCCCGCCAGTCGAAGTGGCCGAATCCGCGGGAGTAGAGCACCGTGTCCCGCCGCCCGACAATGACAACCGCTCCGGGATACAGGCCCTGGCTGATTCCCTGGCGAATCACGCTCCCGACAGCCTGGAACGATTGCCCGCTGGCCGCCACTGGGTGGAGGCCGGCGAGCAGCACCAGCAACCCGACAGCCATGAGGGCCGGGCGCGGTGCGGAAAGCGGGTGGGTCTCGCGGTCAGGTATGTGCATTACCAATAGTTTGGGAGGCCGATTTCAGGCTGTTATAAGCAGGACCTGGGCCGTAATCCGGGACCGGTTGTAGCTGAAAGCTCAGCATGTATGCGATGGTACATCATCTAGTGGTAGTGATTGATACTCACTTTGGAATGTGGCTTGTGCTCTACCAAATTGAGCGTGACAGCACGACAGAGACACAGGCGCTGGCGGGGGATGTGGTGGTCGATTCCAGAAATTCAACCAGAAGGTTGAGAAGTGGCGAGTTTTAGCGGCTAATTCGTTGGGGCGGTGTGGCGGACCGATGCGTGGAGGCTGCCGAATGGCAGCGAATAGAGCAGGCTCAGGGTCTCCCGATCGCGGCGGGACAGTCCCGACTGCCGCGAGGCCGGGTACATGACGTCGCCGGGGTCGGCAGAGTGCGGCAGACCCAGCGCGTGACCCATTTCATGGAGCGCGACGGTCCGCCGAGCCGATTGGTCGAGCAGGGCTCCGTCAGGGCCGCGCAGGGCGAGCAGAATGCTGGAATGGCGCACGGCGCCCAGTTGATCCCAGGTGAGATCTGTCTGCCCGGTCCGATTCTTCTGCAGGCGGGACACCCAGCGCACCACGATGTCGGCATCGGTGGTGTCCGGGGTCGTGGCAAAGCGGAACCCCAACCCAAGCCCGGTCCATCCCTCGAGGGCACGTTGCACGTCATCCGCCAGATCGGTGACGAGCGGTTCATCGGCCGGCGGCATGACGGCGACGGTCAGTGGCCTGCCGGGGGCCTCGGGCCACCGGCGCAGCACCGAGTCACTGGCCGACAGCAGTGAGTCGAGATAGATCTGGCTGCCGGCTCCGGTCAACCGCTCAAGCGCGCTACTGCGTTGCCTGTCGTCCTCGATGTGGGAACTCCGGCCGGTAGCCAGGTGCCCCATCGGGAAGGTCGGGTTCTGATCGGGGGAGACGCCAGAGTCAGGAGCGGACAAACCGGGAATCGCAGCCTGCAGCCCGTTGGCCGCATCGTGCCTGAGGAGTAAATCCGTCACCATCAGTCCTGCTACCATTGCCAAGAGCAGGAGAAGAATGAAGCGAGCCATCCTGCCCGGTGATGCGGGAATCGTGCCGAAAGGCTGGCGTAGCTCGGCGTACTCCCGTAACATTCCGGCCGAAACGGAGCCCGATCGGGGTGCGCTCCGGCGACGTCATTTTGGGGGGAATCGAGTGAAGGAACTGCTGGCGCGCGGGGTGATCCGGGCCCGTTGGTGGATCATCGGCGCGTGGGCCGTACTCGGCATCCTCGCCGCCCGCCAGGCGCCGCATGTGCTGGAAGTGCTGAATGTCGGTGGGGCCACGAGGCAGGCCACCGAATCAGCCACGGCTGAACGCCTGCTGCGCGAGCGGTTCGACCGGCCGCTCAGCGATCTGTTTGCCGTCACCTTTTCTGCACCCGATTCGATCACCCAGCCCTTTCCCAAGGCGGTACTCGACAGCCTGGTCGAATCGCTGGGCCGCGAACCATACATCCACGGGCTGTTCTTCTACCGGCCCGGGCTTGATACCACGTATCTCTCCCCCGACCGCCGCACCACCTTCCGGGTCACCCAGGACAGCGCGTTTCTGAGTGCCGACCGGCACTCCACCTTCATCCTGCTTTCGTTGACCGGTGTCAGTGGCGACAGTTCCGCGCATCTGGTGATGCCGGTGCGGCGGGTGATCAGCGCTACGCTGGCCAAATTTGCCGTCGACACGATGCGGTACCAGGTCAGGGTCACCGGTCGCTCTCCGCTCGATCTCGATATCCGCAACATCAGTGCGGCCGATTCGAAACGGGCCGAGCTCCGGCTGCTGCCACTCACCATGGGTGTCCTGCTGCTGGCGTTTGGTGCGCTGGTGGCCGCCGTATTACCGCTGCTGGTTGGCTTCCTGGCCATCTGGACCACGCTGGCCATCATCACCGGCTTGGCCCACTTCACGCCGATGTCGGTGTTCGTGCTCAACATGACCAGCATGCTGGGCCTCGGTGTCGGCATCGACTATTCGCTGCTGATCGTGACCCGATTCCGCGAGGAGCTCAACAAGGGATTCCGCCGCAAGGAAGCGGCGCTCCGGGCGCTCACGACCGCCGGCGCCGCCGTCATCACCTCGGGACTGACCGTCGTGGTCGGATTTGCGGCCCTGCTGCTCACACCGCTGACCGACACCCGGAGCGTCGGTATCGGTGGCCTGGTCGTGGTCGGCATGGCGGTACTGTTGTCGACCACCTTGCTGCCGGCGCTGCTGGCCGTGCTGGGCCGCCAGATCGACCGTCCCCGCTGGCTGGCCCGGCGGCTGACCTGGTATCACGCGCCGGGCGTCTGGGAAAAATGGGCCCGCAGCCTCAGCCGCCATCCCAAGCGGGCGCTGCTGCTGGGGGGAATTGCGGTGGCGCTGCTCACTGCGCCGGCGGCCTGGATCCGGATCGGACTCCCGGCACGGCACTGGTGGCCAACCCAGACCGAAGCGGGTCGGGGCGTGGCGGATCTGGAGCAGATGGGCGCCGCGGGAGTCATCATCCCGATCCGGATGGTCCTCGAGTTTCCGGCTGGCCAGACTGCGGTCACTGCCGCTTCGCTGCGCGGGCTCAAACGGTTGTCCGATTCGCTCCGGGCCGATCCCCGGATCGCGCAGGTCCGCAGCCTGGTCGACATCAGGCCCAGGACCTCCCTGCTGGGCTATTCGCTGCTGTACAGCGACCTGCCATCGGCCCGAAGCCAGATGCCGGATTTTCTCGACGCCTATCTGAGTGCCGACGCCCGGGTCACCCTGATGGACATCGTGGTCAAGGACACCACTTCGCTGACCACGACGATGGAAGTGACCCGTGATGTACGAAAGCTGGCGGCGGGCCGTCCCAAGATGCTGCGGGACGCCAAGGTCTACGTCGGCGGCTACACCGCCGCCGCGCTGGATGTGCAGGACCTGCTGATTGCCCAGTTTCCGCTGCTGGTGGCGCTGATTCTCTGCGTGACGGGAGTGATGCTCGCAGTCGCCTTCCGCTCGGTGCTGGTACCGGTCAAGGCAGTGATCATGAACAGCCTGTCGGTCGGCGCCACCTTCGGGCTGATCGTACTGGTGTTCCAGTTCGGCTACGGCTCCTCGATCCTCGGACTGGCGGGCCCGGCGGCCGCCATCTTCGTGGTGGTGCCGATCCTGGTCTTTGCCGTGGTGTTTGGCCTGAGCATGGACTACGAGGTATTCCTGCTGAGCCGAGTGAAGGAGGCGTATGACAGGACGGGGGACAACGAGCGGGCCACGCAGGAGGGATTGAGCGCCACTGCGACCACGATCACCTCGGCCGCGCTGATCATGATCCTGGTATTCGGAGTCTTTGCCTTTGCGCGGGTGCTGGCGATGCAGTTCCTGGGATTCGGCCTGGCCGTGGCGGTATTCCTCGACGCCACGCTGATCCGGATGGTGCTGGTGCCGGCCATCATGACCCTGGCCGGCGACTGGAACTGGTGGCCCGGCGGCCGCAAACCGGCCCGTTGGAGCTGAACCGGAGAACCGGTTAGCCGGCCTTCTTGGCGTCGAGCCAGTTGGGGCCGACGCCGACGTCCACCACCAGCGGCACATTGAGCACCGCGGCGCCCGCCATCGCATCACGCACCAATCCCACCACCTGCGGGACTTCCTCGGTCGGAGCCTCCAGCACCAGTTCGTCATGCACCTGCAGCAGCATCCTGGCCTTGAATCCGCCGTCGCGCAGCGCGGCATGCAGCCGGATCATCGCAATCTTGATCAGGTCGGCCGCCGAACCCTGCAGCGGGCTGTTGCCGGCCAGCCGCTCTCCGAACGAGCGCTGGTTGAAATTCTTGTCCCGGATTTCCGGGATGTAGCGCCGCCGGCCGAACAGCGTCTCGACATACCCGCGTTCCCGGGCCAGCTCCACCTGACGGTCCAGGAATGCCCTGACCCCGCTGAACCGCTCGAAATACCTGGTGATGAAATCCCGGGCCTCGTCCTGGGTGATGCCCAGCATCTTGGCCAGCGCAAAGGCGCCCTGGCCGTAGATGGTGCCGAAGTTGATGGTCTTGGCGCGGCCCCGCATTTCGCCGGTGACCTGGTCGAGCGGCACGCCGAAGATGATGGCGGCAGTCTGACGGTGGATATCGCCGCCCTCCTTGAACGCCGTGACAAAGGCGGGATCACCGGAGAGGTGGGCCATCAGCCGGAGCTCGATCTGCGAATAGTCCGCCACCACGAATGAACAGCCCGGCGCCGGGATGAATCCCCGGCGGATTTCCTCACCGCGGCGGGTCCGAACCGGAATATTCTGCAGGTTGGGATCGGACGATGACAGTCGGCCGGTGGCCGCGCCGGTCTGATTGAACGAGGTGTGAATCCGCCCGGTGGTCCGGTTGACGCTCAGCGGCAGGACATCGACGTAGGTCGACTTGAGCTTCTGCAGCTCCCGGTACTCCATGATCCGGCGCGGCACTTCGTGCCCCATCTCGGCCAGCAGCTCGAGGGTGTCCGCATCGGTGGAGGCCCCGGTCTTGGTCTTCCGCTGCACCGGGAGCTGGAGCTTGTCGAACAGCAGCGCGGCCAGCTGCTTGGGACTGTTGAGATTGAGATCGCTGCCGGACAGCTCGGCGATGTCCCGCTCGAGCCGGGCCAGGTCGGTGGTCAGTTCGGTCGATAGCCGGGCGAACAACTCACGGTCGATCCTGATCCCGGCCCATTCCATGTCGGCGATGACCCGGATCAGTGGCTGTTCGATGGTGTCGAGCAGCCCGTCGAGTGCGTGGGCCTTGAGGGTGGGGGCAAAGACATCCCGGAGCGCGAGCACGGTGACCGAGTCGGCGCCGCAATAGTCCGCCGCGACGGCCACCGGGACTTCGGCGAACGGGATCCGGGCTTTTCCCTTGCCGGTGAGATCGGTAAAGCTCCGCATCGGGCGGCTGAGGTGCTCGAGGCTGAGGATATCAATTCCGTGTGACCGGCGGCCGGGATCGACCACGAAGCTCGCCAGCATCGAATCGTACGACACCCCGCCCAGCTCCACGCCGGCCCGGCGCAGCACCTGCCAGTCGTACTTGATGTTGTGCCCCGCCTTGGGAACCGCCGGGTCGGCAAGCAGCTGGCGCAATTCGGTGAGTGCCGGATCGGTGAGCGGCGGCAGATTCCTCACGGGCGCTGGTGCCGCCAGCTCCCCGTCGGGCGGCCGGTGACCGAATGGCAGGTACCAGGTCCGGTCGGGGCCGATCGAGAGACCGAGCCCGATCAGTTCGGCGTCGTGCGGTTCCAGCGAACTGGTCTCGGTGTCGAGGGCCACGATTGGCGCCTGGCGCAGCGCGGCGATCAGCGCCGGCAAGTCCGCCGGATCGTCGAGCACCGTCACGGGTGTGACCGGCACGGCGAGGGCTGGCGGCGCCGGCTCGGATGGCTCTTGCACCGTGCCAGCTGCCGGTGCTTCGAGGGCCGACTGTCCGCCCGTTTCGCTCAGCTTCCTGGCCAGCGAATGGAATTCGAGCTCGACGAACAGCCGGACCAGCGCATCATGATCGGGCTCTCCCTCGACCAGCGTGTCCAGTTCGACCACCACCGGCACGTCACGCTGGATAGTGACCAGTTCACGGGAGAGCCGGGCGGAATCGCCACCGGCCAGCAGGGCTTCACGGGCCCGCTTGCCGGGAATTTCGGCGGCGTGTTCCAGGACCCGGTCCAGGCTGCCGTACTCGGTCAGCAGCTGCACGGCACCTTTCTCTCCGATGCCGCGCACCCCGGGGACATTGTCGGCGGAATCGCCGACCAGGCTCAGATAGTCGATGACCTGGGTCGGAGGGACGCCCAGTCGTTGGCTGGCGTTGGAGTCATCGACCCACTGCTCTTCCACGGCCGCCGGTCCGCCGCGGCCGGGATTAAGCAGGCCGATGCCCGGACGGATCAGCTGGTAGAAATCCTTGTCGCCCGAGACGATGACCACCTGCCAGCCGCGGGCAGCGCCGCGATCGGCCAGGGTCCCGATCACGTCGTCCGCTTCGTAGCCGTCGACCGCCACCAGCGGAACCCGGAACGCGGCCAGCAGCTCGGAGACCCGGTCCACCGAGCGGTCGAAATCCGCCTGCAGCTCGGCGTCGAGTTTTTCGCGGGTGGATTTGTACTCGGCGTAGCGGGCGGTGCGGAAGGAATCGCCGGCGTCATTGATCCAGGCCAGGTATTCCGGCTTGTGACGTTCGCGCAGGCGGAGCAGGAAATTGGCGATGCCCCAGGCCACGGAGCTGTTTTCGCCCTTGCTGGTGCGCAGCGGGCGGCTGATCAGGGCAAAAAAGGCCCGGTAGATCAGTGCATAGCCATCGATCAGGAAGAGGCGGGGCTTGCCCCCGGCTGCTGGCGGCAGCGGTCCGGTCAACGGAGGCCGGACCGGCGCACTCGCGCGGCCACCGGATCGAACTGGGCACGGCTGCTGGGAGTCATCAGGTACCGGCCGTAGCCATTGGGGTCGTCGAAGTAGAGGGTGATCTGGGCCTGGTTGTAGATCCAGCGGATCTCGCGGGCATTGCCCTGCGGGGTTTCATCGTAGATCTCATCGGGCGGTCCCAGGGTGATGAATACTTCCCCGCGGTCGGTGCGCCAGCCGGGCATTCCCTCACCTTTGAACTGCTGATTGGCGGAGGCCAGACGATTGAAATACTCCTCGATGGCTTCGTTCTGCGGGGTGCTGGGATTGGGATCGGTGTCGTGCCAGAACTTGCGCCAGAGTGCCGGCCGTTCGGCCGCCGAAGCCTTTTTCAGCGCCGCCAGCTGGTCGGTGGAGCCAAAGTAGCGGAGCAGGGTGATCATTTCATCATAGTTGGTCACCAGCCACGCCGACGACAGCGAGACCAGCAGCCCGGTGACCCGTTGATTGGCTCCGGGATCGACGACCAGGTGCAGGATGCCCAGCGGCACGCTGTCGGACTTGATCCGGATGGCGTGGGCTTCGAGCGGCAGGCCACCGGCAAAAGCGAGATTGCCCAGCAGTACCGTGCTGTCGCGCTCGTCGCGCAGCTCGAAGGGCACCTTGCGGGGGCCGGGCATCTCGTAGCCTTCGACGTAGGCCAGCAGGGTGTCGCCGCCAAAGGCGGCGGTGCCGCGGGGATTGATGATGGCGGCCAGCGGCTCGGTGCGCATGCCACGACCCTTGACCTGGTAGGTAAAGAACGCGGCCGACAGGGTTCCCGGAGTAAAGGCCGGGACGAACAGGCTTTCGGCGGCCTCAGCCTGGCGGGCGGAACTGCCGTCCGTCAGGGTCACGGTCAGGCCATAGCGGCCGGGCACCAGCTTGAGCGCCTTTTGAAACAGCAGGCTTTCGTCGGCCCGCTGGGTTTCGGCAAAGGTCCGGACCCGGATGGCCTCGTCCTGCGCCAGCCTCACCGGCGGGGCGCCCTGCCGGGTGGCGACAATCTCGATCCGGTAGGTGGCGGTGAAGTCGTTGCCACTCTTGGTAAAGGTGAATGACTTCGATTCCAGGGAGAGTGCCACGACTGCCAGCGCCGAGTCGGCGGGGCCCGCCACCAGCGCCACGGTGCCCACGAAGGGGAGAGGCTGGCCGGTGGCCAGGCGACCCATCTTGCGGAACACCCCCGGCATGTCGACCAGCTGGGTGATGGCCTGCTCCTCGGGCGGCGGCGTGTGGTCGCTGCCGACCCGCTGCCAGCTGCCGCAGGCGGAAATCAGCAGGATCGTGGGTATCAGTAGCCGTCGCATCACAGGACTCCCGGGGTGACCCGGGATGAGATCAACCCGGGGTGGTAGGTTAGCCGCCCGCGCGAAGCCCGGTCAAGCCGGTTTGCCTTGCTCGGTGCTCGGCGGAGGACTAGCTTCAGCCATCTCATGACTCAGGACAATCTCGCCGGCCGCACGGTCGCGGGCTATCGCCTCTTAAGCCACGTCGGAGAAGGCGGCACCGCCACCGTTTACAAAGCGGAGCATCCGGAGCGCGGTTCGGCGGCGCTCAAGCTGCTGCGCGGCCGACTGGCCCAGGATCCCGTGGCGGTTAAACGGTTCCTGCGCGAGGCGGAGTTCGGCACTCGTGTGGTGCATCCCAATGTGGTCAAGACCCTCGGTTTCGGGGATGACGAGGGCACCTACTACCTGGCGCTCGAGTGGCTGGACGGGGAGCCGCTGGAGAAGTTCGCGGTCCGGTCCGGCTCGCTGGCCCCGACCCTCGTGGCCACCATCGTTGAACAGATCGGCCACGCCCTCAGCGCCGCCCATGCCATGGGCATCATCCACCGCGACCTCAAGCCCGCCAATATCATGTACGAGCCCGCCTCGCAGCGGGCCACCCTGCTGGACTTCGGCATCGCGCGGGATACCGGCGGACCGGCGGAAGAACGGCTGACGCGGACCGGCTTCTTCGTGGGCACACTCCAGTATGTTGCCCCGGAGGCGCTGTCCGGCGAACTGGTGAGCGCCCAGGCCGATGTCTACAGCCTGGCCACGATTGCCTATTACCTGCTGAGTGGAGTGCATCCCTATCCGGGCCGCTCCCCACGGGAGCTGTTCCAGCAACTGCTCAGCCAGGCCCCGACCCCGCTCAACCAGGCCAAAAAGGGCACCCGCTTCCCGCAGCCGGTCGAAGATGTCATCACCCGGGGGCTGGAGCGGGACCTGAGCAAGCGTTTCAAGAGTGTGGACGAATTCACCACGGCTTTCTGCACCGCGGTCCGGCAGGAAGGCGACAAGAAGGGCGGATTCTTCAGCAGTCTGTTCAAGTGATGCAATGAACCAGCCTGACCTTGAGGCACTCGATCGCCTGCTGCTGGACCGCTCGGTCCGGCGCGGCGATTTCGTTTTGGCATCAGGCCGGCGCTCCAACTTCTACGTCGACGCCAGGCTGACCACGATGTCGGCCGAGGGCCAGGTCCTGATCGGGCGACTTGGGGTCGCCGCGATTCGTGAGGCGGGGTGGACCGCGCGGTCAGTGGGCGGGCTGACCATGGGGGCCGACCCGGTCGCCTACGCAATTGCCGGAGCCAGCGTCACTGCCCGGCCGCTGATCGAAGCCTTTGCGGTCCGTAAAGAGGCCAAGGAGCATGGCACCGGCAAACGGATCGAGGGCAACTTCAAGGCTGGTGATGCGGTCGTCGTAGTGGAGGATGTGATCACCTCCGGCGGCTCGGCGCTCAAGGCCATCGAGGCCGTGGTGTCCGAGGGTGGCCGGGTGCTCGGCGTCCTCGCGGTGGTCGACCGCGAGGAAGGTGGGCGAGCGGTGCTCGAGAAGGCGGGACATGCGGTGATCGCGCTCAGTACGTCGACCAGGCTGGGATTGAAGTAGCCATAAGCCATAAGCTGTAAGCCCTCAGCAAAGCCGTCTCAGGACCGAACTTTCTTCAGCTCGTGCCTGCCGTCCTCGTAGGACCGATCTTCCACAATTCCACATTGAGCTAGCGGCTAACGGCTTACAGCTTATGGCTCGAGATCACCCCGCACCGGTGGCCCTGTCCGCCTACAGTGTCCGCTGTCCCATGTCCCTGCTTTCAGGGGATGGAAGGCGTTCAGGGTTTCCCGGTACGGGGTGATCATGGTATCGATGAACCGCTTCAGCGCAGCCGGGAATGGCAGCCGCCGGCGGAATTCGGAGCTGGTCATGCCGAGACAACTGCGGACGTGGCGGCCGAAGCTCTGGGGCGAGCTGTACTCCATCCGGCAGACCACATCGGCGATCGACAACCCGGGCCGCTCGAGCAGCAGGGCGACGTAGAGCAGACGCACCGAGACCAGATAGCGCTTTGGCGATGGCAGACCCGCCCGCTGGAAACGCGAGATCAGGGTGGTGATCTGAACCGGCAGGGTGGCGACGATCTGGCGGATCGTCGGGGTGTCGGGTGCCAGCCGGATCATGACCTGGAAGAGCAGACGGGCATCAGGCGGTGCCATGATCAGCTCATCCATGACGGGCGCCAGGATGCGGGCCGCATCCCTGGTGGCGGGGTGACCGATGAGTTGGCGCAGCCGCTGCCAACCGGCCGGTGACGAGACGTCGACGACCTGCCGCACGCCGGTGGCGCCGATCTGGAGCAATCGCGCGTTGGACTCCGCATCCACCTGCGAGACCATGGCCACGGTAGTGACCCCGGGAAAATCGCGGACCAGTTGCTCCAGTGCCGAGAGCTCACTGCGATCGCAACGATTGACCGAGACCAGGACCGCATCCACCGCCCGCTCCCTGACGACCCGGATGGCCTCCGGGATCGAATCCCGGTGGAGCACCTTGAACCACCCGCTGCCGGCCGCCTCGAGCCGGTTCCGTTCCCCGGGAAGGACCACGGCTGCCAGTGTTGGGTTCCGCTCTGCGTCCGTCTCATGGCTCAGGGTCATGCGCCGCTCCTGGTGGCTTGATGCGACCCCAAGGTGGCGATGAACAATCAACCCAGCTTCAACCCGGTCCCGGACCCCGGCGACGCATGATGTCTCGGATCGCAACCATTTATCCTACTTATGCGTCAGATTCAGAGGTGTAAACCGGGAGGCTATTGTTCCCGGTGGTTGTGCCCCCCAGCGTTGCAAACCGGACCAGCGACAGGACGACAGGCGTGACGACCATTCCCAGTCCCCTCATGTCCAGCTTGCAGGCCGCCCTGAGCGGTCAGTACCGGCTGGAGCGTGAGCTGGGTGCTGGCGGAATGGGAGTGGTTTTTCTGGCCACCGACCTGGCGCTCGACCGGCCAGTGGCGATCAAGGTCATCCATCCCGAGCTTGCCACTCACCCATCCATTGCCCAGCGCTTCCTGGCCGAAGCCCGGATGATTGCGCGGCTGCGCCATCCCAACATTGTGGCGGTGCACGCCGCCGGCGAAGCGACCGGGCTGCTGTACTACGTGATGGACTATGTGCCGGGAGAGAGCCTGCGCCAGCGGCTGCAGCGTGAGGGGCGGCTCGATCCTGCCGCGGTGCAGCGGATCGTCATCGACCTGGCCGATGCACTTGATACCGCCGGCAGGGCCAACCTGGTACACCGGGACGTGAAGCCGGAGAATGTGCTGCTCGACCAGGGTACGGGCCGAGCCCTGCTGGCCGACTTCGGGATTGCCCGGGCCATGGGCGGAGCTGATGACCGGGCGGCCATCACCGGCCAGGGGCTGGCCGTTGGCACCCCGACCTACATGAGTCCTGAGCAGGCGGCCGGCGAAACGGTCGACGCCCGCAGCGATCTGTACGGACTTGGCGTGGTGGCGTACGAACTGCTGGCGGGACATCCACCGTTCCGGGGCGCGACCAGCGCGGTGGTTGCCACCAAGCATCTCTCCGAAACCCCGCCCCCGATCGAACGGGTCCGTCCCGAGGTGCCGGCAGCACTGGCCTCGGTGATCATGCGCGCGCTGGTCAAGTCGCCCGGCGCGCGCTGGCAGACCGGTGCCGAGATCCGGCAGGCGCTGGTCGATCCGGGTGCGTCGGCGGCCTCCGCGCGCCAGCGCCGTCCGCTGATTCACGCCTTGTTCGGACTGGCCGCGGTGGTGCTGGTCTCGGTCGGTGCCTGGCTGCTGCGTGGACCTTCCGGGCCCGGTGTCGGAGTCAATCCGCGCCACTCGCTGCTGATCCTGCCATTCGAGAACCTTCGGGGAGATGCCTCGGTCGACTGGCTGCGCGAAGGCAGCGTCAACATGCTGACGCTGACCCTCTCGCAGTGGAATGACCTGACGGTGGTCGAGCACGAACGGGTGCACGACCTGCTGGCCAAGGCAGGTTACCGGCCGGGTGAACCACTTGGGCTGGACCTGGCCCGCAAGGTGGCCCGGGCGGCGGGGGTGTGGACAGTGGTGCTGGGAGATTTTACCCGGGCCGGTGATTCGCTCAGCCTGTCGGCCCGGATGTTTGATGTGGCCACCGGCCGGCGGGTGGACGTGGCCAGCGTCGACGCGAAATATCAGGACGATGTGCGGGCGCTGTATGACCAGCTGGCGGCCCGGCTGCTCGACCTGTCGGGCGCCCCTTCCGATCTGCGGGCCCAGCTGGCCGTGAGGACGACCACCTCCCTCGAGGCCTACCGTGCCTACCTGGCGGGGCTGGAGGAATTGAATCGCTGGGACCTCAGCACCGCGGAACGCGACCTGACCCGTGCGGTGCAGCTCGATTCGACCTTTGCGCTGGCCTACTACAAACTCTCGTTGACCCGTGGCTGGCTGTTTGGCCAGTTTGATTCACTGGGCGTTTCGGCGGTCAAGATGGCCAGCCGTCACGCCGACCGGCTCTCGGCGCACGACCAGGTGATGGTCCGGGCCTATCAGGCCTTCATGGAACTCGACTACACTGGCTCCCGCGCCCAGTATCAGGCGCTGCTCAAGGTCGACTCGACCGACGCCGATGCCTGGTACGCCCTCGGCGACGCGTGGTTCCACGACCCCGATACCGCGGCCATCGATGCCGCCCGTCACAACCAGGAATCGTTGCGCGCCTTTCAGCATGCGCTGGTGCTGGATCCCGACTATTACCTGGCCTACGAGCACACCACCTGGATCCTGCGTAACGCCTCGCGGCAGCACCCGTTCCTGGTGCTCCTCCCCGGCGATTCCCTCGCCCGTCCGTACGACATGGCCGGCCGGCCGGCGGTCGACAGCACCACGCTGACTGCGGGGATTGCCCGGGCCCGGCGGACCGGACTCCGCGAATCGCGGGCATGGCTGAGCCAGCAACCCGATAACCCGCACGCCCAGGACGCGCTGATCGAGCAGCTGTTCGTGGCCGGGGATTTTCCGGCGGCCCGGTCGGAGGTCGAGCGGATTCGCAGCGCGCCTGACGGAGCGCGCCGCGGCGACCTGCCGTTTGTCCGGGCCCGAATTGAACTCGCCAGCGGCGATGTGACCGGCGCCGCCGCGGCCGCGACCGCAGCGGAAGATTCGGCGGACGCCGAACAGTTCAACCCCGGCACCATGCCGAGCCAGACAATCCGCGAAGTCCTGAGCGGGACCAACGCCTTGATGTATCAGGGGCGGCTGGGCCAGGCCGACAACATCCTTGACCTGGCCAGCGCCATCGAGGAGCGCTGGTACGCGATGCCCAGCATGGTGTATGTCGCCAACCGGAGCGGCAGTCATGCGCTGTATCAGGGTCACCTGTACGGCGCCGCCGGCGGCTCGGCCTCGGACCTGAGGCGGTTGTGGCGCGAGGTGGCCGAGGCAGCCCGTGAAGCGCCGGCACCCCGTCGCGCCGATGTAGCCGGACTCGGGTGGCCGGCGGCCATCGGATTGCTGCTGGGCCAGACCGGAGACGATTCGGCGCTCAGGGAATTTTCGACCCTGGCCGGCACCCCGCTGCCGCCTGAGGTCCAGGCCCTCGAGGCCAGCGCCCACGGCGATACCGCCAGCGCCCGCCGGCTGCTGATGTCCACCCTTCCGGAGGCCGATGCAATGGCCTGGAAGGAGAAGCGCCCGATGTGGTCAGGCTATCGCGGCTATGTCCAGGCGCTGGTCAACTACCAGATCGGACAGTATGACCGCACCCTGGACCTGCTCCGGCCCTACAAGCCTGAATTGCTCGAGACGGAATCAATGGATGTCCGGTGGGGGCTGCTCGGGAGGGCCCGGCTGTTGCGCGGGGCGGTCCTGGAGAAGCTTGGCCGGCCGGCAGAGGCGCGGCAGGAATATCTGGCGGTACTGGCGCAATACGACAATGCCGACCGCGGGCTTCAGCCCTATCTCGATCAGGCCCGGCTCGGGCTGGCCCGGCTGTCCGGAGCGGGCTGAGCGCGGGAGTGGTTCGGCCGGTATATTCCGGGCGCACCGGAGAACGGGCCGGGTGCGATGGTCGCGTGGGCTGGACGGCTTGCCGTCCGGTTTGCGAGGAAAGTCCGAGCTCCATCGGGTAGACTGCCAGGTAACGCCTGGGCGCCGCAAGGCGACGGACAGGGCAACAGAAAGCAAACCGCCTCGTGCCGGATGGCAGCCCTTCGGGGTCAAATCCGCTCGCGGTAAGGGTGAAATGGTGGGGTAAGAGCCCACCGCGCCGCTGGCAACAGCGGTGGCACGGTAACCCCCAGTCGGAGCAAGGCCAAATAAGCGGCGAGGTGTGACCCACACCGACAACACCGGCAACGGTGAGCCGCGGGTAGGCTGCTCGAGGTGGCCGGCGACGGCCATCCCAGACAGATGACCATCCGTCCGCTTCGGCGGGCGAACAGAACTCGGCTTACGACCCGACCCGTCCTTCGGACCCCCGCCGCTCACCCGGCGGGGGTCCGTTTGTTCCCGGCTTGCTCGCCCGGTGGCGAATCGGTAGAATTGCCTGCCCGTGGCCGGATTCTGGATGCATTGGCGATGACGCGTACCTCGGCGGCCTCCCTTGCACCGAAGCCGTATTCTCCCTCCTGGGACGAATCGGCAGAGATTCGTGTATTCAAGGCGCCGGCGGAGGAATGGTCCAAGGTCACCGGGTGGCGGAACGACCTGGGCCGCCATGGATGGAAACTGCTCCAGCTCACCAGCGATGATCACGAGATCGTCGCGGTTTTCGGGAAGACCCGCCCGCCTCGCCTGGCCCACGGCTGAGTCCGCCGGCCCGCTCCACCTTCAACGTTACAGGAGTCCCATGTCGCTTCGTCCCTGGCTCATCGCCTCGGCGCTCATCGTTCCGCTCGCCGGGTGGGTCAGCCGTCCCGCGCCAATGTCGGCCCGGTACAAGATCGGTATCACGACCCAGCAGACGATCGACCTGTCTGCGCTGGGCCAGGGTGAGCGCAACCAGACCACGCAGACGGTCGGATTCGTGTCGGTGACGACCAGCGATTCGGCCGGCGGAACCGTGATCGTGATGCAGGTCGATTCGGTGCGTCTCGACAGTGCGCTGCACGCTCCGGCCGCCGTGCTCGACAGCCTCAAGGGCGCGACCACCCGCAGTTTTTACGGCGCCGATGGCAAGGTGACCCGGCTCGGTCACAGCAACGCCTCGACTGCGCTGCTGTCCCTCGGACTTGATGGACTCGGTCGCCGGTTCGTACCGCCGACTGCGACTCACCGCAAAGCCGGCGCAACCTGGACCGATACCGTCGATGTGGCCGATACCGTGTCAGGCGGCATGGTCTCGACCCGCACCGTGGCCAACTACGCCACCAGTGACGATGCGGTCGACGGCGCCAAGGCGACGAAGATCGCGGCCAGCTTCAGCAGCGCGGTGCAGGGCAGCCAGTCGGGTGATGGCGGTGAAGGCTCCTTCGAAGGCACCGGCACCGGAACTTCCACCTGGGTCTACGGTTCTGATGCCGCCGCGATCAGCGGCACCATCAAGAGCGTGCAGAACCTCACGTTCACCTCGCCCAACGCCCCTGCCCCGATTCCCATCACGGTGCAGAACGACGTTGCCGTCACCCGGCTCAAGTGAAGCCTCGTCTCTGGCTGGCCGCACTCAGCCTGACCGCCGCCTGCGCGTCGGGCAGCGGCGGCAGCAGCACCGTGCCGGGTGCCCGTCCAACGGTCGATCCGGTGGCGGCACCACCGGTGGTACGGGACCTCAAGCTCCAACTGGACCCCGTCGCCCACTACGCCCTGGCCCGCGTCGACAGCCTCACGGTGGTCATGGCCGGAGCCGATCAGGGACAGGTGCTCGACCGCACCATGTTCCTGACTGTGACTTCGGCACCGGCCCAGGCCGGGCGGACGATCACGATTCTGATCGATTCACTGCAGACTCGCGAGGCTGGACTGGTCTCCCCGTTCGCGCTTGACTCGCTGCGAGGAGTCCAGTGGACCGGAACCCTCGGGTTGAATGGACGCATGAGCGCTCTCACTGCCAGTCAGCCGACCCTGCTCGGCGCGCCACTCAGCGGACAGTTCAGGCTGCTGTTCCCGCTGTTGCCGGCGGATGGCGCTCGACCAGGCGCCACCTGGACCGATTCCACCAGCGACACGATCCAGGTCAGTGCCTTCGGCGGGCGTGACCGGGCCCAGTTGAGCTACCGGGCCAATGATGCCGAGCGGGCAGTGGGGCAGCCCGTGCTCCCCATCTCGGTGGTGCGGCTCTCGACGATTGCCGGCGCGACCGAGCAGAACGGCCAGACCATTTCACTGAGCGGCAGCGACAGTACCCAGGTGATGTACCGCATTTCCGCCGCCGGCAAGCTGATGGCGGCCGACGGTTCCAGCAGTGCCGACATGAGTATCGCGATCCCATCGGTGGGCCAGACCCTTCCGGCCCGTGCGCGGGCGAACTTTTCGCTCACCCGCCTTCCCTGACATAGAAACGGTGGCGCTGAAGCGGGTGCTTCGCGCCGCTGTCCGTGTGGCGGTAGTGGCCGGCCTGCTGTTTGGAGGCTGGCTGCTGGCCGTCTGGCCGCCGCCGCTGTGGTACCGGACTCACTGGCCCGCCGAGACGGCGTTCATGTGGATGCGGGCGGACGGGCGGACGGGGGGGCCGGCGGGCAGAAAGGGCAACACCCATCCCGTTGACGACTCAGGCAGCCACCGCGCCTATGCACCGGTGCCAATGGACTCGGTCTCCCCGTTTCTTGCTTCCGCCGTCCAGATCGGCGAGGACAACGCCTTTCCGACCCACAATGGCATCGACTGGCGCTCGCTGCGTCATGCCATCGGTTATCCCCGCGACCACTTCAGCTGGTTCGATTCGAAGGACCGCAAAGCGCTCTGGACGGTGCTGCCGAAAGCGTGGCAGCGGCGGGAAGCCCTCCGCGGCGCCAGTACCATCACCCAGCAGCTGGCCAAGAACCTGTATCTCTCGCCGTCACGCAATCCGCTCCGCAAGGTGAAAGAGGCGGTGACGGCCTACCGGCTCGAGTCAGCGCTCGGCAAGGATCGAATTCTGGAGTTGTATGTGAATGTGGTGGAGCTGGGCGATGGGGTCTGGGGCGCCGAGGCCGCCAGTCAGTTCTACTATCGCCGCTCGGCGCGGAGCCTGTCGGTCGACCAGGCGGCGGCGCTGGCCGGCTCGCTGCCCTTTCCGCTGCGGAGCAATCCTGGCTACCGGCCGAGCCGGATGCGGTGGCGACAGAACCTGATCCTGCGCCGGCTGCAGGGCGAAGCGGTCGAGGTGCCGCCGGACCAGGAGGAAGTGCCGCTGCCTTCAATCGACTCGGCTGTGCCCACGGAGGCGACTCCGGTGGAAGCTGACACCGTCGAACCGATACCCGCGCCCGACGACACCGCCGACAGCGCTCAGTAGCCGGTCATCAATCCTCGGGCAGATCCTCCCCACGGTCCGTATGCTGGCGCCGCAGTTCTTCACGGGCCTCATGGATCTGCTGAAAGACCCGGTTTCTCAGGGCCGGGATGTCGGCGGTCTTGAGCCCGGTCGTTTCCACCGGATCGAGTACCCGGACCTCGGCGATGGCCTTGCCGAAACGCCAGTCGTGCTTGCGGAGCGCGGTGCGGGTTCCGGCCAGCGCCAGCGGCAGAATCGGGACGCCGGCATCGACGGCCAGCCGGAAGGCTCCATCCTTGAACGGCAGCATCTCACCGTCGGCCGAGCGGGTGCCCTCGGGAAAAATCATCACCGACACCTTGCGGCCCAGTACGGCGCGTGACAGCTGCAGCGCCCTGACCGCACTCCGCCGGTTGGCCCGATCAACCGGAATGTCCCCCGCCAGCCGCATGTCCCAGCCCAGGATCGGAATCCGCAGGATCTCGATCTTCGACATCCATTTCATTTCCCAGGGCAGCAGGCTGATCAGCAGGATATCGCTGAACGATTCGTGATTGGACACCACCACATACGGCCGGCGGGGGTCCCGGAGCCGGACGCCCGAAGTCCGAAACCGCCAGAGCGGATTGGCGATCACGGTGACCCGGGCCAGCTGCCTGAAGAAGAGCCCAACCCAGTAGCGCCCTGGATCGAACGGCGCTGTGACCAGCCGGATCAGCCCCAACAGCGGCAGCCAGAGCAGAATGCTCAGCCCGAGGATCAGCCAGGTCCAGATCGAGGCAATCGAAAGCCAGAGAAGTCGCACGGTCACGGCAGGCTGAGGTGGATGCTGTCGGGCGCCAGGCTGAGCAGTCCGCCCTGCGGAACCTGGATCAGCAGGTCCCGCCCGGTCCGGGTCAACATGGGATAGCGGCGACCGATATCCGAGAGGTACGGCAGCAGGAATCCGTCCGGGATCGGGAAGCCGTTGACACTGACCGTCTCGAGGTGGAAGCGGGCAGCCAGCGCCCCGGCGGGTTGAAGCAGGATCGTGGCCGAGATTGGAGTGGTGGGATCGAGAAATCCGACCAGTGGTCCCAGTTCCGCGCGGGTCTGGGCCGGTAGGTCAGCAATCCGGGAACGCAGGTGGATGGAAGCTGAATCGACCGTGACCACGAAGCCGGGCATCATCGGGATCGGACGAACACCGAGCCGGGCCATGAGGTAGGCTACCCAGTCGGCGCCGCCGATGGTGCCGGCGGGAATTCGTCGTTCAACGAAGACGTCATCGACCACCGCTGTGGCGCGCACCACCCCGTCGGCGGTCACCGGGACCCTCAGCGGGTCCGCGGTCTGGGCCGATAGCTCAATGGTGGTGATGCCGCTCAGTGGCAAGAGGCCAAGCACTAAAAGCCAGCGACATGCCGTCACGCCGGCTGTTCCGGAGCCTTGTCTTCCCACAGCGCGAAAATATTGTCGTCCGGGTCAGCGACCATTGCCATGATACCGAACGATTGCTGAGTCGGCTCGGTGATGAAGCGCACGCCGTGGGAATGGAGATGTTCGCAGAAGTCGAGCAGGTCGGTGACATGGAAGGTCACGCCGGTGTGCCGCCCGACCAGGTCCCGGGCATCGGGATGCACCGCGGGATGGACCCCCAGCCGGGTATCTCCCTGCTGGAATTCGGCGCCGAACGAGCCCTCGCGGGTGCAGGGCAGCTGGAGGGCGTCGCGATAGAACGGTTTGGCCCGGTCGATGTCGGTGACGAAGACAGCGACGGAGAAAAGGGATTGGATCAAGAGTCAGCCTTCAGCGGTAAGCCATACGCCATAAGCAAAACGAGACCCAATATAGCTGTGAGAAGGGGGGACCGACCGTGTACCAGGGCAGCTGACGGCTCAGGGCTTGGAGCCTGCGGCCGCCTGCCAGTTCGATTTCATCTTCTCCAGTCCCGGCCGCTCGAATGGAGTGTCCCCGAATCTTGCCAGAAATTCGACTTCGGTCATTCCCTCAAAGGCATTGGCCCGGCCGGCCGGTGAATTGGGGATCGGCTGGAACTGGGTGACCGACGTCGGGGAGGCAAAGCGCTCATTCCAGGGACAGACCTCATTGCAGATGTCGCAACCGAATCCCCAGCCCTCGAGCAGCGGCACCAGCTCGGTTGCAGTCGGACCCGGCTTCTCGATGGTCTGGTAGGAAATGCAGCGGGTGGCGTCGAGCAGCCCTGGCTCCACAAAAGCCTCGGTGGGACAGGCATCGAGGCAGCGACGGCAGCTGCCGCAGTGATCGGTCACGAACGGCTGGTCGGCCGGGAGCTCCAGATCGGTCAGGACGGAGCCGATGAAGAACCACGAACCGACCCCCGGCCGGATCAGCATGCAATTCTTCCCGATCCACCCCAATCCCGCCCGCTGGGCCAGCTCCCGCTCCGGAACCGGCCCGGCATCGGTGAACACCCGGGTATAACCGGCTCCCAGTTCACGCATGGTGTCGGCCAGCAGCTCCAACCGGGCCCCGGTGACCTGGTGGTAATCCCGACCGAGAGCGTATCGCGCAACTTTCGGCGCGGAATCCCCAGAATCACCGTAGTAGTAGTTATCCAGAACAACAACGATTGACCGGCCCTCCGGCGCGATCTTCGAAGGGTCCTTTCGCTTTCTGGCCTGCCGGTGGAGATACCTCATGGTGCCGCCGTATCCGCTGGCAATCCAACGGTCAAAATCGGCGCCGTGCGCAGTCGGGGAAAGGTCGCTGATGCCACAGGCCACAAATCCGATCTCGGCAGCCCTCGCCTTGATCGCGGCCACGATGGTGCTCATGCCGTCGGTGGCTTGGGGAGGGCGACCGGATGCGACGCGGTCGGCTCGCCGGTGAGAATCCGGGCCCCGCGCTGGTAGGTGAAGTACGACCAGCCCCACTCGAACAGCACCAGCACCCGATTGCGGAACCCGATCAGGAAAAAGATATGGACGAAGATCCAGGCCAGCCACGCCAGGAAGCCACCAAAATGGAGCCGTCCGATATCGGCCACGGCATGACCGCGACCGATGACGGCCAACTGGCCCTTGTCCCAGTAGCGGAACGGCGCCCTGGCCTGACCGGCGAGATCACGACGGATGGCCCGGCCGGCGTACTGGCCCATCTGGATGGCCACGGGGCAGACGCCCGGGAGGGTATTGCCGTCGGCGCCACGAAAGGCGGCGGCATCCCCCAGCACAAACAGATTGGGATGGCCGGGCACGGTGCAGTCCGGCTCAACCAGCACTCGGCCCTGCGAATCGAGTGGAGCGCCGAGCGTACGGGTCAGCGGACTCGCGGTATTGCCGGCGGCCCAGACCACGGTGCGAGTCGGTATGGTCCATCCTGCCGCCGAGACCGAGTCGGGCCTGATCTGGGTGACCATGGTCTGTTCGCGGACCTCGACTCCGAGCCGGCGCAGCTCGAGCTTGGCGCGGGCGGAGAGCTCCGGAGGGTAGCTGGTCAGCAGGCGTGGGCCACCTTCGAGCAGCATGACCGTAGCCTCACGCGGATCGATGTGCCGAAAATCCCGGCGGAGCGCGTAGCTCCGCATCTCGGCCAGCGCCCCGGCCACCTCAACTCCGGTCGGTCCGCCTCCGACCACGACGAAGGTCAACAGGGCGTGCCGGCGAGCGGGATCGGCCTCGCGCTCGGCGGCTTCAAAGGCGAGCAGCACCCGCCGCCGGATTTCGTCGGCATCCTCGAGGCTCTTGAGGCCGGGGGCCAGGGGCTCCCATTCGTCGTGGCCGAAGTATGAGTGCCGAGCCCCCGTCGCAACGATCAGGTAGTCGTATGTCAAACTACCACCATCTTTTAACTCGACGACCCCTTCGTCGGGCCGGATCGTTTCGGCTTCGGCGAGCAGGACGTCGGCATTGCGCTGATCCCGGAGAATCGATCGAATTGGCGAGGCAATATCGCTCTCGGCCAGGCCGGCAGTGGCCACCTGGTAGAGCATGGGCTGGAAGAGATGATGATTGCGGCGATCGATCACGGTCACCCGCACCGCGGCGTCGGCCAGTTCCTGGGCAGCGTAGAGGCCGGCGAAGCCTCCGCCGAGGATGACCACATGCGGGATCGATTTCCGGGGCGTGGTCACAGGTGCATCGTCTCCCGGCGCCAGCGGACGAAACCGATCACATCCTGCAGCGGCGGCACAGCGTCTTCGCGCCCATACGCGGTGTACATCCGCCAGCGGAGATAGGTCGAGTCGGGCAGGGGCAGGAACGGAGCGAGCCGCCACCAGTGCCGGCGGCGAAATGCCCAGAGCGCTCGAACCAGGTCGAGCGCCAGGCGGGGATTCACGATGGCGCGGAGCACCAGGACCAGGACCAATCCGGTCCAGCTGCCGGACGACTGGTCAGGGCCTGCGATGGAAGACATGCCGAAAGATACTCACCCTCGTACTCCGGCCACGACTCCTCGGCAGCGGACTATATTGGGCGCGATGCCGAGCCCCGAGGTGCCCGCCGCCGCTGAGTTGACCGGATACCGGGAGCGGTTTCCCATCTTCGAGCACTCGGTGTATCTCAACAGCTGCTCGCTGGGGCCGCTCTCGCGCCAGGGCAGGGCGGCCATCAACGAGTATCTCGACCTGTGGGATCGTCGTGGTGCTTCCGCTTGGTATGACACCTGGTTGCCGGCGCTCGACCGGCTGCGGGCAGGATACGCCGAGGTGATCGGCGCCGCGCCGGCGGCAATGGCGCTCCACCCGTCGATCAGCTCGGCGGTTACCGCGGTGGCCGAATCTCTGGACTACAGCCGGCGGCCGGTGGTGGTAACCACCAGTCTCGATTTTCCGACCGTGGCCTACCAGTGGCTGGGCAAACACAGCGAAGGCGTCACCGTTCGGGTGGTGGAAAGCGTTGACGGGATCACCGTGCCCGCCGAGAGGCTGATCGCCGCGATCGATGCGCGGACGGCGCTGGTGGTGACCAGTCACGTCTTTTTTACCACCGGGGCCATTCAGTCGCTGGCTCCGATTGCCGAGGCCTGTCGGGCCCACGGGGCGCTGCTGCTGGTCGACGGCTACCAGGCCGCCGGTCAGATTCCGGTGGATGTGATGCAGTCGGGGGTCGATTTTTACTGTGGGGGCGGTCTCAAGTGGCTGCTGGGAGGAAGCGGAATTGCCTTCCTCTACTCCAACCCCGATACCACCTCCTCGTTGATGCCGCGGACCGCGGGATGGTTTGGCCATCAGCGCCCGTTTGATTTCGACCTGGCTTCACTTGAGTTGCGGGACGATGGCCGGCGGTTCGAGAGTGGCACGCCGGCGGTCGGCTCGGTGTACGCCCAGCTGGCGGGGCTCGACCTGCTGCGGGAAGCGGGGTTGTCGCGGGTACAACTGGTTACTCGTGAGCTGACCGCCGACCTGATCGGCGCCGCCACCGCCGCTGGGCTGACACCGCGAGTGGCGAGTGACCCGGCCGAGCGTTCGGCGATTGTCCCGATCCCGAGCGCCGATCCAAAGGCGGATGTGGGCCGTCTGGCCCGGGCCGGAATCATCACCGATGCGCGGCCCGGGCTGGTGCGGCTGTCGCCCTATTTCTACAACACGACCGATGACCACCGGTCGGCCCTGGAGATCCTGGCCCATGACTAAATCACCGTTGCAGCACAGCGAGAAGGCCCAGCGGATCACGGCTGACGAGGAGATACTCGAGGGCCCCCGCGTCCCCGAGCGTCCCGATGCGCTGCGCAAGACCGACCCCTGGCGCGCGCTCCGGATCCTGGGTGAGTTCGTCGAAGGCTTCGAGAAGCTGGGCGACGTGGTGGATGGGGTCACCATCTTCGGCTCGGCCCGGACACCACCGGACGATCCCTACTATCACAAGGCCGTGGCGGTGGCGCGCGGCCTGGCTGAGGCCGGGTATCCGATCATCACCGGTGGCGGGCCGGGGATCATGGAAGCGGCCAACAAGGGCGCGGTCGAAGGCAATGGCCTCTCGATCGGCTGCAATATCGAGTTGCCCCACGAGCAGGGCACCAACCAGTATGTCCGCCGCAGCATGTTCTTCCGGTTCTTCTTTGTCCGGAAGACGATGTTCCTCAAGTATTCCACCGCCTTTGTGGTCTTCCCCGGCGGATTCGGTACCCTGGATGAACTGTTCGAGGCGCTGACCCTGATCCAGACCGGCAAGGTCCGGCATTTTCCGGTGGTGCTGGTCGGTGAAGCGTACTGGGCCCCGCTGGTGTCATGGCTCCGCCACACGGTGCTGAGCGACCGGAAGATCGACGCCGGCGATCTCAATCTCTTTACCGTGACCGACGATCCGGCGGTGGCGGTCGATGTTATCATTCGGTCCGGCCACCGGCAGGCCGAACCCCAGGTCTAGTTCTCCCTTCCAACCCTTCGGGCCATGACCAGACCTTCAGCCAGCTTCCTGCGCGGCCGCAGGATCGATCCCACGCCGCTGACCGGGAAGGAATCGGCGGCCGACCTGATCGACAACGCCTTTCTGGCCTACAATGCCGGGCGGCTGCGGGAAGGGTGCCTGCTGTTCACCCAGCGGATGCTGGCCGATGACTCGACGGTCGGGATGAGCCTCACCGGCGCGATGACCCCCGCCGGACTCGGGATGAGCAGCCTGATCCCGCTGATGGAAGCGGGTTTCGTCGACTGGATGATCTCGACTGGTGCCAACCTGTATCACGACGCCCATTTTGCGCTGGGACTGGCGATGCACCAGGGCTCTCCCAACGCCGATGACGTGGTGCTGCGGGACAAGGGCGTGGTCAGGATCTACGACATCTTCTTCGACTACTCGGTGCTGCTCTCCACCGACGCCTTTGTGCGCGAGGTTTCGGCTCGTCCGGAATTCCAGAAGTCGATGAGCACCGCCGAGTATCACTACCTGCTGGGTGGCTATCTGCGGGAGCGTGAAAAGGCGCTGGGATTGTCGCGCCGGTCGGTGTTGTCGGCCGCGTACGATCTCGACGTGCCGATCTACACCAGCTCCCCCGGCGATTCCTCGATCGGGATGAACGTGGCGGAGCAGGCATTGGCGGGCAGCCTGCTGCGGTTCGATGTCAGCGCCGACGTCAACGAAACGGCCAGCATCGTGCTCGAGGCCAAGCGGACCGGCGGCAAGAGTGCGGCGCTGATCGTGGGCGGCGGCAGCCCCAAGAATTTCCTGCTGCAGACCGAGCCGCAGATCCAGGAGGTACTCGGCATCGATGAGCGGGGCCACGATTACTTCCTGCAGCTGACCGATGCGCGGCCCGACACCGGCGGGCTGTCCGGGGCCACGCCGAACGAGGCGGTGAGCTGGGGCAAGATCGATCCGGAGATGCTGCCGGGCACGGTGGTCTGCTATCTCGACAACACCGTCGCGATGCCGCTGCTCACCGCCTACGCCCTGGCCCGGCATGCGCCCCGGCCGCTCAAGCGGCTGTACGCCCGCCGAGAGGCGATGATGGAGCGGCTGGTCACCGAGTACCGGTCGGCGCTGGCGTTCCGCGACCGGCGAGCCGAAGAGTCCAAGGCCGCGGGTGCTGGCGGGCACTGATCGGCTCCACCCGGCCGGCCTCCCCCGCCGGCCGGGGAAATACCTGTGGTACGCGCTGGGTGTGCTCACCGCGGTCAATCTGCTCAGCTACATCAATCGCAACGTCATCTTTGCCCTGTTCGAGTCGATCGAGCGGGACCTCGGCATGTCCGATCTCGACGCCGGGTGGATTGCGTCGGCGTATGTCCTGGTCTTTTCGCTGGCGGCGCTGCCGTTCGGGGTGCTCAGCGACCTGCGATCACGACGTGCGGTCATGGCCGGGGGCATTGCGCTGTGGAGCGCGTTCAGCTGCCTGGCTGGACTCAGCCAGGGATTCGGCTCGCTGTTCCTGACGCGTGCCCTGGTCGGCGCTGGCGGTGCAGCGGCGGCGGCGGCCGCCGCGTCTTTGGTGGCCGACTATTTCCCCGGCCAGCGGCGGGCGCTGGCGATGGGGATCTACATGTCGGGCATTTCACTCGGCGGGGTGACCGGCATCCTGATCGGCGGCTCGCTGCAGGCCGTGTATGGCTGGCGGGTGGCGATGATGGCCGTTGGATTTCCGGGATTTGCGCTGGCGCTGCTGGCCTGGCGGCTCGACGATCCGGGCCGGCCGCCGCTGTCGCTTACCGTATCGGAAGTGCTGCATGAGCTTCAACTCGGAGCCCGCGGGCTGATCCGGACCATGGCGCCGCTGCTGATCGGCACCGGCGTCGGCGGAGTGATGGCGTGGTATCTCAACCGCCGCATCAGTCCGGACTCGAAACTCGATATCGCTGCGCTGGCCTTGGCCTGCGGACTCGGGTTCGCAATCAATATTTTTGTCTGGGTCCGCCAGGCCCGGCGAGCGCCGCCGCCGGGGCCGGACAACCCACCCGACGTGATCCAGAACGCACTCGATGAAATCGCGCTGGCGCTCAGGGTGGTGCTCCGGACCCCGACGCTGGTCTACATCTTTGTCGGCGGCGCGCTGATTTCGTTCGGGATGAACGGACTGGTGGGTTGGGCACCGACGCTGTTGTCCCGCACGCTGGGCTGGTCGGTCCGGCAGGTTTCGACTGTGCTTGGTACGACCGGTCTGGCGGCGGGTCTGGCTGGTACGCTGGCCGGTGGCTGGCTGGCCGATCTGCTGCGGCGGCGCTGGGCGTCATCCCGGGTGCTGGTTGCCGGAGCTGGCTTTCTGCTGGGTGCGCCGCTGGCCATCTGGCTGCTGACCATCCGGGATCCGTCGCACTTCGTGCCCGTCTTCTCAGCGGCTTTTTTCTTCCTGACCTGGTACAGCGGCCCGTTGACCGCGGCCATCTTCGATGTGGCGCCGGCCCGGCTCAGCGCCACCGTGGTTGGTGCCTATCTGCTGTTTATCCACCTGGCCGGCGATGCGGTCGCCTTTCCGCTGATCGGCATGCTGTCGGACCGGTTCGGACTCGACCGGGCCGCGTACCTGCTGCCGACCATGGCGCTGATCGGCGGGCTGGTGGTGCTGGCCTCGAGCCGGACCATTGCGCGGGACATCACGCAGGTGACCAGGGCGACGGGCGAGTGGAAGGTGGTGGGCGGCAACGCTGGGAAAGGGAGAGGGGAGAGGGGATGAGCTTCGGGGGTTGAGATCGGATTCTTCCGCAGATTTGCAGACTTCAGGGATTATGAGTAGCGGATGAGGGCGGACTATCTGCAGAGGCGCGCGAGACTTGGTGAGCTACCCTTAATCCCGCCCAGTCTGCTCAATCTGCGGATTCACCCAAGATCCCATCGGCCTGGCCGGCGGCGTCAATCTGTATGCGTATGCGGGGAATAATCCCGTAGGCTTCAGCGATCCGTTCGGGTTGTGCCCGCCCTGCTCTGACCGAGACGAAGCGCTAGAGACCCCACTACTTGACCCAGTGGCTATTCTCGCCGGTGGCCTCGCGGGTGGCCGTAGGACGCTGGGTGCGCAGCTATTCGGTTCAGTAGCTGCTGACGCAACGGCTACGGCGGTCACCACATCCGCGGTTGATGAGGCTGGGCCTAGTGCGGTGCGGTTCGGCCAGCGCGCGATCTCGTCAACGTTCAGGGGCGGTGAATTCGCAGGAAGGTCTGTGGAGAGTGTAGCGGCCGGCTTGAGGAGTGGAGCTGTTTCTGCGAGCCAGTTGCCACTGAATGTGGTCGTGCGGGATGGTGTCACTTACACGATGAACAATCGATCTCTTATGGCATTGCGCCTCGCTGGCAAGGCCGCTACCGTGATCCGTGATGTGACCGGCAACCCGACATTTGAGAGGCAGCTGACTGAGCGACTCTCAGAAATGGGGGGCAAGGTTGCGGGTGATTTCGCCCCGACTATTCGTCCTTAGAAGGGCCCGTCTCAGATGCGGATTGTAAAGCTCCTGCTCCCAACGAGCCATGTGTTGCACGGGCCAGCGATCTCCCTGCGCGGGAGGCAGTTGATTGTGCGATACGATGTGGACTTGGACAACCGTGCTGACTGGGCGGAGGTCCATTTTAATGACGTCATCCGGTTCTGCTACCGCGATTTCAGCCTTTGTGACAGCGGAGACATTCTGGGTAATGACTACTTCATTGAGGAGACCGACAGCCCTGAATTGCGGGCCATCCGTGACAAGCGGAGTGTATTTCTTGGCCCCAATAGGTTTGAACAAGAGAAGGACGCGCACACGCCAATGAATCTCTATCGTCTGTATTTTGACGACGCCGCTGCGATTGATGTAGTTGCTCGGTCATTTGAGATTTCGTTCTCGCTTCCGAATGATTCTTCGGCCCCCTTATAGTCGTTGACGGCGAAGCTGGCTTTGCGCCCGGCCCTCGCGGTCGGGCATTTTGTCTGGGTCAGCCGGCCGCGCGGACACTAGGGTGTGGCTTGGCGTGTCGGCGCGCTTCGGCCAGCGCTTCGACGAGCTTGAGGACGGTGCGCTGGTCGGCGGCGGGGAGGTCGGTGATCTCTTGGTGGCGGTCGCGGAGGCGGGCCCCTCAAGAGGAGAGACGTACACCGTGCTCCTGCCACGCGGGCCGGAGTCCTTCGACCAGCACATCGGGGTCGATGTCGGCCCCGTTGGGCCAGACGACTGTGCCAAGTTCCGGATCGACCCGGAGTTGGCGAAACACTCCCGCTGACGCCCGAATCTCCTCGAACATCGGCCCTTGCAGATATGGGGCCAAGTCAACGATCCGCGACTCCCCAGTCGTCAGGAGGAGCCGGACTGACGTGCCGCTGATCGGTTCGGCCGCCTTGATCCTGGTACGGCTGGTCATGGTGAAGCTCCTCCGAGTTACTAGGTCAGTGGCGCGATTGGCGCGAGCGGCAGGCCCTGGCGGGCCCGTTCCCAATCCGCCGAGAGTTCCTCGCGATGCTGGACCGCCCACTCCAACACCAACGCCAGCGCCCGTTGCGGCAAGTCGCCCCAGAGAGGGCCCAGCGTGTCGATGGCGATGGCCGACTCGTGATCACCATACCGGGCATGGAAGTGCGGCGGTGCATGGTCGTTGAAGTACATCACGATGGTCACACCGAAGAATTGGCTGATTCGGGGCATCGCACTCCTTCTCGGCGTTCCAGGCCCGGCGCTTGACTGCTGACAATAATACCGCCCAGCGGCTTCGGCACCTCACCTTGGCGCTTCGCCGCCCCGGCCCTCCCGGCTGAGCTTATGACCCGTCGCGCCCCTGGGCAGCCGGTGATATGATCCTCAGACCGGGCGGTTTCTCACCCAGGATCCGATCGGGCTGGCGGGCGGCGTCAATCTGTATGCGTATGCGG
>JBDTTF010000158.1:0-7488 GCA_039930765.1 Gemmatimonadota bacterium | reverse complement strand
AGTTTCCAGTTCAGCTGGATTCCGTACGTCAGCAACAATCACCTGCTGGACGACGGGGTCTACCAGGATCGGAGCCGGTGGGCCGCGCTCGACAGCATCTGGTATGCGACTGGCCGGGCCTACCGGTCACTCGACAGCATCGACGGCACGCCGAGTCCGATCTTTCAGCGCTGGCTGGACCACCAGGGATATGACGCCTACTGGCAGGCCATGACCCCGCAGGGAGCGCAGTATGCCCAGCTCACCATTCCGGTGCTGTCGACGACGGGATACTTCGATGGCGCCCAGGCCGGCGCCCTGCGGTACGTCCGCGAGCGGATGCGGATCACGCCGGGTGCCGAGCAGTATCTCTTGATCGGGCCGTGGGATCATTTTGGTTCGCAGCGGCGGCCGTCGCCGTTCATTGCCGGCTACCGGATCGATCCGGTGGCGCTGCTCGATATCCACGCCATCACCTATCAGTGGTTCGACCATATCCTGCGGGGCGGCCCCAGGCCAGCGATTCTGGCTGACCGGTTCAACTTCCAGGTCATGGGCACCAATACCTGGCAGCACTCCGCCACGCTGGCGGGGATGAGCAATGATTCGATGACGTTGTATCTCACCGGCAAGCCAGCCAACGGCCGCTACCAGCTGGCCAGGCAGCCGGGGCAGGCTTCGATTCGGCAGACCGTGGATCTGAAGGACCGGACCACCAGCACCGACAACTCGATCCACGATCCGCTGGCTGACACCACGATCAACACGACCAACGGCCTGGTGTTCGTGAGTGACCCGCTGACGGCGGCCACCACGATCACCGGTTCCTTCACCGGCCTGCTCCGGGCGGTGATCAACAAGAAGGATATGGACCTGGGAGTACAGCTCTACGAGCTCACCGAGCGTGGCGAGTACTTCCAGCTCTCCTTCTTCCTCGGCCGCGCCAGCATGGCCAGAGACCGGACCCGCCGCCGGCTGCTTGCCCCCGGCGTGCTGCAGTCGATCCCGATCGGGAATACCCGGATGGTCAGCGCCGAGCTGCCCAAGGGCAGCCGGCTGGTGGTGGTGGTGAACGTCAACAAGGATTCGCAGACCCCGATCAACTATGGCACCGGCAAGGATGTGAGCCGGGAGACCATCGCCGATGCCGGTGTGCCGCTGCAGATCCGGTGGTCGGGGCGGAGCTACATCACGATTCCGATCCGCAGGTAGGGCCGAAACGTATTGGCCGCGGATGAGCGCGGACAACTGCACGGATCGTTCCCGGCTATGCCGATTCGGCCTCGTGATATCAGGATTGTCAGTTGTTGTTTACCAATAGACCAGTTGACGGCCTCGCGGTTGGCGGCTCACGAGTGAATCGGAGCGATCCGGGTTCATCCGTGGTCCTCCGCGGCCAATTCTTTTCGGGATTCAAAGCATGACTCCAAGGCCATACATCCTCGCCGAACAGACCTGGGACTTCATGCGGGCCGCGAAAGTCGAAGTCGCGATCCTGCCCTGGGGTGCCACCGAGGCGCACAACAAGCACCTGCCCTACGGGACTGACACCATCGAGGCGGAGTCGGTGGCGGCGGAATCGGCCAGGCTGGCGACGGAGGCCGGGGCCAGTATCCTCGTCCTGCCCGCGGTGCCGTTCGGGGTTCATACCAGCCAGACCGAAATTCCTTGCTGCCTCAACATGAACCCCAGCACCCAGGCCGCGCTGCTGCGTGACCTGGTTGTTTCGCTGGCGCCGCACGGCATCCGCAAGCTGGTGATCCTCAACGGGCACGGTGGCAACGACTTTCGAGCGTTCATCCGGGAATTGCAGCCAACGGTGCCGATGCTGCTGGCCCAGCTCAACTGGTACGCCGCGGTGGCGCCGGCCGGTTTCTTCGATGCCCCGGGTGACCATGCCGGCGAGCTCGAGACCAGCGTCATGCAGCACCTCGCGCCGGCATTGACCCGTCCGCTCCCGACTGCCGGGCCCGGTCGGGCTCACCCACATACCATCCGCGCCTTTCGCGAAGGGTGGGCCTGGACCCCACGTCACTGGGTCGAGGTTACCGATGACACCGGCGTCGGCAACCCGGCGGCGGCCACTGCCGACAAGGGCAGGAAGTTCTTCGATGCCTGCTGCGGGAAGATTGCCGAATTCCTGGTCGAGCTGTCCGCCGTTGAACCCGATCAGCTTTACGAGAAGGGATCGACGTAAGTCGGGCAACAGCAACAGCTTGCCGCGGATGAATGCGGACAACTCCACCGACCGTTCCCGGTGAAGTGTCTCTCGTCTTGCGCTCCAACGCTTGGTGGTTGTTCAACAACTAGTCCGTAGACTGTTTCACGGTTCGCGCTTCAGGCCTGCATCGGAGCGGTCCGCGTGCTTCCGTGGCCAGTGCCGTGCATTTCAAGGAATCCAAGGCATGCCCGAGCCCCTGCCCCGAAACCGTCCAGGAACCCGAACCCCACGTCTGACGCCGATGCCTGCTGCGCCGAAAGGGCCGAAGTCAGGGGTTGTTCCCTCTCGACCCTCGACTCTCGACTCTCGACCCTTTTCGACCCCGGCCGCCTTTGCCAGGTGGCTTCGCGCCAACCATACCAAGGCGCCCGATATCTGGATCCGCTTCGCCAGGAAGGACACCGGCATTGCATCGATCACCCACGATCAGGCCCTCGATATTGCCCTGGCCCACGGCTGGATCGATGCCCAGGTCCGGCGGATTGACGACCGCTGGTGGACCCAGCGCTTCACCCCGCGCGGGCCCAGGAGCCGCTGGTCCGAGATCAATTGCGCCAAGGCCGTTGCCCTGATCAATCAGGGGCTGATGCGGCCGGCTGGCCTGGCCCGGATCGAGGAAGCCAAAGCCGATGGCCGCTGGGCGCAGGCCTACGCCCCGCAACGTACCATCGCAGTGCCGCCCGATCTCCAGGCCCGGCTCAAGGCCTCACCCCGGGCCCGTGCCTTTTTCGCCGGGCTCGACAGCAAGAACCGCTACGCCATTTTGTACCGGCTGCACCAGGCCCGGAAACCCGAGACCCGGATCCGTCGTCTCGATAAGTTCGTCGCCATGCTCGAAGCCGGCGAAACTCTCCATTGAACCGGAGTTCCCCTGTGAAATACCTGGCTGCCGTGGGGCTTGTCCTCTCGTCCATCGTCTATTCACCTGTCGTCGCGGCTCAAGCCCCCGTCGCCGACCCCAGGGATGTCGGCACGGTCGAAGGGGTCATGCACGCCTATTACGACGTCATCAACGGCCCGCCCGGTGCGCCCAGGCAGTGGCGACGAGACAGTACCCTCTACATGCCCGGGGTCCTGTTCGTGGCCATGAGCGTCGACAGCGGCAAGCCCAAGGCCTGGATATCGACGCCCGATCAGTATCGCAGCGCCGTCAACGGCATGTTCGTGAAGTACGGCTTCTACGAGACCGAGATCGGGTCGCATATCGACCGGTTCGGCAACGTGGCCGAGCTGCGGAGTGTGTATGAGACCAGGAGGGCTGAGGGGGGCAAGCTGTTCGGTCGGGGGGTCAATTACGTGATGCTCTACTGGGACGGCACCCGCTGGTGGATCAGCGCCGCGTCGTGGGACGATGAACGGCCCGACAATCCGATCCCGGCCTCCTGGATCGGGGTCCACGAGCACGCCCCCTGACCGGGAGGCACCCCCTCCTTGACGTCGGCCGATTCGTCGCCATGATGTAGCTGGCCCGATTCCATTGTCCACCCTGCGACCGACGCGAGACCATGATTGACCTCTACGATACCTCGACCAACGCCCTGGTCGGCAGCATCACCGATGCGGAGATGCAGTATCTCAGAGAAGTACTGGAGGAGGAGTCGATGGGAGACATCGACTACTACTTCACCGCCGACACCATCGACCTCCTGACCAAGGACGGGGAGGCCACCGATCACCTCCTCGAGGTGCTGCGTGATGCCCTCGGCGACCTCGAAGGGGTCGAGCTGCGCTGGCACGAGCGGTGACGCCGGCCCCTGGTTCTTCCGGGCCATTGCCATTCGGAGACCGGGGCTTCAGTTGTCTGGACAGCGGGGTGGCAGGGTTCGTGGACATCGCCGGCCTCGGAGCGGCACTCCGCGCCTTTGCCATCCTCCATTTCGGCTTTGCGGCGCTGGCACTACCGGCCGCCCTGGTGGCACTACTGGCGGTACGCTGCCCCGGAACGGCGGCCATCTGAACCTCCGGTCCGCGGTCCTGATCCTGACTCTGCTGCCGCTCCTCGCCGCTCGGCTCGACGCCCAGCGTCCGGCCACCCCCGATGATTTTCCTGGCCTCACCTTCTGTGAGGACGACAAGCCAGCCACTCGGCTTCGACCGGACATCACCGACTCGCTGCTGCTGGCCCAGCTTCGGGCCCACGAGGCAGTGCACCGGGCCCAGGCCAGCGCCTTTGGCAGCTGCGACAAATTCCTGGCCAGCCTGACCAGCGCCCGCCGGATCGTCGAGGTCGAGCTGCCGGCCTACTGCGCCCAATGGCGGGTGGCCGTCAGCCAGGGACAGGATTCGGTGAGCTCTCGACGGGATTTTGCCTGGCGGCTGGCCGCGCAGTCGGGCGCCATGGAAAACCGGCTGCAGGTCACCCAACGGATGGAGCTGGAATGCCCCCTGGTGCCGGATCCGGCGGATTTGGTTAAGCCACAACCTTGACGCTGCCGCCACGAGGCTGAATTTTCTCTCGTCTCTCGTCTCTCGTCTCTCGGTCCCCACCTCCCTTGATTCCTGTCTTCGAAACTCAACGGCTTGCCGTCCGCCGGCTGACGCTGGCCGATGCACCGTTCGCCTTTGACCTGGTGAACACGCCCAACTTTGTCCGCTTCATCGGCGACAAGGGCGTCCGCGATATTCCCGGCGCCGAGCGGTACCTGCGTGAAGGGGCGATCGCCAGCTATGAGAAGCATGGATTCGGGCTGTATCTCGTGCTGCGGAAAACCGATCAGCAGCCGTTGGGAATTACCGGGCTGGTCAAGCGGGACAGTCTGGAGTTCGCCGACCTCGGTTACGCCTTCATGCCGGAGCACTGGGGCCAGGGTTACGCCTCGGAAGCCGCGCTCGGCGTCCTCGAGTACGCCAGGAACCAGCTCGGGATCGGGTCGCTGCTCGCGATTACCTCACCGGACAATGCCGACTCGATCAAGCTGCTGGTCCGGCTGGGGTTTCGAGATGATGGAATGAAGGAACTGACCCCGGGAGACACCATCCGGCTCTTCTCGCTCGGGGTGTCGTGATGGCCAGGTTGTTCGCCTTCCTGCGGGGGATGAATCTCGGTGGCCGCCGGGTGACGAACACCGAGCTCAACCGGATCTTCAAGTCGGTCGGCGTATCGGGAGTGGAGAGCTTCATTGCCAGCGGTAACCTGATCTTCGACGCGCCGACGAAGAATGCCGCCACGCTCCAGGCCAGGCTGGAGACCAAGCTCGAGGCCGAACTCGGCTACGCCGTCCCGACCTTTCTGCGCACCGAGTCGGAGCTCAAGGCCATGGCGGCCCACCAGCCCTTCAAGCCGGCGCGTCAGAAGACGGCGGCCACCATGAACGTCGGCCTGCTCGTCGAGCCGCTCAGCGCCGCGGGCATCAAGGCGCTGGCCGAGCACAATTCGGCGGCTGATGATTTCGTGGTGAAGGGGCGAGAGGTGTTCTGGCTGTGTCAGACAAAGATGAGTGAATCGGAATTCTTCAAGCTGCCATTCGACCGCCGGTTCACGACCAGTTCAACCTGGCGGAATATCAATACCTTGAATCGGTTGGTGGAGAAGTACCTCGACTCGTAGGTCGGCTTGAACTTCGTAGCGCACAGATCAGGGGGCCGACGTGGGCTTCGAGATATTCCGGTTTGCCACCTTCGTCCTCTTCGCACTCTTGCTGGTTCTGACCAGCGGACCTGGCGGAATATCGCCTTATGTCCTGCACTACTTCCTGGGTCTTCACGTTCTGAACACCGGCAGTCATTGGCTCGAGGGTGAGCTCCATCGCCGCGATGAACTGCACACCGTCCGAGAGTTCAGCCGGCTCGATCCTGAAAGAAGAGAGTTGGCACTCAATTCGATTTGGTCGGGTGGCGCAAGGAGCTATCTCCGCTCCAAGTTCCAAGGCGAGGTCGAGCCTGGAGTGGAAGGAACAACCGAGCGCTTCCCATTTCCCGACCGTGAACGTCGGGAGAACAGCAGGATGTTCTGGCGGATCGCCCTATTCGTGCTCGTGGTGGCACTGGCTGCGACTGGTCTTTTCTCTATCAGCAGGTCGTCGCGCCTCGTCCTGCTAGGTCTAGCGGCCCCAGCGCTCCTCTTCCTCACCAAGCTGCACCGGCGCTCGCAACATCTTCGGACCATCCTTTCAGTTGGGCCCTTTGCTCTGACCCTCATCGACGCCCGGGGGCGTGAGCAGCGACTCAAGTGGAATCAGCCGTTGACGATTGTGAACGAGCCGAAGCGGGATCGCTTCGTCGTCCGCAATGAGGGCGGATCGGAGTCGGTGATGGTCGATTACGACCGGGTCGGTTTGTATCGGGCGCTCGACTTGATTTATGAGTACGGTGGGTTCAACGCCGCCGCCGCGAATCGGGAAAAGGAATGAGCTGATGCCCGCCTTCGTCATTGTCCAGATCACTATCGAAGACCCCGTTGCCTACGAGGGCTACAAGGCGCTGGCCAGCGCCTCGATTGCGCAATACGGCGGGGGCTACCTGATTCGGGGCGGCCAGAGTGAACTGCTCGAGGGAGGCTGGCAGCCCGCCCGCCTGGTCGTCATGGAATTTACCACCGTCGAGCGGGCCCGTGAGTGGCTCACTTCGCCGGAATACTCGGCGCCCAAGTCCATTCGTCACGCCTCTGCCCGGACGGAGATGCTGCTGGTGGAAGGCGTGCTGCAGCTGACCTGATCAGCCCGCCAGAATAGCTCAAGCCTGACCCCCGATTGCCACTCATTTCCTCAACCGGATCCGCCTATGTCCGTCGGTCACTGGCCCGCAATCCTTGTCGCCGCCCTCGCCGCCTGGTTCATCGGGGCGCTGTGGTATTCACCGGTCCTGTTTGCCAAGCCGTGGGTCAAGGCCCATGGCTTCACGCCGGAACAGCTCACCGCCATGAAGGCCCGGGCGCCGATTGCATATGGGGGATCGTTCTTCGCCTTCATCCTGATCGCCTTTGTGCTCAATCTGTTTCTCAATCACCTCGGCGCCGATTCGCTGCGCGATGGTCTGGGCTGGGGCTTCCACGCCTGGGCTGGCTTTGCGCTGCCACTCACCTTCATCGCCACGATGTACCAGAACAAGTCGATGGCCTCGCTGCTCATCGATACCGGTTACCAGCTCATCTACCTGTCTGCGATGGGGGCGATACTCGGGGCGTGGAGGTAGGAGGTAGGAGGTAGGAGGTTAGAGGTGACAGGTGAGAGGTGAGAGGTGAGAGGGCGTGCTCGACTGAGCTCGCCTTTGTGGGTGACCGCCGTGAGCCTCAGTTTACTGACATCGTGCCGAGCCGCGGGTCTTACCCGCGGTCAACCACTTCGGAATCA
>JBDTTF010000157.1:0-6033 GCA_039930765.1 Gemmatimonadota bacterium | reverse complement strand
TGGTAAACCAGGTGGTGACGTCCACCAGCAGGGTCAGGTCGACATTGCCCGCCGTAGCCACCGTGACCGGTGCCGCGAACCGGAATTCCTGGTTGGCGGTGAGGTCATTGGTGTAGACGAACGGGGCGCCGTTGAAGCTGCCCACGACCCGGACACTGATATCGGCGAACTCGGGGTGCAGCGCCAGCAAGGCCTGGTCGGCGGCGTTGCCGGTCAGCTGGTGGATCTGGAAATGGACCCCACGGAAGGTGCCGGTGTCCACCGACACGCTGAATCCCTGCGAGGTGCCGGCGGTGAGCGGCAAGTTGAGGATCAGCGGACCGGCCTTGAGTTCTTCGCAGTCGTCATCATGCCCATCATGGCCCTCGCCCTCGTGATCAGCCGAGGGCGACTCGACTGCGCCGGCGCAGGCCCCGGCGCTGTCACGGACCCGCTCAAGATCGATCTTCCGCAGCACCACCTGGGCCGAATCGATGACCAGGGTGTCATTGCCGACGATCTGGCTATCGGACGGAGCGGCGGAAATTGCCGCCCCGCCCGCAGCGCGGGTCGCGAGGCTGAAGTTGAGCTGTCCGGCGCCCGCGGTCGCGGGGGCGCCACTGTCACTGCAGGCGGCAAGGCCCGTGAGGACTCCCACGGCCAGAACCATTGATAAGGAAGAAGCGCGCATCTGGAACTCCTCGGTGGCAGGGCAGGCAAACTGATTTCGACCTTACCTATGGCAACGAGAGTGCCGGTGCTGTGTGCGAATGTAATCTATTATTTGATATGCACTTACGGTATTTAAACGAGATTTGATCAGTCAGTGATTGTAATATTATAATACAGACTGTAATGTTTCGATGCAACATGGCGTTCTTTCTAATACTCTGGCCTCCCGCCTTGATACTCCTAGATTTTGGTCATCCTCAACCCCGAACAACCGTGACTCGACTCCGTATCCGAGGGATTTCCCTCGCCGCACTAACCGCCCTCCTCGGATTGCTCGCGGCCTGTAAGCCCAGCCCGCCATGCGCGCACTGCGATACCCTGGTCATCGCGGCCGTGAACGAGCCATCCTCACTGATCCCGCCGCTCGCCGTTGAATCGGTGGGTCGGGACATTGACGATCAGCTGTATGAGCGCCTGGCCGACCTCATGCCAGGCCATGCGCCGACCGATAGCTCAGGGTACAAGCCAGGACTGGCCAGCAGTTGGGAGCAGGTCGACAGTGTGACCTGGCGTTTTCATCTGCGTGCCAATGCCAGGTGGTCCGACGGCCCGCCGGTCACCGCCGGCGATGTGGTCTTCTCCTTCACGGCCTACGCCGACTCGGTGCTCGACGCGCTGGCCCGGTCCACTATCGCGGGGCACATCACCGCCACGGCGGCGGATTCCACCACGGTCCTGGTCCACTTCGACCACGCCTATGCCGAACAGTTGTATGACGCGACCTGGAATGTGCGGGTCCTGCCAGCTCACATCTGGGGAAAGATCCCGACCAGCGACTGGGCTGCCGATACCGCGGCCGCGCACCTGGTCGGCAGTGGTCCGTTCAAGCTGGCGCGCTGGACCCGCGGGGAAGTGGTCGAACTCGTCCCCTCGACGACCGGGGCGCCACCGGTGCCGGCCCTGGCCCATCTGCTCTGGCGGTTTGTGCCGGATCCAGATGCCGCACTCAACCTGGTGCTGGCGCATGAGGCCGATTTGCTGGAGACGCTGACCACCCCGGAGCGGGCCGCCAGGGTCGAAGCCGATTCTGCGCTTGCCGTGATTGCCTATCCGTCGGCCGCGTACGGGTTCGTCGGTTACCATCTGGCCGGCAACGGTCCATTGTCCGATCGGCGAGTCCGCCGGGCGCTCAACATGGCGGTCGATCGGGCAGCAATCGCGACCCAGCTGTTCGGCGCCGGTGCCAAGGCGCCGCCAGGACCGATCTCGCAGGTGCTCTGGCTCTGGAGCGATAGCATTCACACCCTGCCGTTCGATACCGCCGAGGCTGCTCATCAACTGGACCAGGCCGGCTGGAAGGCCGGCCCGGACGGGGTCCGTCGATCGGGTGCCAGGAAGCTGGCCTTCGACATCCTGGTGCCCGGCACCAGCACGGTGCGCCGCCGCGCGGCGGAGGCGCTGCAGGAACGGTGGCGGCAGGTCGGTGCGGCGGTCACGGTGACGGCGGTCGACTTTCCGGTCTTTCAGCAGCGACTGGCCACCGGAAAATTTGATGCCTATGTGGCCACCTACCTCGACGAGCCGAGTCCGCGTGGGCTGGCGGATCAGTGGACCAAGGCGGGCATCGGGGCGCTCAACTTCAGTGGCTATGCCAGTCCCGCCTTTGACCGACTGCTGGCCAGTGCCGGGGCAGAACCCAATACTGCCATAGCCAGGACCAAGTGGTGGGAGGCGCTCGACACCCTGAACGCCGATGCCCCGGCTCTGTTCCTGTTTGCCCCGGTCAACCGCGCTGCGGTGACCCGCCGGCTGGGCCCGATTTCGATCAATCCCTGGTCGTGGCTGAGTGGTGCGAGGGGCTGGAAATTGAGTGACGGCGGCCAATGAGATATCCCGCACTGGGCCTGGCTGTCATAGCCACACTGCTGCTGGCCGCCTGCACCATCGAACGCCACGCGGTGCTGCCGGCTGAGCTGGTGCTCAAAGGCGGAGCGGTCTACACCATGGACGCATCACGCACCTGGGCCCAGGCGGTGGCGGTGCGGAGCGGGCGGCTGGTGTATGTCGGGAGCGACAGCGGTGTCGCCCAATACATCGGGCCAACCACCGTGGTCAAAAACCTGGCTGGCCAGATGGTGCTGCCGGGATTCGAGGACGCCCACATTCATCCGGCCGAAAGTGGGATGGGGCTGATCGAGTGCGCACTCGGCGACTCGGCCACCCCGGCCGGTGTGGCGGCGCTGATCAGTCGATGTGCCAAGGCCGATCCCAGCCTGCCATGGATCCGTGGCGCGGGATGGCAGCTGCCGGTTTTCCCCGAGGCCAATCCCCGCCGCGAACTGCTCGACAGCCTGGTACCCGACCGGCCCGCCTACTTCGACGCTGCCGACGGGCACTCGGCCTGGGTCAATTCCAAGGCGCTGGCGCTGGCGGGGATTACCAGGGACACGCCCGATCCCAAGGGTGGCAGAATCGAGCGCGATCCGAAGACTGGGGAGCCGAGTGGCACGCTGCGAGAGGCGGCAGTGGGACTGGTGTCGAGCAAGCTGCCGAAATACACCGCAGCAGAACGGCTGGCTGGATTGCGGAGTTCGCTGGCGCTGGCCAATCGGGCCGGGCTGACCAGTCTGTACGAGGCCCACGCCAGCGAAAATATCCTGGCCACCTATCAGTCACTGGACAGCCTGAACGGACTGACGGCCACCGTCGTCGCGGCGCTCAATACCGAGGAAGACGGCGGCATCGGGCAGGTGGCGGCCATGAGTGCGCTGCGGGAGAAATATCATTCGCCGCATTTCAAGGTGGTGGCGGCCAAGATCTTTGCCGACGGGGTGATCGAGTCGGGCACCGCCGCACTGCTGGAGCCGTACCTGCTCCGCCACGGCGACCGGGGCAAGACCAATGTTCAGCCGGCCGGGTTCGATTCACTGGCCATCGCGCTCGACAAGGCCGGATTCCAGATCCACATCCACGCCATCGGCGATCGGGCCATCCGCTGGTCGCTCGATGCGCTGGCGGCGGCCCGCATGGCCAACGGCCCCCGCGATGCCCGGCCGATGATTGCGCATCTCGAGCTGATTGACCCCGCCGACATCCCGCGGTTCCGCCGGCTCGGCGTCATTGCCGACTTCCAGCCGCTCTGGGCCTATGAGGACGATTACATCACCAAGCTGACCGAGCCGCAGCTCGGGCCGGCGCGCTCGCGCTGGCTGTATCCGATCGGCAGCGTGGCGCGCAGTGGCGCCATGATGGTGGCGGGCAGCGACTGGTCGGTCTCGTCGCTCAATCCGATCGAGGGAATGCAGGTGGCTATCACCCGACGTGGGCTGGATGCGGGGCCCGGACCGGCGTGGATTCCCGAAGAGCGGGTTGACCTGCCGACGATGATCGCGGCGTACACCATCAATGCGGCGTATGCCTTCGGACAGGAAAAGGAGACCGGATCACTCGAGGCGGGGAAGCTGGCCGACCTGGTGGTGATTGATCACAACCTCTTTGCCATGGCGCCGGATCAGCTGCATACGGCCAGAGTGGTGATGACGGTGTTTCAGGGGAAGGTGGTTTACGACGACTAGGGGGGCAGGGGGGCAGGGGGGCAGGAACTGCACGAGATGATTGCGAACCGAGTTAGCATCCTGGCCCGCCTGTGAGTGGCGCGGTGGGCGACGGAGCAGCCGGTCCTCGGTTGGAATCGCAGGTGATTGTGATGGTCGGACGAGCGCAAGCATTTCCCATACTTTTCAGGCCGGGCCCTCTGCGGTATCTGACCCCACGGGCGTGCCGAAGGTAGATTCTGGGCATTGGCGGTCCCACCTCCCTCAATCTCGCGAGCCTGATGCCCATCCCCGCTGACGTCCTCAAGCTGGTGCAGCGCTTCGCCGAGCAGCGGGATCACTATCTCAATCCGAGCTACAACGAAACCCAGCTCCGACGGGAGTTTCTGGATCCGCTGTTCGAGGCATTGGGCTGGGATGTGGCCAATCGACAGGGCCACGCCGAGGCGTACAAGGATGTGGTGCACGAGGATGCCATCCGTGTGACGGGAGGGGAGCGGAAGGCACCTGACTACAGCTTCCGCATCGGCGGCACCCGCAAGTTCTTTCTCGAAGCCAAGAAACCGTCGATCAATCTCAAGGACGACCCGAGTCCGGCCCTGCAGCTCCGCCGCTACGCCTGGTCGTCCAAGCTTCCTTTGTCCATACTGTCCGATTTCGAAGAGTTCGCTGTCTATGACTGCCGAATCCGGCCCCAGGCATCGGACAAGGCCTCGGTCGGGCGCATCCTGTATCTCAAGTTCGATCAGTATGAAGCGCAATGGGAAGAAATCGCGTCGGTATTCAGTCGTGAGGCGGTGCTCAAGGGCGGATTCGACCGCTGGGCCGGCTCCACGCGCAAGAAGCGCGGTACGGCCGAGGTTGATGACGCGTTCCTTGAGGACATCGAAAGCTGGCGCGCCGAGCTGGCCCGCAATCTGGCGCTCAGAAATCCGAAGCTCAGCCAGCGGGAACTGAACTATGCGGTACAGCAGACCATTGACCGGATCATTTTTCTCCGGATCTGCGAGGACCGCGGCATCGAGCCGCAGGGGCAGCTCGGCGGGCTGGTCAACGGCCCGCACATCTACCAGCGGCTCAAGGAAGTCTTCGTCTCGGCGGATGCCAGGTACAATTCGGGACTGTTCCACTTCCGGAGCGAGCGGGAGCGGTCCGAAGCCCCCGATGAGCTGACTCCCAGTCTCAAGATCGACGACAAGGTCCTCAAGGAAATCCTCGGCGGGCTGTACTACCCCGAGAGCCCCTACGAATTCTCGGTGCTACCAGCCGACATCCTGGGCCAGGTCTACGAGCAGTTCCTGGGCAAGGTCATCCGGCTTACCAGCGGGCACCAGGCCAAGGTCGAGGAAAAGCCGGAGGTCAAGAAGGCAGGCGGGGTCTACTACACCCCCACGTATATCGTGGACTATATCGTCAAGCAGACGGTGGGTCAGCTGGTGGAAGGCAAGACTCCGAAAGATGTTGACGCCCTCACGGTACTCGACCCCGCCTGTGGCTCCGGTTCCTTTCTGATCGGAGCCTACCAGTTTCTGCTCGACTGGTACCGCGACCAGTACCAGAAGGCACCAGACAAGCATCGCAAGCAATTGTACCAGGGGCCGGGCGGCGTGTGGCGGCTGACCACGCCCGAACGAAAGCGGATCCTGCTCAACAACATTTACGGGGTGGACATCGATGCGCAGGCCGTCGAAGTCACCAAGCTGTCGCTGCTGCTCAAGGTGCTGGAAGGGGAGTCACCGGAGTCGCTGCAGCAGGAGCTGACGGTGTTCCGCCAGCGGGCGCTGCCGGACCTGGCGGACAATATCAAGTGCGGCAATTCGCTGATCGG
>JBDTTF010000156.1:0-11027 GCA_039930765.1 Gemmatimonadota bacterium | reverse complement strand
TGATTAGGAGTTCAGGTCTACGATTAGGGCACGACAAGCTCCCGCAGCTTATGCGCGATCCGTTAGACGGCCCAACCGGAGGCTGTCAATTGGCAAGACTCGCAGCGATACCTATTGTGGCCGTGCTCGTAACGCTCGTTCGTTGTGGCGGCGCGCCGTCCACTCGACTTCCGGCTGCACCGCCCGAGTCACGACATGGTGACAATGTCCTGGTATTTTCACTACCGGACAGCGGCGGGTACCTCGTGAACGGCGCCCCCGTGCAATTATCACAGGTTGCCTCGAGTATTGCGGCCATTCTTGAGCGTGCGGATTCCAACCACCGGGCGGTCTTTGTGTGGTACAATCCGAAGCGACCGGCTAGCGACTACCGCGCCGTCCTGGACCTGATTCGATCGGTGGGTGGACAGGCGTTTGACGCGGAACTCAGCGGCTGGCCCCGAGCCATTTCAGGCCCAATTCCGCAATGATTGCTTCGGGCCGTCTATCCAGCGCCTGAAGCAACAATTGATTAGAAGTTCCCAGCTACAGCTGCGAGCGAGAGCTCATGCCGGCCGAAACTTGCCGGAAGCTACGGGACGCCTTGATTGAGAGCTCCGGTCTCCGATACCAATACAACAAGAGCCCGCAGTGTACGCGCATCGCGTGCGAGCGATAGGATATCATGGTCATCTGGACCATATTCCTATCGCCAGTCGCCTATCGCCTGGCTCCTAACTCCTAACTCCCAACTCCCAACCATTCCCATGGCTTCTCTCCCACCCACCTGGCTCCGCGGCCCTGTCCCCGGCATTCAGCCGGTGCTGCAGCCCGTGGCCCACTCGATCCTGCAGGTCGCCGAGGAAACACCCGAGGTGCTGCAGCCGCTGATGGCGGAGCAGGTCTGGTTCCGCCCCGGCGGTTCGGCGTCGATCGGCCAGCATATCGTCCACCTGTCGGGCAGTCTCGACCGGCTGTTCACCTATGCCCGCGGCGAAGCACTCTCGCCGGTGCAGCTGACGGCGCTGGCCGCCGAGAAGACGGTCCAGGACCGCCAGCCGGATCCAGCCGAGGTCCTGGAGCTGCTGAAGGCCACGGCGGACGCCGCCATGCAGCAGCTCCACGCCACGCCACCGGATTCGCTGTACCTGGCCCGGGAAGTCGGCCGGGCCAGGCTCCCGTCCAACACCCTGGGCCTGCTGTTCCATGCCGCGGAGCATACCACCCGTCATGGCGGCCAGGTCATCACACTGATCAAGGTGATCCAGGGATGAATCGTTGAGCAATAACACGATTATCGCGTCCGTGGGCTGGCTGGCGGTCGCCATCCACATGGCCGTCGGCATCGTCGCGGCCCGCCAGATGACCCGGCTGCCGTTGATTCCGCTGCTGAATCTGGTCACCGCCGGCCTGGTGCTGGCCTACTGGGTCGAGCGCTGGTACAGCTACCTGTTCCGGGGCATCACCTGGTATGTCAGCGATCAGCTGCTGCCCGCCTGTGCCCTGCTGATCTGTCTCATCTCAGCACTTTCGCTGGCCGGCCGGTACCAGGGCACCGCGGTCCACTGGGTCATCTTCGGCATCGACTCGGCCGTGGTCCTGGCCGCGGCACTGTTCCTGACGTTCTTCCGGATGACCCGGATGATCTAGGCAGGAGACAGGAAACAGGAGACAGCGAAAAGCGAAAAGCGAAAAGCGAAAAGTGAAAAGTGAAAAGTGAAAAGTGAAAAGTAAAAAGTGAAAAGTGAACAGGGAAGAGGGAACAGGGAGCAGGGAACAGGGAACAGGAACAGCGAATAGCGAATGGCCAATAGCTTAGGGCTTAGGGCTTAGGGCTTATGGCTTAAGGCTGATGGCTTAGTAGTATTCCCCATGACCTCCACCATTCCCGAAGGGATTGCCAGCGGCGCGGAAGCGCCGCCGATCTGGCACAAGCCCGATCCAGCCCTTGCCGCCGCCGGCATCGAGGGAGAATACGTGGTGGCCCGGGTTCGGGTCCTGGCCATGGCCTTCCTGATGATCGCGCCGACCTGGAATGTGCTTCGCGAGCCAGGCCAGGCGGTCCACGTCACCGGCTTCGTCGTGACCCTGGTGGCCACCGTGGCGGCGGTGGCCATCTGGCTGCTGCTCCGGCGCGGCCGCTGGCGGCCCTGGGTCGGATTTGCCTCTAGCGCCTTTGACGCCTCGATGGTCAGCACCGCGCTGGTCAGCTTCCTGGTCGTCGGTTCGCCGATGATGGCGCTCAATTCCAACGTCACCTTCGAGATGTACTTCCTGGCCATCGTGGCCACCAGCCTGCGCTACGACGCCCGGATCTGCATCTTCGTCGGCCTGCTGACCGTCACCGAGTACGGTGGCCTCTGGGCCTGGTCGGCGGGGCACTACAACCTGCACGACCCGCTCTACATACCGGCCGCCGGCCCCTACTCTCCGGTGGACCTGTTCACCCGGCTCATCCTGCTCGGCATTGCCACGCTGCTGGCGGTGACGATCGTGCGACGGGCCCAGCGGCTGCTCTACCTGGCCTCGCGGGACCGGCTCACCGGACTGTTCAACCGCGGCCATTTCGACCGGGCCCTCAGCGCCGCCATCGACACGGCGGCGCGGGACGGCCAGCCGCTGGCACTCGCGATCCTGGATCTTGATCACTTCAAGCTGATCAACGACCAGCACGGCCACGACCGGGGCGACCGGGCCCTCCGCCAGCTCGCCGAGCGGCTGCTCGGGACCATGCGGCGCACCGACATCGTGGCCCGGTACGGCGGGGAGGAATTCGTGATCCTGATGCCGGGGACCTCGCGGGAATCGGCGCTCAGTGCGGTGGAAAAATTGCGTCAGGAGGTGGCGGCCAACGACACCGATCTGGGTGCCGGGCAGACCCTGCACCTCGATTTCAGTGCCGGGATCAGCGGGCTGCCGGACGATGCCGACGCCACCACCCCCAAGGTGCTGTTGGCCCGGGCGGACGCCAGGCTGCTGGCCGCCAAGCGGGCGGGGCGGGGCCGCTGCGTGGGCCACGATCCGGCGTGACGCCCGCCGGTTCGGGCGCATAGCTTCCTCCATTAGCTCCGAGCTGACCGGCAGCTCGGCCTGACATCCGGATCGGGGGCGCGCATGGCAACCAGGATCCGCAGCACGGCATTCGGACTCCACTACACCTTCCGGGTTTTCTGGGACGGCGCCGTGATCGCGGGGATCAGTCAGGTCAGCGCGCTGGCGCGGCGGGCCGAAGTGGTGGAGTACCGGGAAGGTGGAGATCCCGCCCACCCCCACCCGGTGCCCGGCGGCTGGAAATTCGAGCCGATCAGCCTCGAGCGCGGGGTGACCCACGATGGGGCCTTCGAGGACTGGGCCGCGCTGGTGGTGGGGAGTGGCAGTGCGCCGTTCCGGAAGAGTGTCCGCATCGAGCTGTACGATTCCCGCGGCCGCCCGGCCATGATCTACGAGCTGCATCGCTGCTGGCCATCTCGTTACGCGGCGTTCGAGCGTCTCGAGGCGGGCCGGCACCGGCTGATGGAGTCCCTGACCCTGCTATACGAGGGATGGAATCGCCAGCCGCCGCTCAAGCTGATTCCCGCCCCCCATCGGCGCCGGCCATGACTCAGCTCAGCTATCGGATCGACCACCAGGACCGCCTCGCCGAACTCAGCGGTGACTGGGACGCCTTTGCCGAAGCCAATGGCGGCCCCCATCTCGTGGGAAACGCGATCCTGGGCCGGCCCCTCTGGGATTTTCTCAGCGATCCGACCACCGTCCGGATCTACCGAGGCCTGGTGGCCCGGATTCGTAAACAGACCCAGGTCGCCCGGTTCCGTTTTCGCTGCGATAGCCCCGGCCATCGTCGGATGCTCGCGATGGAAATGGCCCCCGATGCGGCGGGCGGGGTCTGGTTCCGGGTGAGTATCGACCGCGAACAGGAGCGGCCGCCGGTGACCCTGCTTGAGGGCGGCCGGCCAAGGAGTGGCGAGCTGCTGACGGTCTGCAGCTGGTGCGAACGGGTCAATCTGCCAGTCGATCGGTGGGTCGAAGTCGAGGAGGCGGTGCAGGAACTGCGGTTGTTCGAGGTCAGCCCGCTCCCGAGGCTCTCACATGGCATCTGCCACTCGTGTTGCGAGACGATGATGAACGCCCTCGATGGAATCGGCCGGCCGGGCGCCGATGTTCCCGCCGTCGGCATCATCTCGCAGGCTTGATGGAAATCGTCGATTCCGCTCACCTGCCGGCAATCCATTGGCTGGCAACCAGAACGAACCGCTCGAGCAGCTCTAGCATGCATCGCCGATTCCTGGTGCTGCTGACGGCGTCATTTCCCGCGGCGGCCAATGGCCAGCAGTCCTGCATCCATCCCGCGTCGGCCCCCAGCCTTGATCGTGTCGTGCTGGTTGTACCGGAGCTGAGGCAAGCCAGCGCCACCCTGGCGCCATACGGTTTCCGATTCACGACCGGCTATCTCCATCCTGACGGCCTCCGCAGCGACCATATCAGGTTCAAGGACGGGACCGAGCTCGAGCTGATGACCGTGGGCGGCCTGCTGGGCGACGCCAGTGCCCAGGCGTACTCGCGACTCTTGTCGGAGGGTGAGGGCGGGGCCTACGCGGCGCTCACCACGATCGACCTCAATTCGATCACAGCCGCGGCCGCGCATCAGAAAATCGACTATCGCCGGTCCGCCGAAGGCGACAGGCGCTTCCTGAATTTTCCACCGCCCTCTGGCGCCGGCGGGGTCTTCTTTGCCTCGCGGTCGAGTGAACTTTCCGATAGCGATTCGGTGGCCATCCAACCCAATGGAGCGGTCTCGCTGATGCAGGCCTGGGTCGAAGGAGGTACCGACCTCGAGGCGCTGCTGGCGGAGGCTGGCGCGGCGCGCTGCGGGCAGCTCGCCTCCCCCGATGGCCGGATCGGCCAGGTCTGGGGGCTGTCCCGTGGTTCGATCGTGGTGGTGCGTCCAGGCCCAGCGATCCGGCTGCCCCGCCCGATCGGTGCAGTACTGGTCACCGCACCTGGAATCACTCCACCCGGCGAGATCAACCTGCCCGGGTTCTGGATTCGATTCAGCCGGTAGGGAGTCGGGAGATGGGAGACGGGAGACGGGAGATGGGAGACGGAAGAGGGGAAAACCAGCCACCCCGAGGCTGTGGTCCGTCGTTGGACTCTCGACCCTCGACCCTCGACCCTCGTCTCTTGTCTCTTGTCTCTCGTCTCTTGTCTCCCATCTCCCGACTAAGTTCCACCCATGCCGCTGCACCTCGCCTCCCTCCATGTCTATCCCATCAAGGGCGCAGCCGGTACCGCGCCATCGGAGTGGCAAGTCGATGTGCGGGGTTTCCGGTATGATCGGCGCTGGATGTTGGTGGCACCCTCCGGCGAGTTCATCACCCAGCGGGAAAATCCGGCCCTGGCCCTGATCCGGCCCCAATTTCAGCCACCGCATCTCGTGATCGAGGCACCTGGCATGTCCCCGTTGACGATTGCGCTGGCGCCGATGGGTGGTCGGCCGCTCAACGTCAGGATCTGGGATGACCGGGTCGACGCCCTGCTCCCTGACCAACGGGCCGACCAGTGGTTTACCGACTACCTCGGCGCGCCCACCCTGCTGGCCTGGATGCCGGATGCCTGCGTCCGACCGGTCGATCCGCGCTACGCCGAGCCCACCGATCAAGCCAGCTTCGCGGACGCCTTTCCTTTCCTGGTCATTGCCGAGGCGTCGCTGGATGATCTCAACAGCCGGCTGGCGGAGCCACTGCCGATGAACCGGTTCAGGCCCAACCTGGTGGTGGGCGGCGTCACCCCGTTCGCTGAGGATGAGTGGCGGCGGATCCGGATCGGGTCGATGGAATTCAGGGTGGTCAAGCCCTGCGCCCGCTGCGTGATCACTACCACCAACCAGCTGACCGGAGCGCGCGGGGTCGAGCCATTGCGGACCCTGGCCGCCTACCGCCGGATCGACGGCAAGGTCATGTTCGGCCAGAATGTGCTGCACGACGGGCCGGGCCGGCTGGCGCTCGGGGATCTGGTGAATGTCGTGGAAATGGCGGACAAAGCCGGGAGCATTGCCCGGGGAGGAGATAGCACGTGAGCGAGGAACGGGAACCGATCGAGATTGTCTGGAAGCGGAAAAGCGGCACCCTGCGGGTCGAGGGCCGGGTCATCGTCCGGGACGAGGACGGCAACGTGATCGAACAGCCGGCAGACAAGGACCCCGAGCGTCCAAAATTCTGCGGCTGCGGGCATAGCGGGAACAAGCCGTTTTGCGATGGGAGCCATAAAAAGAGGTAAGAAGTAAGAGGTGAGAGGTAAGAGGGCCAATTCCTCTCACCCCTCACCTCTCGCGCAGTTTGCCCTGATTGACAGGCCCTCTCACCCCTCACCTCTCACCTGTTACCTACCTGTCACCTCTTACGCAGTCCGGATACCCCGCGCCACCTCTTCCGACGTCGTGAAGTCGCTCACCGGCGCCCGCAGCGCCTCGGCAATACCGCGTTCCGCGACCAGCGCCTCCGCCATCCGGTAGCCCAGGTAATAACCTGACCGCTCGGGGATGACCCGGTCGACGGTCATCCGCGCCGTGGGGCTCATTCCGCCCGACAGGTACTTGAGCCGCAGGCCCAGGGCCGCCCGGTCGAGATCGGGCTCCACAGCCCGCCGCAGAAAGGCGTCCATTTCCCGGAGCCGGGTGTACTGCCGCCGCGGGTAGCCGAAGTAGTGGGCGGTATCGAATCCGGGCGCACAGGCCTGGGAGGCGTGGACCGCCAGCCCTTCATTGATCAGGTGCTCACGCAGAGTGGCCCGGCTGCCGGTGCTCCAGTAGTCGTAGACCCCGCCCTCTTCCGCCACCAGCCGCCGCAGGTCACTGGCGCTCCGGGGCGAGGTGTACCGGACCGTGTGAGCGATTTCATGCGCGATCCAGACCGGCAGCAGCGACGGGTCGAGACCCATGCCGTACGTATCGGCATTGGCCCGTCCGGTGAAGTGCTCGATGCAGATGAATGCGGCGCCTCGGCCCCCGACCACCAGCTCGCCGGCGTTGGCGGCCCCCATCCCGACCATCAGGTAGCAGTCGGTCGGACGATCGACCTCCAATATTTCTTCAGCCCGGGCCAGCGCCTCTTCGACGATCTGGACCAGGTTCACATTCTCCAGTAGCGCCAGCAGGTCGCTGCGGTCGGCAAACAGCGAGTGCTGGATGACGGCCCGGGCCGGCGGGCTGTCCAGGTCCAGCACGTAATTGTGCCAGTAGGCGTTGAGGATGGGGCGGTGATGATCGAGGTACTGAAGGAAGGCCGACTCCGGGTCCGGAGTGGCGAGCAGTGCGAGAAACTCAGGGATGAGATTAATAAGCACGCGCTCAATATCGGAACTTCAAGATTTGACGCAAGCGGGCTTGACAAGCGAGGGACGCGTTGCAACGAAGTTGTGTATGAAGGTCGAGAGTCGCGAGTCAAGAGTCCTCGCCGCCGAAATTGCGGACCGGATCATACTCCTCGACTTTCGACTTTCGACTTTCGACCCTCGCCCCTTGACCCTCGACCCTCGTCTCTAGTCTCGATGCTTCCACGCCGCCGCCACCCGATCTCGATACACCCGCGCGCTGTCCCGCTGGCCGGCCTGTGCAAACGCCGTGGCCATCGCCTCCTGGGTGACGGTGCGGGACAGATACAGATTGGGGCCGTCGAACGGTCCCTCGAGTGCCGAGCGGAGCAGGGGGAGTGCCTGGCCGGGTTGGTTGAGCCGCATGAGCAGCCGGGCCGCCGCCAGGCTGGTCATGGTATACCCCACGGTGGCGGAGAAGATGGCCGACCGGTATTCCCGGGTGGCTCCGGCCAGGTCACCGCGGGCCTCGAGCAGCAGGCCCCTGATATGGTGATGTAACCGACGATCGCGCCCATACCCGGAGAGCTGGCCCCAGGCCTGGGCGCTGTCGGCCAGCTGTCGCAGGTGTGTCGTGTCACCGGCGGCCGCCTGGGCGGTTGCCTCCAGCGTGGCCATCCAGGTCCGGTGCCGAGCCCTGCGAGCCGGTGACTCGCCCAGCGGATTGCGGCCGATCGAATCAAACAGTGCTGCGGCCTCCGCGGGCCGCCCCGCGTCGTACAGCACCGATGCCTGGTAGACCGCCTCGTAGGGTGCCGCGCCGCGGATACTCGGCTGCACTCCAGCCTTGCGCAGCGCCAGGGCCGCCGGCAACGCGTCGTGGAATCGGCCCTGCATCCGGTAGCTGGTCAGCTGGCTCTGCTGGGCGTACGCCAGCGCAAGAGGTGACGATCCGTTGAGATAATCACCGATCAGCCGATCGGCGGTGGCAAAGTCTCCCGAGCGCAACGCGATGTCGATCCGGAGCCCTCCCTGGTCCGACCCGGGATCGAGGCGCACCACCATCGAGTCGCTCTTCGCGGCCTCCGCGAAGCGGTCGAGCTTGGCGTACAGCAGCGCCAGCGAGGCCCAGGCGGGGGCGGAGGCCGGCTGAAACCGGGTCCAGTCACGAGCCACCTTCAGCGCAGCATCGCTGGAGTCCGCCATGAAGTAGGCCCCGCTCAGCTCGGAGAGCGCCTCGCAGGCCAGGCAGCTGGCCGGACCGCCCGGTCCCGGTGGCGGCCGCCGGAGACTGGCAGAGTCCATCACCATCGCCTGGCGAAGCGGCGGAAGGGCATTGAGGAAATCACCGTCCCACATCCGGGCATGGCCCAGGAACTTGAACCCCTCTGGCTCAGTGGGATATCGGACCGTCAGCGTCTCGGCAATCGCGAGGCGAACCGGATCGTCCACCTCGTCGGCATACCACCCGGTGATCAGCAGCCGCTCCCGGTCGGATGACCGGCGGGCCAGCTCCACCGCATGCTGCAGCTCGGCGATATAACCGGCCCGGTCGGCCGGCTGGGCCCGGGCCCGGTAGTAGGCCGCCATTGCGAAGGTCGAGTCCTCACGCAGTGCCGCACTCAGCATCTGCCGGGCGCCGGCATAGTCACCGGTGTACAGCGCGCGCAGCCCCTCCTCATACAGCCGGAACGCCACCACCGATCCGGTGCTGACACTGGCCAGCGGATGTTCAGGAGCTCCCGCTCCACTCCCCTCGGCCAGCGCCGCCGCGCCCTCGTCAGCCAGGGTAAAGAGACTGGTGTCCTCTACGGCGATGGCCTGCATGACCGTGCCATGCGCCACGTCCACCCGCCGGAGGTCGAGCCGGAATCGTCCGCCACCGAGCCGGTACAGCGCCCCATCGACGATCTGAGTGGCCCCCGCTTCCTTGGCGCTGGTCAGGGCAGTACGATCAGAGTCCCCCGACCAGCCGGCCTGGGAGGACAGCTCCACCATTCGGGCGCCGCTCACCACGCTCAAGCCTGGTGACCGGGCCAGGTTGGTGGCCAGCATGTCACTCAGCGGAGCGGTGGCATCGGGCTGGTGGGTGTAATTGCGAATGGTGCCGACGGCCAGCACCAGAGCGGAGGCTGGGGCCGCACGCTCTGATCGTTGCCGCCAGAGTACGGCGGCTGCAATCAGGATCATCGCGGCCACAGGCAATGCCCAGGTGCGCCGCCGCTTGTCCAACCGTGTGGGCGGGCTGGCCGTTGGATTCGCGCGGGCAGATGGAGCGGCGCTGGCAGACGGCGGCGGATATGGTGGCGGCACCCCGTCGGACGCGGGCCTCGGGCGGGCGTACTCGTCAGTGTGGCCAGCCAGTCCCGAAGCCGGCAGCAGTGATGGGTTGGCAACGGCGGCGGCTGCCGGCGGTGCAGTCGGCGCCGAGCGTCGGAGTGATTCCGCGAGCGCCGCGACGGCGGGATCGGGTGGCAGCTCGAAGACTGACTCCAGCTGGGCCTGATAGCTCCGGGCGTGCTGATCGGCCGCGGTCAGGTCACCGGCGGCGGCCAGCGCGCGCATCAACCCCTGGGCGGCCCGGGCGTTGTGGGGTTCGGCGGCGGCCAGGGTGCGCCACCACCGGATCGCGCCGTGATGGTCGGAGCGGCTTGCGGCACGGCCGGCCAGCATTTCCATCGCGCCGGCGGCGTCGTGGGCCAGGCGGGCGCGCTCCGTTTCCATCCAGCGATCGAATTCGGGCGCTTCGTTGAGATAGAAGCCGTCGAGGAACCGGCCGGTGTAGAGCTCGACCGCGGCTTCCAGCCGGTCGCCATCGACGGCCGCAAGAAAGTCGGCGCGATCGCTGCCCAGCGCCAGCGGATTGATCCGCAACTCGTTAGTTCCGGTGAACAACTCCTCGACTTCCAGATCCCGGCGCAGGGCATAGACTGCCTGGGCGAGGTTGCGTCTGCCGCGATCCTCTTCACCTTCACCCCAGAACACTCCGACCAGTCGTTCGCGTGAGATTCCTGCCGGGCCTGCAGCCTCCACCATGGCCAGCAGCGCGAGGCGCCGGCGCTGGGCCGCGGCCCCGGAAACAGGGCGTTGGTCCCGGACCAGAGTCAGTCCACCGAACGTCTTGAGGATCAACACGTTAGGCGAGTTGATCGAGAGGTGATATGCGATTCATCGGCAGGTGAAGGAGGGGGCCTATTGTAGCCCCGGCAACAAACTGCGGCAAGCAGGCCGCTCACCAATCGTCGGGACTCGAACTGGGGCCCGGCCACACAATCCAGCCGGGGGCCATCCGGGCTCGTCCGTGGCCAACAACTGAACCAGCCACGGAAGGACACGGATCGCTCCGTGAGGGGTCAGGTCGGTCGCTCGAAAGTGAGTCGAGTCGTTGTCGTTTTTCATTCATTCACCTGGCGCTCAGATAGAGCCTTGGCAACTGAGTGAACAAGGGAGCCCCCGTGCTCGTCCGTGCCCAACAACTGAACCAGCCATTGCTCCGTGAGCGGTCAGCGCGGTCGCTCTAAAGTGAGGGGAGCCGTTGTCGTTTGTCATTCATTCTTCCAGCGTGATTGACCAAGGGACGGTCCGTGCTCGTCCGCGGCCAACAACTGAGTCAGCCATTGCTCCGTGGCGGTCAGGTCGGTCGCCGCAAGCTGAGTGGAGCCGTTGTCGTTTTTCATTCGCTCTTCTGGCGCTCAGATAGAGCCTTGGCAACTGAGTGAACAAGGGAGCCCCCGTGCTCG
>JBDTTF010000155.1:0-6037 GCA_039930765.1 Gemmatimonadota bacterium | reverse complement strand
GGGGGCTCCAATCGTCGTCCGACTGCCAGCACCCTCGGTGCCTCTGTGTTTCCAGTTCAGATGCGCCGAAACCCCTCTGTGCCTCTGGGTTGAAACTTGACGACCTCGCCTGACTCCGTCACCCGGTCGAGCACTAGCCTCCTCCGCACCATCGGCCGCTGGTCGCTGGCGGGGCTGGTGTTCAACTCGATCGTCGGCAGCAGCATTTTCGGCCTCCCGTCCGTGGTCGCGGTGCGCCTGGGCCCGGCTAGTGTCTGGGCCTGGGTGCTCGCAGCGGCCGCCATCGGCCTGATCCTGGCCTGCTTTGCCGAAGTGGCGTCGCGATTCGATGGGGCCGGCGGCCCGTACCGATACGCGCATGCGGCGTTCGGGCGGCTGGCGGGAATCGAGGTCGGCTGGCTGTTCTACCTGGTCCGCATCACCGCGTCCGCCACCAACGCCAATCTCTTCGTCATCCTGCTGGGACTGCTCTGGCCCGGCGCCACCGGTCCGGTGGCCAGTCGGATGGTCCTGGTGCTGCTGATCTTTCCGCTGGCCCTGGTCAACTATCGCGGCGTCAAGGGCGGCACCGTGATCAGCTCGGCGCTGGTGGTGCTCAAGGCGTTGCCGCTGGTGCTGTTCATCGGTGCCGGCCTCTGGTATCTGCGCGGGCACGGTTCGGTCCCGACTACGGCGGTCGTGACCGGTCCCGGCGCCTACCTGGATTCGATCCTGCTGCTCGGCTTTGCCTACGGAGGATTTGAAGCGGCGCTGGTCCCGCTGGCGGAGGCCAGGGACCCGCGCCGAGATGCGCCGTTCGCGCTGTTTGTGGCGCTGGCGAGTTGTGCCGTGATTTATTCGCTGGCCCAGGTGGTGGTCACCGGTACCTTGGCTGATCCAGCATCGGTCCAGCGGCCGTTGGCGGAGTCGGCCCGGGTCATCGCGGGTGGATCCGGAGCGGTTTTCATGACGCTGGCGGCGCTGATCTCGATCGCCGGCTATATGGCGGGCACCATGGTCAACGTGCCGAGAATTACCTGGGCCATGTCCGACTCCGGGGACCTGCCGGGCTGGCTGGCCGCCGTCCATCCCAGATTCCGTACCCCCGACCGCCTCGCTCCTGCTGTACGCCCTCCTGGCCTGGACCGTCGCGGCCAGCGGCAGCTTTGTCACCAATCTCAGCCTCTCGGCCGCATCGAGGGTGTTCATCTATGCCGTGGTCTGCGCCTCACTACCAGTCTTCCGGGCCCGGGACCGGCGGGCCGACCCCGAGACTTCGCCGGCGCGGTTTGTGTTACCCGGCGGCTCGGTCGTGGCGGTGCTCGGGATTGGAGTGCTGGCGTTGCTGGCCAGCCGGATCGGAGCCAGAGAACTGCTGCTGTCAGCGGCCACGCTGGGGCTGGGACTGATCAACTGGGTGTGGGTCAGGCGGCGTCCCAGTACCGCAGTTTCGTAGCACCGCTGCCATCGGGCAGTCCGAATCGGCCGGGGGGCCTCGTCTGCATCAGAGCCTCCGACTTGCAGCGGCGGGTCCGCCGTTGGACCGGGGCCCTGTCCGCCGCAGCGAGTTGACTCCTGATCGTGGAGCGGCGAGACTCGATCAACCCGAAGCGAATCCGAATCCCACGCCTTCTGGCACCGTCTTTGCACGGCGAGCCATCGCTGCTTATCACCTATCGACAGGACCTTTCGTGAATTCTGTGGCCCATCCGAGGTGTGCGTGAACATCCTGGGCATTTCCGCCTACTTCCACGATAGTGCAGCCTGCCTCCTTCGCGACGGCGAGATCATTGCCGCGGCCTCGGAGGAGCGCTTTACCCGGAAAAAGGCCGACGCCGCTTTTCCCGCCCGGGCGGTGGAATACTGCCTCAAGACCGGCGGGATCTCGGTGGACCAGCTGGATGCGGTCGGCTTCTATGACAAGCCGCTGCTCAAGTTCGAGCGGATTCTGGACACCTATTTCGGCGTAGTGCCAAAAGGCTTCAAGTCGTTCCTGGCCGCCGGACCCCTCTGGATCAAGGAAAAGCTCTACACCGACAAGGACCTGCATGATTCGCTCGGTTACCACGGCAAGATCTACTACGCCGAGCACCATGAATCGCATGCGGCCAGCGCATTCTTTCCCTCCCCGTTCGAGGACGCCGCCATCCTCACCATGGATGGTGTCGGAGAATGGGCCACCGCCGCCATTGGACATGGCCAGGGTCACGACCTCGAAATCCTCAAGGAACTCCACTGGCCCGACTCGCTCGGGCTGCTGTATTCGGCCATCACCTACTACACCGGCTTCAAGGTCAATTCAGGCGAGTACAAGGTCATGGGCCTTGCTCCCTACGGCGAGCCCAAGTATCGCGACCTGATCTTCAAGGAGCTTCTCGACCTTCGAGAGGATGGTTCCTTTACCCTGAACCAGAAGTATTTCGGCTATCTCGACGGCCTGGTGATGACCAGCCCGGAATTCGACCGGCTGTTCGGCGGCCCGGCCCGGGTGCCGGAGTCGAAACTGACCCAGAAGGAGATGGACCTGGCCCGGTCAGTCCAGGAAGTCACCGAGGAAATCATGCTGCGGATGGCCCGGACCGCGCACCGGCTCACCGGCTCGAAAAATCTCTGCCTGGCTGGCGGCGTGGCACTCAATTGTGTCGGCAATGGCCGGCTGCTGCGCGAGGGCCCGTTCGAGCAGCTGTGGATTCAGCCCGCCAGTGGTGATGCCGGCGGGGCGCTCGGTACCGCCCAGCTGATCTGGCATCGACAGTTCCAGAAACCCCGCCGGGTCACGCCCGGCCGCGATTCGATGCGGGGCGCCTACCTCGGGCCGGAGTTCTCCCCGGCCGAAATCGAGACCTTTCTCAAGTCAGTCGGCGCGGTGTACCGCCGCTACGAACGTCCAGCGCTGATGGAGCATGTCTCGGAGCAGTTGGCGCAGGAGCAGATCATCGGCTGGTTCAACGGCCGGATGGAATTCGGTCCCCGGGCCCTCGGGTCCCGCAGCATCCTCGGCGATCCCCGCAGCCCGCGGATGCAGGCCGACATGAACATCAAGATCAAGTTCCGTGAGGGGTTCCGCCCCTTTGCCCCGAGTGTGCTTCGGGAGCGGGTGGCCGAGTGGTTCGAGCTCGACCGGGAATCGCCGTACATGCTGCTGGTGGCGCCGGTCAAGCGGGAGCGGCAGATCCCGATGACGGCCGAGCAGCGCTCGCTCTGGGGCATCGAACAGCTCAACGTCCTCCGATCCGATATCCCGGCCGTCACCCACATTGACTACTCGGCCCGGGTCCAGACCGTGGAACGGGAAACCAATCCGGATTACTACGATCTCATCAAGGCCTTCGAGGGGCGGACCGGCTGCCCGGTGGTCATCAACACCAGCTTCAACGTCCGTGGCGAACCGATCGTCTGCACTCCCGAAGATGCCTGGCGCTGTTTCATGCGCACTCATATCGATTGCCTGGTCCTCGGTCCATTTGTCCTGGACAAGAAGGCCCAGCCGGAATGGAAGGAGGGGGATCAGTGGAAACAGGAATTCCAGCTCGACTGAGCGCAGCGGAGGGCCGCAAGTTCGGACTGCTCGTCGGCGGGGTTATGCTGGCGTTGTCCGGGGTGTCACACTGGCGGGGGCACACGGTTGCCCCGATAGTGCTGGCGGCGCTGGGCGGCTTTCTGGTGGTCGGTGGTGCCCTGGTACCGGCTCGGATGGGGCCGATCTACCGGGCCTGGATGGGATTGGCATCACTGCTCTCGAAGATCACGACGCCGATCTTCATGGGGATCATCTATTACCTGATCTTCACGCCGGTGGGGCTGGTGCGAAAGGCCTTTGGCCATAACTCGCTCCGCCGCCCGCCCGGTGACAGCTTCTGGATCGACCGTCCGCCGGGGAAGCGGCGCGGCGATCTTCAACGTCAATTCTGAACTGGAGCGGATATGGGCGCGCTGCTGTCTGAACTCTGGGCCTTCATGCGGGCACGAAAGAAGCTGTGGCTGGCGCCGATCCTGGTGCTGCTGTTGCTGGTAGGCGCCCTGCTGGTCTTCGCCAAGGGATCGGTACTGGCACCATTCATCTACACCATCTTCTAGTGTGACAGGGGCGCCCCCGCCGGAATCCCGCAGCGGTGGGGCGCACCGGCGGCGCTGGCCGGTTGGCCGGCCAGCGAATCATGCAGCCCCGCCAGCGACGTGGCGATCGCCGAGGCGGCGACGGCGTATCCCTTTCCGCTGAAGTGCCCCCGGGAAATACTCCAGCGCGAAAACAGTGATGCCTGGTCCGGCTGGGCCGTGAACACCGGAAGCAGGTCGAGGATGGGAATTCCCAGTTCCCGGGCCGCAGCCAATGCCGCGGGCCGGGTGCTGTCGTTCTGGACGCTGTTCACGGCAAAGAAGCGCGCCCAGTCCGGCAGGAAGACGAATACCAGGCGCCCGCCCCAGGACCGGACCCGCGCGTCGGCGGCCGCCAGCGACCGGGTGAACAGCGGCAGCTCGGGCATCGGGAGTGCGTCGCGATCGAGGTCGGGTTCCGGAAACAACGCGCCCCGAATCAGCGTGAGCGTCACCGTATTGCGCCAGTTGAACTCCCCTTCGGCCCTCGGCGCTGAGTTGGTCGCATAGACCCGGTCGATCCATTCCGTCAGTGACCGGTCGATCGCCGGTTGCAGCGAGTCGAGTCCCTGGCAGAATCCGGGCTGGAGATACTGCATCAGCGTCGGATTCTGTTGCTCCCGCGCCAGGTCGCGGAAGTCATTCTCGCTGTACAGCCACAGCACCATTTTCGGGTGCAGCGGTCCGGCGTACTCGCTGAGCGTGGCCAGTTCGACCAGTGGCCCGCTGCCGCCGGTGCCGAGGCTCAGCACGTGCGGCCAGTGGGCCCGCAGCGCCGCCGCGATGGTGCTATCCTCCGGAACGCAGTACCCATGGGTGTAGGAATCGCCGATCAGGATGACCTGGTCGGGTGACGGACTCCAGTTCCCTGGCGGGTTCAGGAAGCCGTGTTCATCACTCTGGTATATTGGGTACTGGCCGCCCTCGACGCAGAGCTGCACCGTGGTCCGATTGGCCACCCCGCCCATCGGGAGGAATGGGGCGCGGAACCGGCTCTCCGGCGACACCCGCTGATTGACGAAGCCCAGAAGGGTCTTGGGAACGATCGAGGGTACGGCGGTCACCCCTTTGGCCTGCAGGTCATGGACGACCTCGGGGATGTACCGGACGTCATACCGGACTCCGGTCCGTTGTTCGACTGCCTGTCGCAACCCGAGCACCTCGCGGCGGTTGAGGGTCTCGAGTACCAACTCGATACCCAGCAGCGTAAATAGGACCAGAAATGCAGAAACTATAGCGCCGACTCGGAGGCCCGGCGGCGCGGAAGGCAGCCAGAGCGTGATCGCGATGACCGTGATGGCCGTGGCATACCACCCGCCAGCGGATGCGGACCAGTGGAGGCCGAACCGGTAGAAGGCAGCCGCGAGCAGCAGCGCGCCGGCGGCTGTCCCAATCCGGCAGGCAAAGGTGGTTGCCCGAAGCAGGGCGGGGCCGGGTCCTGGTTGCCCCGAGGCGGGAGGGGCGGACGATTGATCTGGACTCATTCGTTAATTTACCCGTTTCACTCACCGAGGCCATAGGATGCCGGAACAGCGTCCCACGTCGGCGGCATGACATCGCCAGCCCTGGTCATCCTGGCCGCAGGACTGGGCAGTCGCTACGGTGGTGCCAAGCAGTTGCAGCCGGTCGGTCCCGGCGGCGAGACGCTGATGGACTACAGCATCTTCGATGCGCTCCGCGCCGGCTTCGACCGGATCATCTTCGTGACCCGGCCCGACCTGTCTGACGAGTTCGAGGCCACCATCGCCTCGAGGTACCGCAGCCGGATTCAGGTCGAGCTGGTGGCGCAGCGGCTCGATGACCTGCCGGTCGCGCGAGTCCCCGCCGGAAGATCGCGGCCCTGGGGCACCGGCCAGGCCATCTGGTCCACCCGCCACGTGATCGACGGACCCTTTGCCGTCCTGAATGCCGACGACTTCTACGGTCTTCCGGCACTCACCGAGATCAGCCGCTTCCTTTATAG
>JBDTTF010000154.1:0-5004 GCA_039930765.1 Gemmatimonadota bacterium | reverse complement strand
ACTGCAGGAGATGGGAGATGGCAGATAGGAGATAGGTAGATACACCTGCACGCGAAAAAGGGAGAGTGGAGTGGGGAAATGCTGTTCCCCTCTCCCCTCTCCCTTCTTCTATCCCCCGCAATTTAGCCCAGTCGTTTGCGAATGTACTCCCGGATATCCAGGCTCAAGCTCTCCATCGGCGCGTAATAGCCCCGCTCGAACATCCGCGAATTCATCCCACGCTGGACCGATTCGCAGATGGTCCAGTCCTGCCGGTTGGTGATATCCCAGAAATCGATGGCGTCAGACGGATCGAAGTCGGGCCGGGCCATCTCGTCAGGATGAAACAGGAAATCGCAGCAGACGGTCGTCTGGCCCGGCCCTTCGGGCCACAGGGTAAATGCGGCCGCGTGCTCGGCGGCCAGGCTGAGCATGAAATTGGGGTACAGCAACTCACCCTTGTGGCGGGTGAGCTCGTCCTCGTTGAGGCCGGCAAATGGTTTCCTGGTGGAGGTTCCCGAAAAGGTGAAGGTCCAGGCGCCGTCCTTGTGAGGCACGCCACGATCCCAGTCCAGGTCGGCCCCGCCGCGCTGCTTGAAGGCGGGTACCACCTTGCAGAGCTCGGGGTGCACCGGCCCGCAGTGATAGCACTCGTTGTAATTCTCGAGGATGACCTTCCAGTTGGCCGCCACATGGTACTGGATCCGGCGGGCAGTACGCAGCGCCGCCAGCGGATAGCGGCTCACCCGTTCGGGGGCGCCGCCCAGCTGCTCGATCAGGCCAGCCCCCTGACCGGGGATGAGCTTCACGAACAGGAATCCACCCCAGCCTTCGACCGCGACTGGATGCAGCCCCAGTCCTTCCTTGGTGAAATCCTCTCCCTCTTCGAGGAACGGCGCGGTCCGGAGCGCCCCTTCGAGAGCGTAGGTCCAGCTGTGGTAGGGGCACTTGATCCCGCTGGGAAAGTTCCCAGCAGGTGCGGGAGTGCTGGCGGCGCGGTGGCGCGGCGGCCGGTCATGCACCAGCTGCGAACCGCGATGGCGGCAGACGTTGTAATGGCCCCGGACTCCGCCGTCCCTGGTTCGCACCACGAGGACACTCTCCCCCGCCACTTCGGCCAGCAGGTAGTCGCCGATGCCAGGAATCTCCTCCTCTCGGCCCACGCAGAACCACTCGCGGGCAAAGATCAGCTCGCGCTCACGCTGGTAGTGGTCGTCGGCCAGGTAGGCGGCGCGGGGAAGGGTGGGTTCTAGAGGCATGACGTGAATCTACTGATCGGAGTAGTCAGAGCTAGAGACTGAGGATTGCCGGTTTGAAGGATTGACGATTGGTGGGCAGGGTCGAGGACCTTGCTGAATACCCCAAATCACTCAATCCACCATTCCATCAATCCCAGAAGAAGACCCACAACGCCAGATCGTCGCTGAACTCCTCGAACCGGTGCTCGACATGCGCCGGGACGTACAGCACATCACCAGGGACAAATCGTTCACGGGTCGGTCCGTTCCGGAACCAGCCGCTGCCGGTCATCACGACGTAGGCCTCGTCCCGCGAATGGGGGGTCTGGTCATCAATGCCCCTCGGCGCGTAGAACCCCACTTCTACCTTGCCGGCCCGGAGCAGGACGTCGTACTGGTCTTTGTCCGGCCCCGGCATGGCTGCGAGGCCGTCTTTGAGGTGGAGCTGGTATGAGTTGGCGGGCATTGGAAATTCCTCTGGCCGTTGGCCATTGGCCTTTAGCAATCTACTCCGGGAGAAAATGGTGTTCGAAGTCCCCGCGCGATTTCTATTTTCGACGGCTAACGGCTAACGGCTAACGGCTAACGGCCGATGGCCCTTCCACAATCCAAACGCGAGCAACACAGCCAGAGATTGAATCCCCGCCAGTACCAGAAACCCCGATCCGAATCCGGTCGACCGATCCCGCAGTACACCCATCAGGTATGGGCCAAGGAATCCGCCGATGTTCCCGACCGAATTGATGATCGCCACGCCGGTGGCCAGCGCCGCGCCGCTGAGATACTCGCTGGGCAGGGTCCAGAACGGCCCCCACAGGCCGCACTGGCCGGCGGCCATCAGGGCAAAGGCGGCAATACTGAGCGGCAGCGAACTGGTATTGGCCAGGACCAGCAGGCCCATCACCACCATCCCGGCGGTCAATGCCACCGGCAGTCGCCGCTCTCGCAGCCGGTCAGACTGGGCCGAGAACCAGAGCGCGCCAGCCACACCCGCAAGCTGCGGTATTGCGGACAGCCAGCCGATGGCCAGCACCGACTGGCTCGATCGCTGGGCCAGCACCTGCGGCAGCCAGAGATTCCAGCCATAACCCACCAGTGCCACACCCAGCCAGATGGCGGCCATGACCCAGAGAGTAGCCGGCAGGGCAGAGGTGGCGGGCCGATGCTGGGGCTGCTCGCTCGGCGCGTCGGCCGCGATGGCGGCCTCCAGCTCCGCCCGCTCCTCCGGACTCAACCATCGGGCGTCAGCCGGGCGCTCCGGTAGAGTCTTCCAGGTCAGCGCACCCAGCACCACGGCCGGCAGCGCCTCGAGCACGAACAGCCAGCGCCACCCCGCGACTCCGTGCCATCCATCAAACCCGAGGATCCATCCCGACAGCGGGCCACCGATCACCCCGGCCACCGGCACCGCGATCATGCAGCGGGCAATGGCCCTGGCCCGGTCCGCCATCGGGAACCACTGCGCCAGGTAGAAGATCAGTCCCGGAAAGAATCCCGCCTCGGCGAATCCGAGCAGTGCCCGCAGCAGGTAGAACTCGCCGGGCCGGTGAATCAACGCCGTGAGTGCCGATATCACTCCCCAGACCACCATCATGCCGCCCAGCCAGCGCCTGACTCCGATCCGGAGCAGCAGGGCGTTGGCCGGAACCCCGAACAGCACGTAGCCGATGAAGAACACGCCGGCCCCGAATCCGTACACCGAGGCGCTGAACCCGAGGTCCCGGTTCATCTGCAGCGCCGCGAACGAGACGTTGACCCGGTCGAGGAAGTTGACGGTGTAGAGGAGGAACAGGAATGGAAGCAGCCGCCTCGAAACCTGGGAGATGGCAGAAGGGAGATGGGAGATGGGAACCCCACCCGCAACCGAAGCACTCCTCTCCCCTCTCCCCTCTTCGCTATTCGTGCGTGCGGTCATTCCGCCTTGCCGAGTATCTCCATCGCCGCATTCCTGCCGTTGATCGCAATCACGCTGCCGCCCGGATGGGTGCAGGCGCCGCAGAGGTAGACTCCCTGCATCGGGGTCACCGGTTCCAGCCGGTTGCTCCACATGTACTGCGGCAGGCACTCGCCCTGGAAGATGTGGCCGCCGGTGAGCCCCACCCGCGCTTCGATGTCGGGCGGGCCGAGGACGTCGAGGCCGATGATGGCGTCGGGCAGATTGCTGCAGAATCTGGCAATCGATTCGATGCCCATCCGGCCGACCGCTTCCCGGTGGTCGTCCCAGCTGCCTGACTTGAAGGTATGGGGCACATACTGGGTAAAGGCACTCAGCACGTGCCTCCCCTTCGGCGCCACACTCTGGTCATACGCGGTCTGCAGATAGATCTCGGCCCACACCCGATCCGGCATCCGGCCCTCGCGCGCGGCGGCATACCCCGCCCGCCACTCGGCCTTGGTGATCGGGGTGTTGATTGTGGCCAGGTGATGCGGCTCGTTGGTGCCCGGGCGCGCCTTGAAATTGGGCAATTCACTGAGGGCGGCGTTGAGCTTGAGCGTACAGCCAGTGATCGGCACCGCCTCGACCTTTTTCTGCCACTCGGCGTCGGCGTTGTTCCCGAGCAACCTCAGCGTGACCATTGGATCGGCATTGGAGACAACGATCGGCGCCGAGATCTTCTCGCCACCTTCGAGTTCAACTCCTTGGCCGGGGATGATCCGGCTCACCGCTACTCCGGCTGCCACCGTGGCCCCGGCATCCCGGGCGGCGTCACAGAGGAGGAAGGAGACCATCCCCATTCCGCCCTGGACGTAGCCCCAGTCGCCGGGATAGTCATGATCCATCCGGCCACAGTAATGATGGAAGTAGATCGATGCGGTGCCGGCATCGAACGGGCTGGCAAAGGTGCCCACGACGCCCTGACCCATATAGGCCAGCTGCATCCGCTCGTCGACCAGGTACCGCTCGAGTAGTTCCGCCTGCGACCACTCGAACAGCAGGCCGATGGCATCCTTGTCATGACCCAGCCGTTCCTCGAGCTGTGCCCGAGTCGGCGCTCTCCCGATCCAGCTGTCGGTCGCGTCACCGGGGCGGATGGCGTCAGCCACTCGCCGCATCAAGGCGTGCATTTCGTGCCGGCCTTTGACATCCCGCGGGGAAAAGGCCCGGAGCTCGGCATCCGCCCTGGCTTCGTCATCCCAGAGCTGGATGCTGCTGCCATCCTCGAACGGCACGAAGTAGCCGCCGCTGGCCGGCGTCCATCGAAAGCCACGTCCCGGCAGGTCCAGCTCCTGCATGACCAGTGGATGCAGCAAGCCGACGACATACGCGCACGGCGACACCCGGTAGCCGGGCCACGACTCTTCCAGCGTGCAAGCGCCACCGACCCGCTCACGGGCCTCGAGCACCAGGACCTGCTTGCCGGCCCGCGCCAGGTACGCGGCACAGGTCAGGCCGTTATGCCCGCCGCCGACAATGATCACGTCCCATTGCTTTGCGGCGAGGGTCTTGATTGGCGCGGGAAGGCCGACCTTGCCCATCACGGCAGCCGTGGGGGACGGATGGTATTTCATTGCAATTCCTTTGTCCGCTTTGACCATTCATCACTTCAACAGCAACTGGAACCGCAGAGGCACAGCGCACACAAAGATCCGCGGAGGACTGCTTTGGTCTGAACAACCCCGCAAGCGATTATTCAAAAGCAGATCAACCCCGAACGGTCTTTGCGTCCCTTTGCGTGCTTGGCGACTCTGCGGTTGGAGTTCTTGTGCAACGGCAACAGCAACTGGAACCGCAGAGGCACGGAGGACGCAAAGGCTCGCGGAGCAATGCTTTTTCTGAACCACCCCG
>JBDTTF010000153.1:0-6229 GCA_039930765.1 Gemmatimonadota bacterium | reverse complement strand
CCGGTGGCCAGGGCCGAGAGCACCAGGAAGGTGGCCGACTTCGGTGGCAGGCTCATCGGGTTGCGCCACTTGCCGCTGAGCGCCACGATCAGGGTCAGCGTGGCCGCAATGACAAAGGTGCGGATCAGGGTGGCGTAATCGGAGTCGACGCCATCGAGGCCGACCTTGGCAAAGATGGCGGTGAGCGCGGCAAAGATGGCCGAGAGGATGGCCCAGGCAAACCAGTTATCGGCGGTGGGCATGGGATCGTCGATCAGCGCGGAAGCTTGAAGATCACGGTGGTCTGCACCAGCACCCGGATCGGACACCCGTCTGCCAGGCCCGGTTTGAAAGTCGTAGCCAGGATGCTCGCGGCGGCCGCGTCGGCAAATTCCTGGTATTTGACCTTGAGCACCCGAAACGACTCGGGTTCCACCCGACCGTTCGTTCCCACGATGAACTGTACCCTCACGCTGTCGGGAATCCCGTACTGCTGGGCCAGTCTCGGATAGACCGGCGAAGGCCCCTGGATCCGGACCGGCGGGGTATCGCCGAACTGGACCGTGGTTCGATACCTCGCAAAGGCCACCGCAGTCGGCATAGGCACCGACGTGGCCATCACCTCCATGGCGACCGGCTCCTTGGTGCCACGAAATATCGGCGGCGCAAAAGCCAGGTCTCCGGCGGTATCCGCCGGGAGTGTGGCGGCCACCAGTTCGCGATCGAGCAGATCCGAGCCGGTGTGCGCCTCGACCGAGGCCGGCACCAGGTGACCCAGGCTGTCGAGCCTGAGATCAATCTGACCACCCACACCGAACGCCGATGCTTCAACCGGCACAGCTTGCGCGGGCAATCCGCGAACAATGGTGTGCGGCCAGGTCGGAAGTTCGACCGCGATGGGCGGGGCCAGGTGCTCACGAATCCCATTGGCGAGGACCAGGTAATCCGATGGCTGGGACCCCTTGGCGGGCGTCGGCGGCGGGCTCATGACGAACAGTACCGTGACGCTGTCCCCCGCCGACCGCGCAGAGCTGGTGCAGCCCATCTGGGCCTGCATTGGGGCTGCGAAGGTCATCGCCGCGAGGCCCCACGCCAATCGACGCGTCAGCTTCTTCATCGCGAGCCCGCGGCACTACTCACCGCGCGGGCGTAGGCCAGTTCGAGCTCTTGCGGCCCACCCACCGAGAACCCCAAGTCCCGCATGTGGCCATCCTTGAGCCCATAGACCCACGAGTGCACCATCAGCGGCTGGCCCCGGGCCCAGGCCTCCTGCACCATCGTGGTCCGGCAGACGTTGGTGGCCTGCTCCAGCACATTCAGCTCGCACAGCCGGTCGAGGACCGCGGGTCCGGCCAGCGGCTTCAGTTGTTCACTGTGCCGGCTGGCCACGTCCTGCACGTGGCGGAGCCAGTTGTCGATCAGGCCGAGTGGGAGGCCCTGCCAGGCGGCGCTGATGCCGCCGCAGCCGTAGTGTCCGCACACGATCACATGCTCGACCTTGAGCACATCGACCGCGTATTGCAGCACCGAGAGGCAGTTGAGGTCGCTGTGATTGACCAGGTTGGCCACGTTGCGCTGGACAAAGACTTCACCGGGCAGCAGCCCGATGATTTCGTTGGCCGGGACCCGGCTGTCGGAACAGCCGATCCAGAGGTAGCGCGGGTGCTGCTGATGGGCCAGGCGCTCGAAGAACTCCGGGTCCCGCCGGAGCATTTCGGCCGCCCAGGAGCGGTTGTTGGCAAACAGCTGGCTGAGTTGGCGCATGGCAGAGCTTACGCCCCCACCGCCCAAGGTTCAAGCCGCGAGGTCGGACGGCCGGTCAGCGCCGCCTGGCCATGGCCTGTTCGCGGACTTCATCGACGCTGTGGTCGCCGACCATCAACCCCCACCAGGTTGGCAGCTGCCGTAGCAGGGTGAGGTAGGACCGTGAACCCTGCGGCGGGCAGGCCAGCACCGCCAGCACAAACTCCTCGGGCGGCGCATAGCTGTGCTCGGAGGCGTAGTGGAGGATGGCGGCAGGGGCAACGTAGACCGCTTCACGGGTTGGAATCCAGAGCGCCTCGGATGCGGCACGATTGGCCCGGCGAAGGGACTGGCCGCAGAATCGGCAGCTGCTTGGACCGACCGAGGCGGCGGGAAACCAGGCGGTTTCGACATGCCGGGCAAGGCAGCGGAGGAACAGCGGCGCCGACGGCTCGGCGGGAAACGGATGCCCCGGATGCAGCCAGCCGATGGCCCGGGTATCCGGCCCGCTGTCGATATCGCATTCGGTATGGAGATCGGGATAGTACATGGCCACATTCCCGGAAGAATTCAGTGGAAACGGAATAGTGCGTGGGGCATGAAGCCCCTCGGCGATTTTGACCCAGCCAACATGGGAGCTCGGACCGGTTTCGACAACTACCAGTGGTGGTAGAGGCCGATCTGTGAGTGGCAGTAGAGGTCTTTCGATGCACGGAATCATTCCTTTGATTGATAGACCGGCATCAGTGATCGGCAATTCCCTGCAGCAGTGGCGCCAGCCGGGACATGGCCCGGGCCGCTTCGCCGGGAGGAAAGGCGCTGCTGCGCAACACTTTTCGCAGGATGGCAATTCCCATCAGCGTGGCTACCACCAGTCCGGCCCTGGTGCCCCGGTCCTTCCCGCCCAGCCAGCGGGCCAGCGGCTGGATGGTGCGCCGGTCCAGCCGGTCGCGGAGCAATGCAAGTGCGCTGGGGCTCGAAATCGAGCGGAGGATCAGCAGCAGCGGATCGAATCCGTCCGCCGGTGGCCGGCGCTCGTGCGCCGTGATGTAGCGGACCAGGGCAACCCCGAATTCGCCCCGCGCCAACGGGAGCGCCCCTGCCAGTTGAAAGGCCCCGGACAGGACCTCCACGAACAGGCCCTCCTTCGAGCCGAAATATCGGCTGATCAGCGCGGCCGTCACTCCCGCCTCGGCGGCAATCTGCCGTACCCCCGCCCGCTCGTACCCCAGCTCGGTGAACTGCCGCCGAGCGGCCCGCAGGATACCGGCCCTGGTGACGATCGCGTCGCGGCGCCGGACCGGCGCCCGGGAAGAGCGGGAAGACGTCATGCTGGTACTCCGGCGGAGGATGGGCCAAGTAAACAGTCGTTGACTTGGCCGGTCAAGCCGGGTAAAGTCGCCGCATGACTGCCGGTACCACCGAGTTCCCCGCCGACACCGCGCCCGCCCCTCCCTCCCAGGCCGCCCTCGCTGCCGCGGCCTTTGTGGCCCGCTACCGCTGGTGGATCCTGCTCGGCCTGATCACCTCCGCCATCGTGGAGGTGCTGGACACCACCATCGTCAACGTGGCCCTGCCCCAGATGGCCGGCAATCTGGGCGCCACCCAGCAGGAAATCGGCTGGGTCAGTACCGGCTACATCTTGTCCAACGTGATCGTGCTGCCGATGACCGCCTTCTTTGCCGAGACGTTCGGGCGGCGGCGCTACCTCATCGGCTCGATCATCCTGTTTGCCACCGCCTCATTCCTCTGCGGCACCTCGCATTCGCTGATCGAGCTGGTGATGTGGCGGATCGTGCAGGGCGCCGGCGGGGCGGCCCTGCTGTCCACGGCCCAAGCCACGATCCGGCAGATCTTTCCCCGTGAAGAGCAGGGCATGGTGCAGGCGGTCTTCCTGCTCGGCCTGATCGTGGCACCCACCCTCGGACCCACACTGGGCGGCTGGATCACCGACAACTACAGCTGGAACTGGTGCTTCTTCATCAATGTGCCGATCGCCATCGCGGCCACCTTCCTGGTCAGTACCTTCCTGCGTGACCCGCCCGATGCAGTGCGTCGGGGTGGCACCGTCGACTGGGCCGGGATCGCGCTGCTCATGGTCGGCATCGGCAGCCTGCAGTATGTGCTCGAGGAGGGGAACGAGGACGACTGGTTCTCCGATAAGTGGATTCTCCGGCTGGCCATCCTGTCCGGGCTATCTCTCGTCAGCCTGGTCTGGTGGGAGCTCTCCAGCCGCAACCAGCATCCCGTGATCAACTTCCGGGTGCTCAAGAACCGCCAGCTGGCGGCATCCATCTTCCTGTTCGTGGCCCTCGGATTCGGCCTGTATGGCGGTGTCTTCATCTTTCCGCTCTTCACCGAAACCATCCTGCACTTCACCCCGACCGAGACCGGGCTCGCCCTGCTGCCAGGTGGCCTGGCCACGGCCGCCTCGGCCCTGATCTGTGGCCGGCTGCTCACCGGCCACAAGCCGCTGGTCGATTCCCGGATCCTGATTGCGCTCGGGGTTTCGATCTTTCTCGTGGCCATGTGGCAGCTAGGCCACCTCACCACCCAGAGCGGCGAAGCGGACGTCCGGTTTGCGCTGCTGATCCGCGGTGCCGGGCTCGGTTTCCTGTTCACCCCGATCAACAATGTGGCCTACGCCAGCCTGGAGCCGCATGAAGCCCAGCAGGCTTCCGGCCTGATCAACCTGGCCCGCCAGCTCGGCGGCAGTTTCGGCATCGCCATCCTGGCCACCTTCCTGACCGTCAGGACCTCGTTCCACCGGGCCGATCTGGTGACCAATTTCTACGCCGGCAACCCGCAGGTGGAGGATCGGGTGCGGCTGCTGACCGGCAGTTTCCTCCAGCACGGCTATGGTCCGGATCGGGCTCCCCAGGCAGCGCTGGCCGTTCTGGACGGTCAGGTCATGCGGCAGGCCGCCATGTTGAGCTACAACGACGCCTGGTTCCTGCTCATGCTCACCTTTGTTTGCGTGGCCCCCGCCATTCTGCTGCTGCGAAAGCCGAAGCCAGGCGCTGCCGCACCGGCCGACGCCCACTAGCACCATCCACCAAGAATGGCCGGTTGCCCGCGAGATCTGCGAATGAGCAGCCACCCGATCCTCACTGTTCCGGCCCAACCACCGGCGATCGTGCTATGCCGCAGCTGGTTTGGCCAGCTTGCCCGCAATCCGCTCAGACAGGAAGCCCAGCACCGACATGCCAGCTCGATAGCGCCGCGCGTCTCACCCGCTGTGAACCGTTGACAGCTGCCAGACCAATCGCTAGCCTTGCCCGCCTGTTGACCCCCCACACTGCAAAATCGTGCCTTACCTGACGGAGATGTGATGACCGTTCGTAACCACCCGAGGCGCGCACTCGCTGTGTCTGCCCTGGCCCTGAGCCTGCTGGCCGGTTGTAGCGACTCGAGTGAGCCGAACAGCGCCGAGCACGGCGTCCTGACCTTCGTCGATGTCAACTCGCCGATCGACCTGACGCCGGATGGTGGCATTGCCCTGCTCGAGGACCTGAACGTGGCCGAGGGCAAGGTCTACTTCTATAACACGGCCACCGGGGTCCTGACGCACAAGACCGATGTCGGTGATCCCGGCCGGGACATTGTCACCGGGATTTCAGCCGACGGCCGGATCAGCGCCTTGTATGCCGATCCGGTGGAAGCGGGGCTCTGGACCGAAGGTTCCGGCTGGGTCAGCCTGGCCCATCAGTATGCCGTGGGCTGCGGAATGGACTATGCCGGCGCGTGGGATATCAGCGCCGACGGGCACGTTGCAGTCGGGCTGGGGTGGGATGGCTGTCATGCCGCCGGGTTCCGCTGGTCCGATGCCAGCGGCACCGGTGTGTTTTCGCAGCTTGACCTGCTGGGAACCGCCGCCGAGGGAGATACCACCCCACCCACCAACCGGGTGTCGGTCATCAGCGACGATGGCTCGATGATGGCGGGATTTGCCCAGGATGGGTTCGTCGATCGCCGTCCCGCGATCTGGCACGCGGACGGCAGCGGCTTCCTGCTCAATCCCACCGTGCCGGACGCCCCCGGTGAAGTCCTGTCGATCAGCGCCGATGGCCATGAGGTGGCGGGGATCTGGAACCAGAACGCCTTTTACTGGACCCAGGAAACCAACGTCGTCGACATCGGCACCCTGCCCGGCGCACTCGGTGGCACCCCGACGTTCCCGAACGCCATTGCAGCCAACGGCAAGCTGATCTTCGGCACATGTGGTGATGGCTTTTCGGGCGACCAGGCCGCATTCGTCTGGACCCAGGCCGGCGGCATGCGGCGATTGCAGGATATCCTCACCCGCAACTTCATCACCGTACCCGCCAGCGTGACCTTGACCGGTATCTACGCCGCCTCGGCCGATGGTCGCGTGGTACTCGGCACCGCCATCAACGCCCAGTTCGTCCAGACCACCTTCGTGCTCAAGGCTCCGGTCTCGCTGTACGGAATCTAGACGAGAGACGAGAGACGAGAGACGAGAGACGAGAGACGAGAGACGAGAGAC
>JBDTTF010000152.1:0-13564 GCA_039930765.1 Gemmatimonadota bacterium | reverse complement strand
CGAGGCGCGCTCAATGCTCCCGCTCCCAGATCAGGTCCACGCCGAACTGGTAGCGACCCCGGTCCTGGAGGCTCTGCAGGGTCAGCAGGTCGGTACAGCTGGCCACCGGCTCCAGCGTGGCGCTCAAACGGAATTCTCGGCTCAGTCGATACTCCACGTCAGGGTAGAAGCGGGTCTGGTTGGTACAGACATCGGCGTGCACCGTCACGAAGAACGAGTGACCGATCCGCCAACCGGCCGCCAGCTGGGCCACCTGGGAGGCGCCATTCTGGGTCACGGCGCCCGGACGGGAGATGCTGCCCGGCCGGATTTCGATGTAGTCGATCGGCAGTCGCAGGTCGGTGACCAGGGTGCGCTGCAGCTCACTCGACAGCGCACTGGAAAGATACGACATCGCCGAGGTGACGGCGGTCTGGTCAGCGCTGGCTCCCGCTTCGCCGGAGGAGATCGAGCTCCGGCCAAACATCAGGTAGCTGACCAGTTCGGTCGTGCTCAGGGCGCCGCGGGAGGCGTCAGTGGTCAGCTCCAGCTTGGGCGCCAGCATCGTGCCGGTGATGTGGGCAATGACCGGCAGGTCCTCGGTGCCGCTGACATTGTCGGTGGTGTGGACCACGTGCCGCGCCGTGATATCGAGGTCGGCGTTGAGGCTGGGATTGCCGTAATACTGTACCGTCCCGTGTTCGACCGTGAAGTCGCGGATCACCGGGCCGACCCGGAGCTGGTAGCTGCCCCGCACCGTGGACAAGGTGCCATCGACCCGGTAATTGGCCCGCTGCTTGTTGACCAGCAGGCCGCCCTCCAGCTGGACATTGGCCTCGGTGGAGCGGAGCCAGAAGGATTCGCCCATGGTCACCCGGAGATCCTGGATGGTCAGCGAATCGAGGAACCGCTTCATGAAGGTGTTGCCCAGCCGGGCCGTGCGGAGCTGCTCCAGGTCGATCAGCGAGCTGTCGCCCGGGTTCTCGAGATCCACCACCCGCTTGTTGATCAGGTCGGCGAAGTAGTAGGCCCCTTCATTGGCCGTAACCTGGCCCGAGATGGTGGGCAGCAGCGGCGAGCCGGTGATTTTCAGATCACCGGAGGCGTTGAGGCTGGCCACGCCACGGAGATCCATGGCCTGAAAATTGTCGGGCTTGAGGGTCAGGTTGAGCACCGGGTGGGTGAGCTTCTCCAGCCGCAGCCCGCCGGTGACTTCCAGGGTGCCATTGCCGCCATTGAGCCGGAACGACTCCAGGCTGATCGAATCGCCGTGAAACAGTGCCTTGCCGTTGATGTTGTCGTAGCGGACACCCAGTCCCGGCAGGTTGGCCCCGACTCCGCGAAGCGCCAGGGTGCCGGACAGGGCCGGCGCATCCCAGGTGCCCCCCAGTTCGGCATCGACCGCCAGCGAGCCGGTGACCTGGCGGACCGCCCGGGTCACCGCCTCGAGAATCGTCAGGTCCGTACTGTCGGAGTGGGCCCGGATCAGGATCGGGCCGGGCAGCTGGCGCCTGGCCACTTTGTGCAGGGCCAGGTCGAGTGGCAGCGCCGCCTCGAGCTGCAGGATGGAGGCACCGGTCTTCCAGACATCCAGGTTGGCCTTGAGCTGCTTGTCGGTGTAGTGCACCGATCCCTGGATGAGGGGGGCCGAGAAATCCTCCAGCCCGACATCGGCCAGGGCCAGCCCGCCGTGAATCTCCGGATTGCTCGCCGTGCCGGTGAGCTCGAGGTTGAGCGAAAAGGTGCCGTGGACCTGGGTGGTATCCCACTGCAGCATGGCGTACACATCCCGCATCGGGACGCTCGCCGCCGACAGCCGCAACTGACCCCCCGCCGCGCGCGGCAGCAGGCCCCCGATCTTGAGTTCACCGGCGCCATCCTCGGCTTCGAATCGCACCGGCGACACGGCGACCACCGAATCGCCGACCAGCGCCCGGGACGGGGCCACCAGCCGCCAGCTGTGATCGGGCAGCACCGCCCGCAGCGAGTCGAGCACCACCAGGTAGCCCAGCGGCAGCCGCTGCATGGTACCGGCGGAACTGGCCCGGCCCAGCCGGCCGATATCGACACTGCCGCCCCAGCCCAGCGAGTCGGTGAACCCGGCCGCGTGCAGGTCGGCGTTGTGCAGCGACCACTGCCCGATGCTGAGCGAGTCGAACACCACCGCCACCGCGCTCCGGGGGCGGACCCCGCCACTCCAGGCCAGCTCGATCGAATCAGCCGGCGACCGCAGGGTGCGCCAGGACAAGTCGCGCACTTCGAGCTGGGCGTTGGCATCGAGCGAATCGATCGAACCGCGGAGCCGCACCAGCCCGCTGGCTGTGCCGTCGAGCGGATGGGCCCTGGCCACGCTGTCGCTGGCCTCGCCGAGCAGCAGGGTGGCCACGGTATCGAATGCGGTGAGCCTGGCGGCGGCGAGTTGCACCGTCAGTTCGCCGTCCTGGTCGCGATGCCAGCCCAGTTCACCCCGGCCATCGAGCCGGCCATCCTGCCAGACGGCGGTCAAGGTATCGAACATCAGTCGGCCAGCGGTGGCGTCGACCGCCACGGCCATGCTGTCGAAGGCGAACGCATCGATCCTGCCGGGTGACAGCCTGGCTTCGAGCCTCCCCTCCGGCGGCACCAGCGAATCGATGATCCCATTGACCTTGAGCGTGCCTGCCAGCGCCGTGTTCGGGCCCTTGCCCAGCAGTTGCGGCAGGTCGACGTGGTCGAAGACTACAGTCAGGCTCTCGGCGCCAAGCTTTGGCGGCAGCACCGTGAGGCCGCCATCGGCCTTGATGTGCCCCACCTGGCCTTCGACATCGGCGTGAGTTTCGAGACGGGCCAGCGGTCCCCGCAGCGTGATGGGGCCATGAATCTCGCCGCGAGCGGTCATGCCGGGAAAACTGCCGCGGATCCCGTCGAACGAGAGCGGGTTCAGCAGGCCATCGACATCGAACACCACATCGTTCTTCCGGGTGTCGAGTCCCAGCTTGCCCTCGACAGTGCTGACCGGACGCTCGCCGTCCTGGTGATCCATGGTCCCGTCGAACACCACGTTGTGCAGGCTGCCGTTGACACTGCCCGACGCCGCTACCCGGCCGTTCAGCGGCACCGCCGGCGCCAGGCGGCGGACCGTGCGCAGGTCGATGTCGCTGGAGTCGACCGTGACCTGGTCGAAATACAATCCGGCATCGCCACCCAGCCGCACCCGGCCTTTCATCGCGATCTCGGTTTCCGCGGGAGCCGGCACCTTGGCATCCTCGAACAGCCAGTTGACGTCAATTGCCATGTCGGTGAGGTAACCATCGCCCCGGGTGGGGCCGGTCAGCTTGCCCTCGAATGGCAGGTCCGGCACGAACGGCTTCATCACCGACAGATCGAGATGGTCGAGATCGAGGTCCATGCCCTTGAAGCCGAGTCCCCGCTTCTGGTCCACCAGCAGGGTGACTTTGCCCTTGAGCGCGCCGGGCGCGCCGCGGAGCGCGAGGTCGCTGAGCTGGTAGTCCGTCTTCGTATCACTCTCCGACTTGGCGACCACCTTGCCCTTGCCTGCCAGCGGCGGCAGTCCCGGATTGATCCACAGCAGGTCGTTGAGGTTGAGCCGCGCGGCGTTGAAGCTGAAGTCGAACAGGATCGGGCCACGCGGCCAGGTTATGGTGCCGCCACCCTGGACCCGGGTGTCGGGCAGGGAGGCGTGAGCCGCGGTGAACTGCAGGCTGTCTCCAGCCGTCCACCCGTGAGCCACGAGATGCGTGATGGTCAGGGCCGGATCGCTGATCCGGGTGGCCAGCGTATCGATTTCGAACGCGAAGGGTTCGTGCTTCGGTGTAGTGAGACGCAACTTCGGGAAGTGCGCGGTGAGCGGCACAAACCGGATGACCTTCTTCAATCCGTCGGGCGTGGGATCGATCTCCCGGCCGGGGTGCGCCCGATCCGCCGCCAGTGCGGCCGCAGTTCCCGCTGGAGTATGCACGCTGTCGGGTGGCGACCACGGCATCGAAAGAACCAGGTTGGCCTGACGTACCCAGACGTCATGAAATTCGATCAGCGGGCCGGGCTTGCCGCTGGGCGGACCCTCGCTGAGCTTGAGCACTTCTTCGTAGTTCATCCGGCCGTTGGCCCGCTTGGTCAGGTGCACCGTGGGGCTGTCGAGCTCCACCCGGGTCAGCACCAGACTCCTGGCCAGCAGGGTCGGGAGATTGTAGGTCACCCGCAGGCGGGGGAACTGGGCCAGCAGCGCGCCGGAGGTGTCACGAACCACCACATTGCGCAGCGTCAGCGAACGCAGGATCGAACCGGAGACTCCGCCGATCTGGAATTGCCCCCGCAGGTTCCGGCTCAATCGATCGCCGATGACCCGCGCCAGCACGCCCCGGCCGGGGCCGCTGAACAACAACACCATGACCACCGCCAGGACGATCGGCAGGCTGCTGATGAACAGCGCCAGGAACAGGCGGCCGGTGTGCTTGAGGAATCGGCGCATCTAGAACGGCTGGCCCACGGCAAAGTGCAGATTCCATCCGCTGCCGCGCGGCTTGGAGTACGCCGGTTTCACCAGCCGGATATTGCCCTGGCTGTCCTGCAGGTAGAGCGGGCCCGGCGTACCGGGATAGCTGTTATAGGCCAGGTCCAGACGGATCGGTCCGATCGGGGTGCCAAATCGGAGTCCGACTCCCGGCGTGATCCGGAACTGGGCGGGGGCCAGGTCGGTCTCACCACGCTGGTACAGAATTCCGCCGTCGACAAACCCCGCCAGCCGCAGCCGCGACGAGAGCAACGGCGAAGGCACCCGGATCTCGATATTGGCAATCCCGAGCGTGTTGCCGCCGGTCGGCGAAAAGGTGCTCCGGATGGTGCCGTCGCTGATCTTCTGCTCCAGCGATGGAGTCAGCACGGCGCTGTCGGTGTAGGCCACGTAGACCAGCGGACCCATGCCGTTCACATCGTAGCCCCGCACATCGTTGGGCCCGCCGGCATAGAACCGCTGCTCGGGCGGCACGAATTCGGTCGCGGTGCCGTTGACGTCGACCTTGGGGGAAAACAGCATCCCGCCCCGCAACCGCCAGCTGAGGGTCACGTCCCGGGTCAGCGCCCGGTACCACGCCGCATCGGCCTGCACCCGGACGAATTGCTGCAACTTGGAGGAGCCGATGATCGGCGAGCTGTACCCGAGTTCGAGCGAATAGGCCCGGCCGCGGCTGGGATCGACCGGATTGTTGGTCTGGATCGAGCTGATGACCCCGGTGAGCTCCGCTCCCAGCCGCCCCTGGGACAGCAGCAGCCGGTCCTGCGGGGTGCAGGCGTTGAAGAAGGCACAGTAGTTCCCCGGGGTGGCATAGGTCTGGCCGAATGAGGCCCGGTAGGTCAGCGAGATCGGCAGCCGGGGCTCCGGCAGGTACGTGGCCCGGACCGCGGCACCGATCTCGTCCCGGCGATAGACCTGAAACTGGCTGCGCCGCTCGCCGAAGAACGAGAAGGTGCCCTCGGTGCGGGACGAGAAGAACCGGGGCTGCCCCACCGTGGCGGTGACGTTGTAGTTGGCCACACTCGATCCGACCGAGTCGGCCTTGAGGGTCGAGCAGATCGAATTCTTTAGACCAAAATTGAACGGAGTTCCCACCCCGATCTTCGACAGGCTGGCGCTGAGATCGAACTGGCGGCCGCTGTGGAACAGGTTCCGGTCGGTGTAGCCGGCGCCCAGCCGGAAACAGTCCTCGGTGGCGTACCCGATCTGGCCCCGGTACTTGAACCGCCGCCCGTCGCTCACGGTTACCACCAGCGGCACCACCGAATCGTCGGGCTGGAACCCGGCTGAATCGATCTGCACCGACACGGTGCGGAACAGCTGGGTGCGGGCCAGCCGCTGCTGGCTCTCGTCGAGATCCTGCTGTTCGAACGACTCGCCCTTGTCGAGCACCAGCATCTGCCGAATGAAGGTGGTGTCGACGTTGACCTTGCCGGCCACCGTGATCCCGCCGTACACCGCTCCCCGCCCCGGCAGCACATCCAGCGACACCTGCACCGTCCTGGCCACCTTGTCGATCGAAAAGTTTCGCAGCACATCCGCCGACGGGTGACCGTGGTTCCGCAGCCGGGCCACCAGCGTGTCGGCACTGGCCTGGAACAGGAACCGGTCGAACGGCCGGCCGATCCGGAGCGGCAGGTCCTGGGTCAGCTTCCTGGCGTCGGGCAGCGAGTCGAGCCCGGTGACGGCCAGCGAGGTGACCACCACCGGCGGACCCTCGGTAATCTTGAAGGTGACGCTGACTTCCTTCGGCTTGCGGACCACGACGGTGTCGACCTTCACCTCGAGAAATCCGCTCTGCTTGTACAGCAGCCCGATCCGCAGCACGTCTCGGCGGAACTCGGTTTCATCGAACACCCGCTTCTGACCGAGGCCGATCCAGCGCACCAGCTTGCTCCGGGCAAACCAGGCCGAGTTGGTGGTGCTGATGGCGGAATTCAGGACGTCGCTGGTGAGAGACTTGTTGCCGGTGAATTTGAGTCCCCGGACGATCCGGTCGGCTTCCTGCGCCGAGGCGGACCGGACCCCCGTCACGATCAGGAGGAGTCCGGCCAGCGCCGCCGTGCTCAAATGGAGCCGGCCGATCAAGGGCATGAGGGCAGCAGGCGAGACCTGAATTCCAGACGAGAGCGCCGGGCCGGCAGAGCCTGGCGACGTTGATTGACGATGCGGTCCAAGTGACGTAGTTTCGCAGAGTTACGAGTCAGAGTCAACGAGGCGGAACCGCGTTCCCGCCGCCGCCCGCGACCCCCCTTGCCCCGCTTGCAGTACCTCGCCCTCCTCGGGCTCCTGGCCTGCACCTCTCCGGAAAATCCCCGGACCCTGAATTACTACTTCTACTACGACCCCAGATCGCTGGATCCGGCCCTCTCCACGGATGTCCCCACCGGCGAAGTCATCACCACGCTGTTTGATAATGTGACGCAGTTCGACGCCGACGGGCATCTGCAGCCGGGGCTCGCGAGCCGGTGGGAGAGCGACTCCAGCGGGCGGCACTACACCTTTCATATCCGCACCGGGGCCCGGTTCCACGACGGCCGCCCACTCACCGCCGCGTCGATCCGCGACAGCTATCTACGGGCCCTCGATCCGAAATTGAAAGGCGGACGGGCGTGGCCACTGTTCCCCATCGCCGGAGCCAAGGCCCATTCAGCAGGAGATTCAACCGCCCGGGTCGGGATCGCGGTGCCGGATGACACCACGCTGATCCTGACGCTCGAGGCGCCGCTGAATATCTTTCCCAAGCTGCTCGCCATGCCGGTCACGGCCATCGTGGCCACGCCAGCGGCCGCTGATTTCGATCAGCATCCGATCGGCAGCGGACCCTGGCGGCTGGTTCGCTGGAATCACGATGATGCGCTGGTGCTGGCCCGGAACGAGCACTACTGGGGCAAGATCCCCGACGCCGATACGTTGCGGATCCGGATCATTCCCGAAGCCATCACCCAGGCCGCCGAGTACGAATCGGGGCACCTCACGGTGGTCGAGGTTCCCTTCGGCGAGACCCGGCTCTGGGAAAAGCGTCGTCCGGCGGAGTTGCAGCGCCGGAGCGCGCTGAGACCGCTATACGTTGCGATCAACACGACCCACGGCCCGCTCAAGGACGTGCGGGTGCGCCAGGCGCTCAATCACGCCATCGACATCCCGACGATCCTGGCCAACCTGGCCGGCGGCCGCGGTACCCTGGCCGCGGGCTCGGTACCACCGGGGATCGAAGGGTACGATTCGACCCGGGCACCCTACGCCTACGACTCGGCACTGGCCCGACGGATGCTGGCCGAGGCCGGTTACCCCAATGGATTCTCGATTAAATTGTGGCGGTCGGCCCGGCCGGAATACGCCCGCATCGTCCAGGCCATGCAGCAGGATCTCGCGGCAGTCGGAATCACTGCCGAGATCGTGCAGCGCGACGCCTCGAGTGCCCGGTCCGCCGCCCGGAAGGGCGAAGCCGACCTGTTCCTCACCGACTGGTATGGCGACTACCCCGACGCCGAGAATTTCAACTACCCGCTGTTCTACTCGGGCAATCGCGGCCCAGGCGGCAACCTGGCGTTTCTGGCCGACAGCGGCCTCGACAGCCTGATCCTCCGGGCCCGCAGCACCGTCGATTCCACCGAGAAGGTCCGGCTCGACCGGATCATCGATCAGCGGGTGTTCGACCTTGCACCGTGGATCTTCTGCTGGTTTCCGGTCGATCTCTGGGCTCAGCGCCCCGAGTACACCGGTTGGCGCATCCCCGCGATCTTCAACGGCCAGCGCTGGCAGAACGCGCATCACACCCCATGATCCGCTGGCTGGGAATCCGGCTGCTGCTGCTGATCCCGACCCTGTTCGGGGTGCTGGTGGTGGCTTTCCTGCTGCTCTATGTGGCCCCCGGCGATCCGGTTCAGGCCATGGTTGGCGAGCGGGCCGACAGCGCCACGATCGCGCAGCTGCGCGCCGATCTCCGGCTCGACGACCCCCTGCCACTGCAGTTCGGCCACTACCTCGGCGGGGTGCTCAAGGGAGACCTGGGCCGCTCCTACATCACCAACCGGTCGATCCGGCAGGACCTGTTCGAACGCTTTCCCGCCACCCTCAAGCTGGCCCTGGCCGCGATGCTGTTCGCCACCACCACCGGCGTACTGGTGGGCGTCTACGGCGCCTGGCGGCCCGGTGGTCTGGCAGACCGGCTGCTGACCCTGGGCGCCTATCTTGGGGTCTCGTTCCCGGTGTACTGGGTGGCGCTGGTGCTGATCCTGATCTTTGCGGTCAGTCTGCGCTGGTTCCCGCCCTCGGGTTCAGCCACGCTCGCCGCGCTGGTGCTGCCGGCGATTACCCTGGGAATGCGTTCAGTGGCATTCATTGCCAGGACCACCCGGGCGGCCATGCAGGAAATCCTCGGCAGCGACTTCGTGCGGACCGCCCGGGCGCAAGGAATGCCCGAGCGGACGGTGGTGCTGTCACGGGGACTCAGGAACGCGCTGCTGCCGATGATCACGGTGATCGGCCTCGACTTCGGCAGCTACCTGACGGGCTCGATCCTGACCGAAACGATCTTCGGCTGGCCGGGCGTCGGCCGCTATGTGCTCACCGCCATCGACAAGCGTGACCTGCCAGCCGTCCAGGGCAGCATCCTGTTTCTCAGTCTGGTCTTCGTGCTGGTCAACCTCCTGACGGACCTTGCATATGCGAAAGCGGATCCGAGAGTGTCTCTTGAATAAGTCGCCGGCACGACGGACCGTCGGACCGACGGTAGAATTGTCAGGCAGGTCACGGATCCACTCGCCCGCCTCGGCCGTCCTGTGCGTCTCATCCGTCCTATCCGTCCTGATCGTCCTGCTGGCCACCTCACTCCAAGCCCAATCCAAGACCCTCGCCCGGCGCCTCGATGCCATCCTCGATGCGCCAGGTTTCAATCACCAGCTCTGGGGCATCGCACTGGTCGACAAGGGCGGCAAGCTGCTCTACGGTCGCAACGCGGACCGGCTGTTCATTCCAGCCAGCAACACCAAGCTGGTCGTCACCAGCAATGCCGTCGCCCGTCTGTCTCCTGACTTCAAGGTCAAGACCAGCCTCTACGCCACCGGCCCGCTCTCGGCCGGGGTGCTGGCCGGCGACCTGGTCCTCTACGGCCGCGGTGATCCCACCTGGAGCCGCCGCTGTTACGGCCTCGACACCACGGTCGCCGGCAGCTGCGATACCGACGAATTTGCCAAGTTCCGCCAGCTGGCCACCGACCTCCGCACCGCTGGCGTGCGCGAAGTTCTCGGCGACCTGGTCGGTGATGGCAGCTACTTCGAGCCCCAGCTGATCAGCGGAGAGTGGTCGGCCTACGACCTCAACTGGTGGTACGCGGCACCGGTCTCGGGGCTCGGCTTCAACGACAACAGCGTCGACCTGCACTGGAAGCCGGCCGCCAGCGAAGGCCAGCCCGCCGAGCTGGTCATGGACCCCGACCTCGGGGACCTGACCCTGGAAAACCGCAGCCGCACCATCGCAGTCGGGGGCCGGACCACACTGGACTTCTTCCGCACCGCCGGGACCCTCGGTCTCTGGGCCGAGGGAGATGTGGCCCTCGACAACCGCGGCGGCACCGAGTCGTTCGCGCTGCCGGATCCCGCAATCTTTGCCGCCCGCGCCTTCCGCCAGGTGCTGGGACAGGCGGGCATCACGATTCGCGGCACGGTGCGCTCGACCACTGACTCACTGCAGTACCGCGCGGCCCGGGGCACTCCGCCGTTGGCGGAAGTCGAATCCCGGCCGCTCAAGGAGTGGATCTTTCCGATCCTCAACACCAGCCAGAACTGGTTCGCCGAGATGCTGCTCAAGCAGCTGGGGCGCCAGTTCGGCACCGCCGGTTCGTGGCAGAGCGGAATTGCGGTCGAGCGCCGCTTCCTGATCGATTCGATGGCAGTGGACTCGGCCCAGATCTCGCTGGCTGACGGCTCAGGACTCTCGGCGGACAACCTGGTTTCACCGCTGGCCTTTACCCGGGTGCTCAACTACATGCGGCGGAATCCGAACTTCGCGGTATTTACCAATGGCCTGCCGCGAGCCGGACAGCCCGGCAGCCTGCGCAACCGCTTCAAGGGCACCCCGCTCGAGGGCCGGGTGGCGGCCAAGACCGGCACCATCAGCCTGGCCAGTTCACTATCGGGCTACATCTTCACGGCGGCCGGTGACACCCTGGTCTTCTCGATCCAGGCCAATCATCACACTGCCACCGACCATGACATGAAAGCCGAGATCGACAGCCTGGTCGTGGCCATGGCGCACCAGCCGCGATGAGTCAGCTTCACGCCCGGCTCGAACGGCTCCGGCGGCCGGCTTTGGCCGCATATGGACTCGTCATTCTCCTCGCGACGCTCACGCCATTCACGGTCGACACCGACCCGGACCATATCCGGGGCCGCCTGGTCCGGGCGCTGGTGCTGAGCCTCAACCGGGCCGACATCATCGACGCCGCCCGCAACGTGGTGCTGTTCGCCGGCTGGGGACTGGTCTGGATGGCCACCAGCCCGCGCGGCGGCAATTGGCGTTCGGTCCGCCAGGCTACGATCTGGGGATTCCTGCTCAGCCTCAGCGTCGAACTGGGCCAGCTCGGGTCCAGCAATCGCTTCGCGAGCATCAACGATGTCCTGACCAACACCATCGGAAGCTTCCTCGGCGCGATCTGTTTTGCCGCGGTGGTCTACACCCTGTATGGCCACCGCGACCGGAAGTCCTACTTCGGGCTGCCCGCCATTCTGCTGGCGGGGAGCTATGGGGTCAGCGCCTTCCTCGAGGCACTGGTCCCGCTCTTCCGGGATGACCACGGCACCGTGCACGGAGGGGTGCTGACCCGGACGGCGATCATCCTCGCCGGATTCCGCTGGGACTCCATCCGGGACATTCCGTGGGAGGACCTGTTCCTGTTCGCGCCGGCCGGCCTGCTGGCGGTGGTTGCGCTGGTGGAATCGGGACTCTCCCATCGGGAGGCCGCGTTACGAGGCGGCATCGCGGGCGCCCTGCTCTGTGTTGCGGCCGAACTGCTCCATGCCCCGCTCGGTATCCCGATCCTGCTGGGCTCGCTGCTGGCCCACATCGCCGGAGTCGGCCTCGGAGCCTGGGCCGCCGGGCGGTGGCTGGGCAGCTTCTCGCAAAATGTGCGTGGCGTGGATCGCCCGCGGATCCTGCTGTCCTGCTATGTGATCGTCCTGACGCTCTGGGCCTGGCGGCCATTTTTCCCGGAATTCGATCCGGCCCAGTATGCCCGGAAACTCCACGACCCGTGGTGGATCCCGCTGGCGCTCACCGAGCGATGGAACGATTTCTTTTCGGTCGTGGATGTCTCGGTTCCGTTCTTCCTCGCCGTGCCACTCGGCGCATTGCTGGCCGTCTGGCCATTGCGTCGAGTCGGGGCGCTGCGCACCGCGCTGCCGGGCGTCTACCTGGCGCTGGTGCTCGAGGCCGGCCAGCTCTTCGTGATTGGCCGTGAGCCGGACATCACCGATTTCCTGGTGGCGGCGGCCGGGGTGGCCATGGGTTGGCTGTGCCTCAGGCGGGCGGGGTTCCAACCCTACGGTGAACTCCTCAGGCCAGCGCCAGCGCCGGCAGCCAAATGATTCTTCTGCTGGTGCGGCACGGGCATGCCGGCGAGCGCGACACGATGCGGTGGCCCGACGACACCCAGCGGCCGCTGACCCGGCGGGGGCGCGAGAGCGTCCGCCGGATGGCGCGGCGGCTGCGCGAGCAACGATTGATCCCGACTCTGATCCTGGCCTCGCCGTGGCGCCGAGCCTGGCAATCGGCCGAGCTGCTGGCCAGCGCCAGCAATGCCAAGGCGCTGCCGATCGAACTCGGCGCGCTGGCAATGACCCCCGCCATCGCCCCGATCGCCCGAGCAATCGGGCCGCAGGACACCGCGGCCATCGTCGCGCTGGCGGGACACGAACCGTGGCTGGGACAGCTGGCGTCGCTGCTGCTGGTCGGACGGCGGGAAGCACTAGCGGTCGATTTTCCCAAGGCGGGGGTGCTCGGCGTCGAGACCGGGGAACTCAGTCCTGGCGAGGCGCAGCTGCGCTTCTTTCTGCGGCCGAAACTGGAAAAGCGCGGCGATTGACCTGGAAGTCGAAGATATCCGGCCGGCTGTAGTGGCCGCTGACATCGAGGGTCATGGCCTGCTGCCGGATGGCAGTCAGGTCACAGTCGGCCAGCAGGATCCTTTCCTCATCGAAGCAGGGGCCGGCCAGGATCTTCCCATCGGGCCCGATGATCGCACTGCCCCCCGTGAGCAGCAGCTTCTCCGGCGGCCCCTGGTACCTGGCCGCCATGGTCAGTTCTTTCGGCATCTCGGCCAGTCGCAGCAGGCTCCCCACCGCCAGCACGAAGCAGCGCCCTTCAAAGCCGTAGTGCCGGCTGGCCACCAGGTGCATGTCGTGCACGGCCGGCCACAAGGCGACATGAATGTCCTCGTGCTCGTCATGCATTGCCTGGCGGGTCAGCGGCATCCAGTGTTCCCAGCAGATCAGGGTGCCCACCCGCCCAAGGTCCGTGATCGGCGCCCGCAGGCCGGCGCCATCGCCCTGGCCCCAGATCAGGCGTTCGGAATAGGTGGGGATCAACTTGCGATGACGGTTGAGCAGCGTGCCGTCGGGTCCGAAGGTCAGGGCCGAGTTGAACAGGGTTCGGCCCGCCCGTTCGTGCGCCCCGACCACCAGGACCACCCCGTTCGCATGGGCAACTTCAGCTAGTCGGGTGGCCGCCGGACTGGGAAACTCCACCGCGTTGTCCATCAGCCGGACAAAGACATCACGGGAGGCGGCATCGCCCCACAGGGCAGCCCCCTCACACATGTCAAGCCAGGCCGGATACCCGGGCAACCAGCTCTCGCCAAAGGCGACCAGCTGTGCCCCCTGGCTCGCCGCCTGGGCGGTCAGTGCGGACAGCCGGTCGAGTGACGCATCGAGATTGAGAAAGACGGGAGCGGCCTGGACGGCTGCGACACGAATGGTTGACATGGTTTGGACCTCACAGGTGCTGGTGGTTCACGGTTCACGGTTCACGGTTCACGGTTCACGGTTCCTGGTTCCTGGTTTGGTTCAGGGCTCCGGG
>JBDTTF010000151.1:0-5095 GCA_039930765.1 Gemmatimonadota bacterium | reverse complement strand
CTTCAATCTCTTGGAGGAGATTCGAAGGGTACCCGACTCGTAGGTCACCGTACTCATTCCTACCGTTGTTGCACTTAAGTTATGAATCCGCGCCGCCTAACCAGCGCATGAAGCTGGCAGCGCCTGTGTGTGAAGGACTGGCTGATTCGGCATGCCGATGGTCGGCGCCGCCCGCTGACCAGGCTGCGGACGCTCTGCCTCGCGCTGCCGGAGGCGCGTGAGGTCGAAGCCTGGAGTGAGCCCACGTTCCGGGTGCCGAACAAGTTGTTCGCCATGCATGCAGCGGCGGGCACTTATCATGGCGGCGGCCGTGGCGCCGTGTGGTTCAAGGCGGGCCCCGGCAACCAGACGCTCACCGTGAAGGCAGCGCCGCCGCGTTTCTTCGTGCCGCCATACGTCGGGCCCAGCGGCTGGGTGGGTGCGTGGCTCGACGGCGCGGTGGCGTGGGAGGAGCTCGGGGGTCTCCTGCGCGATGCATACTGTCTGGTCGCCCCCAGGCGGCTCGTGACGATGCTCGAGGAAACCTAGCGTTGACGGTCGACGCCGCCGACACTGAAAGCGGAGGATGCACTTACCGCGCCGGCGCAGTGAGGATCGCCGCCCGGGCCCCCGGATAGTCCAGCACCACCACGACGTCGCGCCAGGCCGAGCCACCAAGGGCGCCGTCGATCTGCCGATCCATCCATTGAGACATGAAGTTGTGGAACGCAGCGTCGGGCCGTTCGGAGAACCAGACCGGGCCCTGCCGTTGCCCGCCGACCTCGATGCTGGGCACCCGGATCATCCGGTTGTGATACCGGATGTCGGCATTCTCGACCACCAGCCAGTCGGGATGGCCGGCCCGCCACCGTTCGAATCGCGAGTGAATGATGAAGCTGGCCGCTACAATCTTCCCCGTCGGCTGATTGGTGGCCCGCCGGGCCGCGTCGGACAGGACAGTCATGGCGCCGGTATCGAGCAGGAAATCAACCGAATCGCCGTCAACCACCGCCGTGATCCGGGGAAAGTTCGAACTCCGCCGCCCGGCCGAGTCTAGCTGGAAGCCGAGCGGGACCCAGCAAGCGGCCGGAACCGAGGTCGTGGCGCCGTTCTCGTGATACCAGAGCTTTCGCCCCGCGTAGTCGAGGGTCCAGACCCGGCCCCCGAACCAATCGGGCCCCAGGATGCCGTCCACTCGGTCCCGTTCAGATCCGAATCCATCCTCCTTCGGAAAGTAGGCCATCAGTCGCGCGCTCTCCGGCGGCCAGGTTCGGGTCGAGTCCTCGAGGTAGTTGTTGCTCCGGAGGGACGGCACGAGCTGGGTGGCAATGGCAGCGGGGAGCCGGACCCAGGATACGCTGTCCGGTCCGAGTTGCTTCACCTCCCGAATCAGTCCCAGCCGCTGGACCGCGCCGGCCGTCAGGTGATCGCGGGGGCCGCCGGTGTCGAGATACATTCGAAGGGTATCGCCCCCCTTGAGCGACCAGCGGACAAAGTACCGGCCATCCATGTAGTCGACCGGCAGCGAGCGGGCGCCCGGATCCATTCCGGCCACGCAGGGCGGGCCCACCGGTGGACGGGCCAGGACCAGCACGGCAGCGGCGACAAGTGATGACAGCATCTGTTTGCTCCAGCAGTTGAGGAGGGCCCGTGAACCTGGAGCAACAATATCGGCAGCGCCGACACCGGTGGGATCCGGAATCGTGACGGGGAGGTCACGCAATGTTACGGAGCTGTGAAATCACACCGAGGCACGATGCGCCCGGCCGGATCCAGCGCTACTTTGGCGCCAGGAGGCAGGCATGCAGCCATCGATGACCCGTACAACCGATCCTCAATCCCGGCCCCTTCTGGTCGCGGCCATCCTGCTGGCCCTGAGTCTGGGGCTGGCCATGGTGCTGGCCGTGCAATCAATCCAGGCCAGCCGCCGGCATCGCAGCACCGCCGAGCGGGCGCTCCAGGATTACGCCGAGTTCGCCGCCTTTGCCCTGGCGCCGCAGGTCGGCCGCCGGCTGGGTGATGCCGCCGCTCGCACTCTGTCCCTCTCGGCTGCGTCCAGCCCCACCGGCCCCCGCCACTGGGCCGCGGTCCCCCCTGAATTCTCCTGCCCGGGCGGCAACAGCTATTTCGATGAGCATGACGACGGCAAGCTGCGGGTGAGTGGCGCCCAGCTTCCAGCGGCAGATGTGGCGTTCCTGCGGGATTCGCTCCTCCGTCACGCCGCCGCAATGAACTTGCTCAGCGAGGCCCACTGGCGGCTCCGCTTTGTTCGGGCTCCTGCTGGCTCGGTCGACGGCTATTTCATCGTCCGAAGTGCCGGCCTGGCGGGGTTTAGTGTCTGCCTCGGCGGTGGCGCGCAACCCGATGGCGGCTCCTCCCTCTTCCGGCAGGTGATGATCACCGAGCGAGCCTTGCCGGCCGCCCTGATCGGCAACACTCCGGCCGACTCTCTCTTTGCGCTGACCGTTACCGCGGGACACGGCCCGCCGCTGTACACCTCTCCCGATGGCCGCCCCTCTCCCTTTCACGGCACCGCCATTGTAGACTCGGCCCTGTTCGGCGACCTCGCGTTGCGAGTCGATCTCCGGCCCGAGATCGCCGCCCAGCTGATCGTCGGCGGCCTGCCTGGCTCAGCGACCCCGATCACTCTCGGGCTGCTGGCCTTGAGCCTCGGACTGGTCGTCACCGCCCTGCTTCAACTCCGGCATCAACACCGGCTGGCCGAGGCCCGATCCGAGTTCATCGCCAATGTGTCCCACGAGCTGCGGACCCCGCTGTCCCAGATTCTCATCTTCACCGACCTGCTCAGGCTGGGCCGCCTCCGGTCCGAGGCCGAGCGGAGCCGCTCACTCGACATCATCGAGCAGGAAACTCACCGGCTGATCCGCCTGGTGGAAAACGTGCTTCAGTTTGCCCGCAGCGGTGGATCTCCGCCGTCCCTGACTCTCTCGGCCATGCCACTCGATCCGATCGTGCGCCAGACCCTCGACGCCTTTCGTCCCCTGGCCACCGCCCGCGAGGTCACCCTGTCGGCGGACTTCCCACCGGGTATCATGATCCAGGCCGACAGCCATGGCCTGAGGCAGATCCTGATCAATCTGCTCGACAACGCGGTCAAGTACGGCCCGCGCGGTCAGACCATCCGGATCGGGGCCGAGTCGGTCAACGGCAGCACCCGGATACTGGTCGATGACGAGGGGCCGGGGATCCCGCCCGGCCAGCGGGAGCGGATCTGGCAGGGGCATGTGCGTCTGCCGAGGGAAGTGGGTTCGGCGGTCGCGGGGAGTGGCATTGGACTGGCCGTGGTGCGCTCACTGGTGGCCGAGATGCGCGGCCGCACCTGGGTGGAGGATACCGGGACGGGCGGCGGGCGGTTCGTCGTGGAGCTGCCGGCCGCCGAGGAACAGTCATGAGGCGGGTGCTCCTGATCGAAGACAATCTCGACCTGGCCTTCGGTCTCCGCACCTCGCTTGAGATCGAGGGGTACGAAGTGCTCCACGCCGAGACGGGGATGGCCGGGCTGGTCATGGCCGGGGGCAGCGCACCGGAACTAGTGGTCCTTGATCTCATGCTGCCGGAGCTCAACGGCTACGAGGTGCTGAAGCGGCTCCGCGCGGCCGAGGTGAGTGCCCCAGTGCTCATCCTCACCGCCAAGGGGGAGGAAGCCGACAAGGTCCAGGGCTTCCGGCTCGGCGCCGACGACTACGTGGTGAAGCCGGTCGGAGTGCTGGAATTCCTGGCCCGGGTCGAGGCCCTGTTGCGGCGGACCCGCCCCGATGCCAAGGGAGAGCTGTACCGATTTGGCCAGGTCGAAATCGACAGCGAGCGGCGCTCCGTGACCGTGTGCGGCGCCGACGTCGAATTGAGCCCGCTCGAATTCGACCTGCTCCATGCCCTGGCCCGCCGCCGCGGCGGCCTGGTGTCACGGGCCGAACTGCTCCGGGAGGTCTGGGGGTACCGGGCCGAAGTCGAGTCGCGGACCGTGGACACCCACATTGCCAAACTGCGGACCAAAATTGATCGCGGAACCGAGAGCCGCATCGTCACGCTGCGGAAGAAGGGGTACCGGTTGAAGTGAGTCGCGATCGCCACTGGCTGAGACTTTCCACCGTCAAGTATTACCTGCGGCCGCCTAACCCGGCAGCAGGGCGGGCAACCGCAGCCAGTCTCGGAAGCTCCTGCGGGCCGTCGCCGATGACAGAATCTTGTCGGAGACGGCCCGCACTCGCATCTTGCTCAAGCGGTTGCAGCGTCTTCGGGGCTCGGCACCACCAGGAGCTCTGGGTGCCGCAGCAGACCTCGAGCGCTTCAACGCAGCGATCGTCGGCCCGATCGAGATATCATCGGCGAGCACCGATATGGGGCGAGGAACCGAGGCGGTTCACCAGTTAAGGGAGCGAAACCATGGCATTCCGTTCCGGCACCTACATCGTCCCTGGCGCCCGCGACCTGGCCGGCCGAGGCCAAGGGCGACTTTCCACAGCGCTCACCGCGCCGCTCACCGATGCGGTCGAGCCGGTAGTGCTTGCCGTGGTGGCCCGGCTGGCGAGCTGGCGTCATGAATGCCGGCGCAGGCTGGTGCCGACAAGTGCATGAGCTGAGCCTCGCGCTCGAGGTCCGCCGGATCGCGGAACTGCATGCCGAGCCGCATGCCGCGAGCGCGGTGCGGACGGTGGAACAGGCCTAAGCCCCACACCCCACCGATGGGCGGCGCCGCAGCTTATGCGCGATGCGTTAGACAGCTCGCCTTTGAGTGAACGCGCATCGGTTGAGCCCGCTCGCCGAGGATGATTGTTGGTGGTGGATGCGGGTCGGAATCGGCGCAGCGGGGGCAACCGGGCCTGGTGTTAGGCTGCGGGGCATGCCACCCCGCCAACGAAGTTGAGGTCAACACGTCCAGATTGCGGCCTGGCTTTGCTCATTGATTTCGGTAGGCGTGGTCCGTGTGTTCGGCAGGTGGCGCGCGGCGGCAGTCTAACAAGCGGTTGACGCATCCTGCCGCTCCCCGTGCTTCGCCAAGGCCGCGTGGACCTCAAGCACCTGCACCTGTACCTGCTTGAGTTCCTTGAGCAGATCGATGCGGCACGAGTTGATGAAATGCCGCAACAACTCGATC
>JBDTTF010000150.1:0-23117 GCA_039930765.1 Gemmatimonadota bacterium | reverse complement strand
ATTCTCGAGGCCCACGAACTGGAGTTCCTCTATTCGGCCGCCGACTCGTACCACTTCATGAACACCGACAACTTCGATCAGCTCGAACTCGACGCCGAGGCGCTGGGAGATTCGGCCCAGTGGATGACCGGCGGGATGAAGATCCAGGTCGAGTTCTACGAGGGGCGGCCGATCGGCATCGTGATGCCGAACACCCTGACCTACGAAGTCGTCGAGACCAACCCGCCGATGAAGAGTGCCACCAAAACCTCTTCGACCAAACCGGCCAAGCTCGATAACGGGGTCACGGTCAATGTCCCGGAATTCATCCAGAACGGTGAACGGATCAGGGTCAATCCGCTGACCGGAGACTACGTCGACCGGGCCAAGGACTGATCCGCCTGCCGTTCCGTAAACCCCCCGACAACAGTAGCTTAGAGTACTTGGTCCCCGGGCAGTAGGCGCCCGGGCGCCGGGCCTTCCTGGAGCTCCCCAATGTTGGTCGTGGCGCTGCCACCTCGCACGGCGATCCATCGCTCGTGAGCCGCCTTCCCGCGGCCGATGAGCGCACCTTCCTCTCGCGGGAGCTTTCCGTATTTCTGGTGCAGTTGTCCATCGCGCTGCACAAGCATGCCACCTACCCGCCCGGCCATCCCTCGCTGGTCTCGGCCCTCGAATCGGTGCTCGACCGTCTGGCCGACCTGTTGAAGGATCGTGAAATGCTGGCGATCGGCATTTCCCGTCAGCAACTCCTGATCGAAGGGGTCGCAACTGACCCCGCCAATCCCGTCCTCCGCGAACTGGCCCAGCGACTGCACCGCCAGCAACTGGGCGCCCTCCGCCTGCTCAGCGGGGTTGAGCCGGACGAACTGGGTCAGGTCCTGACGATTCTCAGCGCCGAGTCGCTGACCGGCAGCACGCCGATGGGACTTCGATCGGCCGAGGAGCTCAATCGGTTTCCGCATGTCAAGCTGGTGCCGATGGCCTTTGATCAGCTGGCCATTGCCGATGAGCACTCGCCGCCACCCGAGACCGAGGGCCGGGGCCAGGAGCTGTGGCTCTCGCTGGCGGCGGCCGCCCTGATCGGGACCGGCAATCCCGATGACACCGTCGACCCGGCCACCGTGGCCCGCGAAATCAACCGCCGGCCGGTCAATGCCACCTACGACCGGGTCATCGTCACCTATCTCCTGGAGCTCGGCCGCGAACTGAAGTCGGCGCCGGAGGGCCCGTCCGCGGCGCTGGTGCGCCAGCGGGTCGCGGTGCTGCTCGGCGAACTCCGGCCCGAGGTACTCAACCGGCTGCTGGAAACCGGCGCCGATCTCAGCCAGCGTCGCCAGCTGCTGCTCGACACCGCGCCGGTGCTGCCGGTCCGGGCAGTGCTCGAACTGCTCCGCGCCGCCAACAACGCCAACCAGCAGACCATTTCCCACTCATTGCTCCGGATCCTCGGCAAGCTGGCCCAGAACGTCGAGGCCGACGGGCCGTCCAGGATCAGGGCTGAGAGCGCACTGCGGGATGTGGTGGTCCAGCTGGTCTCTGGGTGGACCCTGACCGATCCCAACCCAGGCGGATACACCGCGGTGCTCGACCGGCTGTCGCGGGCCACCGGCGAGGCCGCCGACCGGCCCGATGAAGAAGATCCGGACGAATCACTCCGGGTGGTGCAACTTTCGGTCGAAGTCGGTTTCGCCGGTGACTCGCTCTGGCGCGCCATGGATCAGATGATCGATCGCCTGCAAACCAGCAACCTCATCGAGCTGCTCGACATGCCGCCCGAGGGCACCGCGCCGGCTTTCATTGAAGCCTGCTGGACCCACCTGGCCACACCGCACTGTGTCCGCCGCCTGCTGCTGCACGAACAGCAGGACCCGCAAGGAATCGACCGGCTGCTCAACCGGATGGGAATGGCCGCCGCCGAGCCGATGCTCGAGGCGCTGGAAGTGGCCGACTCACGGGCGGTCCGCCGTCGGCTGCTGACCCGGCTCTCGGCGCTGGGGCCCGCGCTCGGACCGCTGGTCATTCCGCGCCTCACGTCGGCGCCCTGGTTCGTGCAGCGCAACATGCTGGCACTGCTCGGGACGCTGCCCGAGCTGCCGGCCGATTTTTCACCGCTCCCCTTTGCCGATCACACCGATGGCCGGGTCCGCCGCGAAGCGATCAAGGTGATGATCCGCAATCCGGCCCAGCGTGAAGACGGGATCGGCCGCTCCCTGAGCGACGACGACGACCAGATTCTCCGGATGGGGCTCTCGGCGGTCTCCGAGGCCTGCCCGCCCAGCGCCGTCGGCCGCCTGATGACGCTGCTCAACGACAAGGACCGTGACCCCGAGGTCCGGGCGCTCGGGATCCGGGCGCTGACCGGCCTCAAGACCGCCAGTGTGAAGTCCTGGCTGCTGCAGCACGCATTGACCAAGCCGGGCTGGTTCCGCCGGGCCCGCCTCTGTCCCCGGTCTCCCGAGCTGGTGGCCATCCTGGTGGTCCTGGCCTCTCGCTGGCGTGATGATCCGGCGGTGATCCCGGTGCTCAGGATGGCGGAGGCCAGTGCCGATCCTGATGTGCGCGCCGCGGCGCGGGGAGCCACCGTCTGATGAGCGATCCGTTCCGGTTTCTGACCGCGGTCGGGCAGGCTCTGGCCACCGCGACCCTCTACCGGCCAGGCCATCCGGCGCGGGAACGATCGGTCGACGCGGCCTATGAGGCGCTGACCCGCCTGCTCGAGGATGAACCAAAGCCCCGATTCAACTTTCTCGATGGCGACGTGGTCTACGGCCCCCAGGTCCTCCGCCAGCTCAAGGACTGGGAGTGGGGCCTTCGGCTGTCGAAGGTCCAGATCCAGCGGCTGGAATTCGAGTCGCCGGTCCCCCGCGATGAGTTCGGCGAATTCATGCTCGACCTCTGCCAGCGCCTGGCCGGCCAGGTCTCCGACACCGCCGAACTCCGCCAGATGCGGGAGAGCAGCATCCGCTACGGCCCGATCATCGTGAAGCAGGGTGAGGAGGCGGCGCTGCTGAGTGGTGGTGCGGCCATCGCCGGAATCAACTACGCCCTCGACGAAGAGATCGAGACCATCAACTGGCTGCACCAACAGGTGCAGACCACCGATTCGCTGCCGCTGCTCGAGGCCGAAACGGTGGTCCGGTCACTGGCCGTGGCCATGCACAGCCAGGGGCAGATGTTCATGCCGCTGCTGCAGCTCAAGGAATTCGACCAGTACACCACGACGCACGCCAGCAACGTGGCGGTGCTGGCCATGGCGCTCGGTGAGCACCTCAAGCTCGGCAGCGGCCTGGTCCGGGCGCTCGGCACCGCCGGCCTGATGCACGACCTCGGCAAGGTCAAGATTCCCCACGACATCCTGGTCAAGCCGGGCGCTTTTACCGATGCGGAGCGCGCAGTGATGCGGCGCCACCCGGTCGACGGCGCCAAGCTGTTGCTGGAGCGGGAAAAGGGGATGGAGCTGGCGGCCGTGGTGGCCTACGAACATCACATCATGCTCAATGGCGGTGGCTATCCCTCCATGCACTTCGGCCGCCAGTGCCATTACGCCAGCAAGCTGGTCCATGTCTGCGACGTCTACGATGCGCTCTGCACCAACCGGCCCTACCGGGAGGCCTGGTCCAGTGAAATCGCCTTGTCCTACGTCGAGGAAAAGGCCGGCATCGAGTTCGAGGCCGACATCGTGGCCTCGTTCTGTACCATGATGCGGCAGCATTCCCACCAGCGGGTGGCCATGCCCGACCGCGCGGCCGGACCCGCTTTGTAACCCTCCCGCTCCGGGCTATCCTCCGGAGTGCCGATGACCCTGACCGTTCCCCTCAAGCCCGCTCGGCTGCTGGCCCTGGCCATCGCTTACGCGGTGGCCGCCAGGGTGAGCATTCTCTTTGCCATCCCGGCCGGGGGCATCCCGCCGCTGTGGCTGCCCGCCGGCCTCGGGCTGTTCCTGGTCAGCCGCTACGGCCGTGGCGTGTGGCCCGCGATCGCCAGCGGATCCGTCGTCGTCTGGCTGCTGGCGGCCCATCCCCATCATCCCGCGGTCGTGATCGTCGGCCTGGTGCTGGCCGATGTCCTCGAACCACTGGCCGGCACCGCCATTCTCTCCCGGCTCGGGTTCCGCCCCACGCTCGACCGGATCCGTGATGTCTGGGCCATCGCCGGCGCGGCGCTGGTCCTGGCCCTGCTCACCGCCTCACTCGGGGTGCTGGCGCTCTATCTCGGCCACGAAGTGGGCGACGGCCTGCCCAGCGTGTTCGAAACGTGGTGGACCTGGTTCGCCGCGCGGCTGCTGGGCACCATGGTCATCGCACCGCTCTGCTATGTCTGGAGCCGTCCGTCGCCGGCCCCGACCCCGCTGGCCTCCCGGCCACTCGAGGCGGTGGCCCTCGGCTTCGCCACCCTGATCCTGGCCCTGCTCGCGGCCTGGCTGCTGCCCGGCCAGCTCCGGCTTGCCATGCCGGCGCTGCTGATTGTCTGCGTGGCCTGGGCCGCTATCCGGGGCCACCAGCGCGGCGCCACCCTGATCACCCTCGTGGTGGCGACGCTCTCGCTGCTCGCGGTACGGTTCGGTCCCGCCCCCGATCTCGGATTGAATGCCGCGCTGGGTCCGCTGATTGCCCGGTTCGCGGTGTCGCTGGCGCTGTTCGCGACTGCCGGCCTGGTGCTGGCGGCGACGGTGCTCGAGCGTGAGGCGGCAGTCGGCCAGCAACGCCTGATGGGAGAAGTCCAGGGCGCGCTGTTCGATCAGGCGCCGTTCGCGCTGATCGCGCTCGATGGCCAGGAGCGGATCACCGCCTGGAACCCGGCGGCTGAACGGATCTTCGGCTGGCGCTCCGATGAGGTGCTGGGAAGACCCTCGCCGACGGTGCAGCGGGAAGCCGAACCCGAGGCCCGCGAGTTCATGCGCCTGATGCACCAGGGCAAGCCGGTGCTGGGAACCCTGGTGCAGCGCCAGCGCAAGGATGGCCGCATCCTGGACGTACGGGTCAGCATGACCCCGGTGCAGAACGCGGCCGGCGTCCTCACCCGGGTGCTGGCCATAGTCGAGGACATGACCGCCCGCCATGAAGCGGCCGAGGCGCTGCGGGAAGAGGAAGAGCGCTACCGGCTGGTCTTCGAGGGAGTGTCGGATGCGATCGTGCTGTCCGATGCCGAGACCGGCCGGATCCTGGATGCCAACCAGGCGGCCGAGCAGCGCTACGGATACACCCGAGTCGAGCTGATCACCCTCAGTACCGCTGACCTGAGTGACGACCCCGCGGGGGCGGAGCTTGAGCTCGGCGAGACCCGCAGGAGTGGCGGCTACCAGGTGCCGCTGCGCTGGCACCGGTCGCGGGACGGCCGGCGGTTTCCCGTGACCATCTCGATCCAGCGATTGAACTGGCGCGGGCACATGACCGCGGTGTCGGTGATCCGCGATATCACCGAGCAGCTCAACGAAGCTGAGCAGGCCCGCCGCCGCGAGGAATATCTCGAGGCCATGCTGGCCCAGGCCTCTGACTTCGTGACCATCATGGATCACACCGGCGTGATCCAGTACCAGAGTCCGTCGGTGACCCGGATGCTGGGCTGGGGCCAGTCCGAACTGGTCGGCCATCCGGTGACCGAGTTGATCCACGAGGACGACCGGCCCGAGCTGCGCGATGCGCTGCGCCGGGGGCTGGCCCAACCTGGCGCCATCGTGACTTCGGTGGTCCGGGTCCGCCGCCGCGACGGCAGCTGGCGGGTGCTCGAAGGAGTGGGCCGGTTCCTGCCCGATGCACCCGGGATCCGCGGCTTCCTGCTCAATTCCCGCGACATCACCGAGCGCCAGGAGGCCGAAGCGCTGGGCCACCGCAGCCGGGAACGATTCGAGATCGTGGCCAACGCCACCAACGACGTGGTCTGGGAGCTCGATCTCGACGGCCCCAACTCATGGTGGAGTGAGGGGCTGACCCGGGTGTTCGGCTGGCGGCAGGACGAACTGCTGCCGATGGTCGAGGCGCGGTCGGCCCGGATTCATCCGGATGACAAGGACCGGGTACTTGCCTCATTTCATGCGGCCATCGATGGTCACGCCACCGAATGGAGTTCGGAGTACCGGTTTCGCCGGGCCACCGGCGGCTACGCCACCGTCATTGACCAGGCCTGGTCGATCGTGCGGGCGCCGAATGGCCGGGTACTGCGGATCGTCGGCGGGATCAGCGATGTCACCGAGCAGCGCGAAGCGGAATGGCTGCTGGCCGAGAGCCGCGATCAGTTGCGCCAGGCCACCAAGATGGAGGCGATGGGCCGGCTGGCCGGCGGGATCTCGCACGACTTCAACAACATCCTGACCTCGCTGCTGGGCCACGCCGAACTGGCCCTGACCCAACTCTCGCCGGGGCATCCGCTGGAGGAGGATCTCAAGGAAATCCGGGCCGCCGGGCGGCGGGCCGCGGGGCTGACCCGACAACTCCTGGCCTTCAGCCGCAAGCAGGTACTGGAGCCCAGGATCGTCGACATCAATGAAATCGTGAGCGGGGTCCACAAGATGCTGGCCCGGGTCATCGGGGAGGATGTCGAGCTGGTGCTGCACCTGATGCCGGACCTCGCCAAGACGGTGGCGGATCCGGGCCAGCTCGAGCAGGTGCTGGTCAACCTCGCCATCAACGCCCGGGACGCGATGCCTGATGGCGGACGGCTGACCATCGAGACCGCCAACGCGCCGGCCGGCGCGCTGCCTGGCAAGCCGGGGCGCGCGGTCCAGCTGTCCGTCACCGATACCGGATCCGGCATGGATCCCGAAACCCAGGCCCGGATCTTCGAGCCGTTCTTTACCACCAAGGAGCTCGGCAAGGGCACCGGCCTCGGCCTGGCGATGGCGTACGGCACCGTGCAGCAGAGCGGCGGGCAGATTGAAGTCGAGAGTGAAATCGGCCGCGGCACCACATTCCAGATCCTGCTGCCCGAAGTGATTCCCCCTCCGGCCTCGTCACAGGAAGGGCCGGGCGGCCCGCCGCCAGGTGGTGGCACCGAAACCATTCTGCTGATCGAGGATGAAGATCCGGTCCGCGGCATGATGCAGCGACACCTGACTCAACTCGGCTACCGATTGCTGGTGGCGGCCGGCGGCGAAGGGGCGATGGTGGCGGCGCATGACCATCCCGATCCGATCGATCTGGTGATTGCCGATGTGGTGATGCCCGGCATGAGCGGACCGAAAGTCGTGGCTCAACTGGCCAGGGAGCGACCCGGGATCCGGGTGCTCTACATCTCGGGTTACATCGGCACCGAGGCGGTGCAGGAGGAGGTCCAGAAACTCAACCGCCGCTTCCTGGCCAAGCCGTTCACACCGGATGAACTGGCCCGCCGGGTGCGCGACGCATTGGAGGATTGAGCGTTCAGCGTCCGGGGGAGGCGGCCCTTGGCACCACCTCGAGATATGGGCGGTGTCCCGATTCCCGGCGGACCAGGAAAATGTCGCCATCGCCGACCGTGATATATCCGCGTCCTTCTGCCGTACCCGCCGCCTGGAACTGCTGCAGCCCGTCCATCGAGAACAAATCCATCACCATCCGGTAGCTGTGCAAACCCGCCGAGAGAATCGTGACGTCGAGGGTCTGGGGCAGCCGCATGTTGGACAGCCGGCCGGCCAGTTTGCCATCGAACCAGAGCCGGATTTCCTGGCCGGTCTCGTTCTCGGCCAGCGGCGGGGTGCGGACCTCGACCCGGATCATCCGGGGCTCGCCGCTCACCGGGCCGGTCTCGACGCCGGTATCACCATCGCGCTGGATCAGCCCGATCCCTTGTTCCGACGGCAGGCACGCCAGCAGCCGCTCGGCGCGCTGCGCGCCGGTCGGATGCACCGCATCGAACCGGAAGGGACCGAGCCGGGTGAAGAACCGGATGGCCGCCTCGATGGCCGTGCGGCGGTCACGGCCGATGTGGCTGGCGGCCCAGCAATCGGCCTCGAGCTCCTGCCCCCGGAGCGCGGCGTCTCGAGCATCATCAGTGGAGTCGGCCATACCCTCACGGGTGTGGTGCAGCGCGATGTGACCGTACTCGTGGGCCAGGAAATAATTGGAAAGTTCAGGGCCGTAACGCTGGAAGCGGGCGGGATTGTAATAGATGACGGGATCGACCCGGTCCACCTGGGCCAGCGCCACGTCGGGCAGATCGTCATCGGCGATTTCCGGAATGCCGGGAATCAGGTGCAGCCCCTGGGCCCGGACCGCGCCGGCCGATGCACTCAGCAGCAAGGCGGTCAGCGCAACCGGTCGGATCATGAGGCGCAGGGGCATGAGGCAATGTGGGTACGGCGATTCAGCCGGGCAACTCGACCCTGTTCAAGGTTGTACGGCGCTCACGCTGTCGGGCAGGCAGGACAGAATCCTGGCGGCGCGCTGACTGCCCGATGGATGCTCGAGGTCGTAGCGGTACGGGCCCATGGCGGCGAAGAACCGGGCGGCCGCCAGCGCCGCTCGGCGGTCGTTGCGGCCCAGCGATTGGCTGGCCCAGCAGTCGGCCTCGAGTTCCCGGGCCATGATGGCGGCGCGCTTGCCGGCGGCGGTGCCGTTCATGGCGTAGGCCCTGGTGTGGTGCAGTTCGATGTGGCCATGTTCATGAGCCATGAAGAATTCCTGCATGGCGGGCTCGAACTGGCGCAGCCGGATCTGGTTGACGTAGATCACCGAATGCCGGGCGTCGTAGACCGCGACGGCCACATCGTGCAGCGTGTCGCTGATCACAATACTGAGCACCGGCCGGCTCTCGGCGGCAGCCCGCGGCCCGACATCCACGCGGCTCGACGGCGCGAGCGCGAGAATTCCGGTCAGCACGGTGCTGGCGAGCCTGGTCATGGTGTCTTCGTCCGCTCCAGTGGTGTTCGGGGCCGATAACAAGAGCGCCCCCGCAGAGGTTCAATGGCGGGGGCGCTGCTCGGGCGCTGTAGCGCCACTGCGACTACCCTCGCGTCATTCCGGGTCGTGTTCGACCCCCCGGCTCACGTGCCGGTTTCGACAGTTCCCAGCTTCGATTCGATACTGCCGTGGGTCGAAATTCAGAACCAACTCCGTGGTGTAGTGGCCCGCTGGCCTCCCAACAAGCAAGCGTCATGCCGACCGCTCTCATTTTCCCACCGGCCTGCTCGAGCACCAGAGCGCCCTGATCCGGGACCTGGTTCCAGGCTCGATCGAGGCGGGATTGACCCGGGGGGGTCGGGGGGTTCGATTCCGCCGACCGCCAGGGGCATCGTGCTCGGCAGGTTGAGAGATCCTTCGGGGCATGAATGCCCCTCAGGATGACATCTCGATCGCGCTTCGCACGATTGAGATGTCACCCTTGGAACCTGACCCGGCTGATACCGGCGTAGGGAGTGCGGTGCTGGTCGCACCCGTTCCTGCCCGGTTGCCGCACCACCTGAGGTTGCACCATGGCGACCCGTTCGATGCCCGCCGCGCCGGCCAGTCCCGCCGTTTCGGATTTTGCCTCGGCCTTCCCCAACAGCCGCAAGGTCTACGTGGATGGACCGCACGGGATTCGCGTCCCGATGCGGGAGATTGCCGTGTCCGGCGGCGAACCGCCGCTCCGGGTGTATGACACCAGCGGCCCGCAGGGACACGATGTCCGGCACGGCATTCCGGCGTTGCGGCAATCCTGGATCCTGGAGCGGGATGTGGCGAGAGTCGGGAGTCGAGAGTCGAGAGTCGAGTCGATCGAGACGCTTGACTCTGGACTCTCGACCCGCGATCCCGCCGGTATTCCGGATTCCCTGATGCGGCCGGTCTATCGCGGCCGGAGCACGATCACCCAGCTGCACTACGCCCGCCGCGGCGAGATCACCGCCGAGATGGAGTTCGTGGCTCTGCGGGAGGGATTGCCCGCCGAGTTTGTCCGCTCGGAAGTGGCCCGGGGCCGGGCCATCATTCCGGCCAATATCAATCATCCGGAGCTCGAGCCCACGATCATCGGCCGCGGCTTCCACGTGAAGATCAACGCCAACATCGGCAACAGCGCGGTCCGCTCTTCCATTGAAGACGAGGTCGAGAAGCTGCGGTGGGCCACCCTCTGGGGCGCCGATACGGTGATGGACCTCTCGACCGGGCGTGACATCCACCTCACCCGTCAGTGGATCATCCGCAACTCGGCTGTGCCGATCGGCACAGTGCCGATCTATCAGGCGCTGGAAAAGGTGGGCGGCGCGGCCGAAGATCTGACCTGGGAGATCTACCGGGACACCCTGATCGAGCAGGCCGAGCAGGGGGTCGATTACTTCACGGTCCATGCGGGGGTGCTGCTGCGCTACGTGCCGATGACGGCCAGCCGGGTCACCGGCATCGTGTCGCGGGGCGGGTCGATCCTGGCCAAGTGGTGTCTGGCCCACCACCAGGAAAATTTCCTGTACAGCCACTTCCACGAGATCTGCGAGATCATGGCGGCCTACGACGTCTCGTTCTCGCTGGGAGACGGCCTCCGCCCGGGTTCGATTGCCGATGCCAACGACGAGGCCCAGTTTGCCGAGCTCAAGACCCAGGGTGAGCTCAACACCGTTGCCTGGTCACACGACGTCCAGGTCATGAATGAAGGACCCGGCCACATCCCCATGCACCTGATCAAGGAAAACATGGAGAAGCAGCTGGAGTGGTGCCAGGAAGCGCCGTTCTACACCCTGGGCCCGCTGACCACCGACATTGCGCCGGGGTACGATCATATCACCAGCGCCATCGGCGCGGCGATGATCGGCTGGTACGGCACCGCCATGCTCTGCTACGTGACGCCCAAGGAACACCTCGGCCTGCCCAACCGTGACGATGTGAAGGCTGGAGTGATCGCCTACAAGATCGCGGCCCACGCCGCCGACCTGGCCAAGGGCCACCCGGCGGCCCGGCTGAGGGATGACGCCCTGTCCAGGGCCCGGTTCGAATTCCGCTGGCAGGACCAGTTCAACCTGGCCCTCGATCCGGTGACGGCCCGGGCTTATCACGATGAGACGCTGCCCGCTGAAGGGGCCAAGGCGGCGCACTTCTGTTCGATGTGCGGCCCCAAATTCTGTTCGATGCAGATCACTCACGACGTCCGCGCCTACGCCGCCGAGATGGCCGGAAAAGCGGAGGAGTTCAAGGCGATGGGCAGTGAGCTCTATGTCAAATCCCGAAGCTGATGTTACCGAACCCTGGAGAGAGCCTGTGAGACACCTGATTGCAGCAACCCGGACCAGCGCGTCCGTCCTGTCGGCCCTGTCGTTGCTGGCGGTGCTATCCGCCTGCGGCACCAAGGCCGCCAATTCCGCCAAGGCTGATTCCGCCGCCGCCAATACCGCCGGGGCCAGCGCCACTGGCGGCGCCGGGGCCACGGTGGCCGCGCCGTTTGTGCCCACCCGTCTGACCACGACCGCCGGGTTCTCGACTCCGGAATCGGTGTTGTGGGATGCCCAGCAGAATGTCTGGTTCGTCAGCAACATCAACGGCAGCCCCACGGCCAAGGACGGCAACGGCTTCATCAGCCGGCTCAACGCCAATGGCTCGATCGACAGCCTGCACTGGGCCGAGGCGGGCAAGGGCGGGGTGGTGCTCAATGCCCCCAAGGGACTCACCATCGTGGGCGACACCCTGTGGGTGGCCGACATCGATGCGGTGCGCGCCTTTGACCGCCATACCGGCAAGCCGCTCGGCAGTGTCGAGCTGGGCCGCAAGGCGCACTTCCTCAATGACATCGTGGCCGGCAGCGATGGCACGCTCTACATCACCGATACCGGGGTCGAGTTCAACGCCAAGGGACAGGTGTCCCATCCCGGCCCGGACCAGATCTTCGCGGTGAAGGACCGCAAGGTGAGCGTGGCCGCGACCGGGGCCTGGCTCGAAGGACCCAACGGGATCGCCTGGGACGCCGCCGCCAATCATTTCGTTGTGGTGGCATTTACCGGTACTCACATCTTCGGCTGGAATCCCGGCAATCCCAAGGTGGACACCCTGGCCAGCGGTCCCGGCCAGATGGACGGCGTCGAGCCATGGGCGGGTGGGGTTCTGGTCACCAGCTGGACTGACTCCTCCGTCTTCATGGTGAAGGACGGCAAGACCAGCCCCATGGTGAAGGGCGTTCCGTCACCGGCGGACATCGGCCTCGACCAGGCCCGCGGCCTGCTCGCCGTGCCGATCTTCAGCGAGAACCGGGTCGAGTTCTGGAGTCTCAAGTAGGGTGAGAGTGAATCGAGGGGGGTGGCGGGGACAGCGGCTCCTCTCCTCCCTCCTCATCTCTCTGCTCGGCGTCAACCCACTCATATCACCCGTCTGATGTCCTCCCCCTACCGCCCTTCTTCCATTCAGCGCCAGACGCTGCTCAGCGTGGTTCTGCTGCTCGGCATCGTGGCCAGTCTGGTGGTCATCTCCGCGGTGGGGTTCGAAACGCTGTCGTCGGCGCGAGCCTACGTCGGAGGTGAGGGCCTGTGGTCCAAGGCGCAGAAGGATGCGGTCTACTACCTGCTGCGCTACTCGGAGAGTCACGATGCCGCCGAATACTCGGCCTTCGAGCGTGACCTGCTGGTACAGGCCGGTGACCGTGCCGCTCGCCAGGAGCTCGACAAGCCCAGCCCCGATGCGGAGATCGTTCGCCAGGGGTTTCTGCAGGGCCGCAATCATTCCGAGGATGTCGCCGGGATGGCGCGGTTCTATCGCCGGTTCGGGCGGGTGAGGTATGTCGCCCAGGCCATCGGAATCTGGACCGAGGCGGACACCGTCATCACCGAACTCAATGGGCTGGGGGCCGAGCTGCGGCACGAGATCGAGAGCCCCCGACCCGATGATGGCCGGATCAACCAGATCCGGATCGAGGTTTACGCCGTGAATCTCAGGCTCACCCGGCTGGAGGACTCCTTCTCTCGGGCCATGGGCATGGGCGCCCGCTGGGCCGAGCAAGTGCTGTTGATCCTGACCGCCAGCGTCGCGGGACTGTTGCTGGTGGTGGCCATGCTGGGATTGCGCTACCAGGCAGGACGACTGCAGGCCGCCGAGGATTCCAGGCGGGCCAGCGAGGAGCAGCTGGGCGCGCTGGTGCAGCGGGCCCAGTTCGGCATCATCCGCTCGGCCATCGATGGCGCAGTCTTCAGCGCCAACCCCGCGCTGGTGCGGATGCTCGGCTATGACTCGGAAGCCGAAGTCCTGGCCCTCGACCTCGGCCGCGACGTCTACGCCAATCCGGCCGATCGGCGGCGGCTGGTGGACCAGGTGGCCAACGACTCGGTGACCGGCGCCGAAGTGGAATGGAAGGGGAAGGGTGGTGGCTCGGTCCGGGTCCGGCTGCACGGCCGGCTGGTGGGGGCCACCGGATCCGGCACTCCCACACTCGAAGCCTTCGTCGAGGACGTGACCCAGCAGCGGGTGGTGGAGGCCCAGCTGCGCCAGGCCCAGAAGATGGAAGCGGTCGGCCAGCTGACCGGCGGCCTGGCCCATGACTTCAACAATCTGCTGAGTGTCATTCTCTCGACCGCCAACCTGATTGCTGATGAACTGCCACCCGGCGCCGCCCAGGCCAAGGCCGACCTGAGCGCGCTGCAGCAGGCCGCTCGGCGGGGTGGCGCGATGATCAGGAAGCTGCTCGCCTTTAGCCGAGCGGAACAGCTGCAGTTCCGGCCCTACCTGCTCTCCCCGCTGGTGGAGGCCAACGCGATGGTGCTGCGCCGGCTGCTGCCGGCCAGCATCGAGATCGTGGTGTCTTCCGACCCGGACACGCCGACCATCCGAACCGATCCCTCGGCCCTCGAGCAGATCCTGCTCAACCTGGCCACCAATGCGCGCGACGCCATGCCCGGTGGTGGCACGCTGCGGATCGTGACCGGAGCGGCCCCGGCCGTCGACGGGGTGCGACTGCACGGGGCCATCATCACCGTGAGTGATACCGGCACCGGGATGACGGAGGCGGTCCGGCAGCGCTACTTCGAACCGTTCTTCACCACCAAACCGATGGGCCAGGGCACCGGCCTCGGCACCGCGATGATTTATGGCCTGGTCAAGCAGCACGGGGGGCAGGTCGAGGTCGAGAGCGCTCCGGGCAAGGGTACCACGGTCACCATCCTGCTGCCGATCGTCGATGGACTGGTGGCAAATACCCTGGAGGACGAATCACGCGAGGTCCTGCCGGCGGGAGAGGGTACCATCCTGCTCGCCGAGGATGAGCCCCAGCTCCGCAACTCGGCGCGGCGGATCCTCGAGCGGTTCGGCTATCAGGTGCTGCCGGCGGCCGATGGCAATGAAGCGCTGGCGCTGTACGTCCGCTGGAAGGATCAGATCGACCTCATCATCACTGACGTGGTCATGCCGGGGATGGGCGGAGCCGCCCTGCTGGCGGAGCTGGAGCGGCTGGGCTCGCGGGTTCCGGTCCTGATCACCAGCGGGTACACCGCCAGCGACCCGGACGGAGGGGTGCAGTTGCCGGATGGACTGCCATTCCTGCCCAAACCGTGGGATGCGGCAGAATTGCTGGCCAGTGTAAGAGAAACGATACGCCCAAGTCAGGACATTTGATTACGTAGGAATACGAATAGCCGCCGTGCGGGTGATGGCTCAGTTTAGCTCGGCCGGTGGCCCAACGTTGAAGCGCCGAAATTCTAATAACCCAGAGTGGTACATGATGTCTGGTCACAAATTGTTCTCAGCCTGCATTCTGATCGGCCTGACCGCCGCGGCCTGTGGTGGTGGTGGGACGCCCACGCCGTCCGTTGTGATCGTCAAGGCCGCGACGAGTGGCGATGCCCAGCATGCCGCCGTCACCACCCTGCTGGCACTGCCACTACAGGTGAAGGTCACTGAGGATGGCGCCCCGAAGGTCGGCAGCACCGTGATCTGGTCGACCAGCGCGGCAGGCTCGATCGTGACGCCGGGCGGAGTGACCGATGCCGATGGGATCGCGGCGGCGACCGTGACTCTCGGTACGGTTTCGGGACCGGATACGATCCGTGCTTCGCTCAGCGGCGCCTCCGGCTCGCCGGTGCGGTTCGTCGTCATCGCCGATCCAGGTGATCCGACGAAGCTGGGCTTTACCGTGGCGCCGAGCAATGTGCTCCACGGCGGAGTGTTCACTCCGACGGTCAAGGTTGCGGTGCAGGACTCGCATGGCAACACCGTCACTGATGCCACCAATGCCATCACCCTGGCCATCGGCACAAATCCCGCGGCCGGCACGCTGACTGGCGGCGGTCCGGTGACGGCCGCCGCAGGAGTGGCTTCGTTCACCACGCTCTCCATCGATCAGATTGGCGCCGGATACACCCTGACCGCGACCGCGGGCGGCTTGACCGCGGTGACCAGCGGCGCCTTCAACGTGACCGCGACACCTCCGCTCCCGACCGCGATTACGATCACTGTCGGACCCGGTCTGCTGTTCCGCAGCGTGACCAATAACAGCACCGGCCCCGCGGTGGATATGCTCGCGGTCGGGGGCACGGTGACCTGGACCAAGAGTGGCGGCTCGCACAACGTCCAGTCGATAGGTTTACCGAGCTTCCCGAGTAGTTACGGCGCCAATCCGACCAACACCGTAATGGGCGCGAGTTACTCGGCCGTGTTCAACACCGCAGGGACGTACCGGTACGATTGCGGCATTCACACCACGGACATGACCGGCAGGATCATCGTGCAGTAAGCAGGCAGGATTCGACAGCACTGAGGCGCCCGGTTACCGGGCGCCTCAATTATTACTGGGCAAACCGCTGCACGAACCGCCGGTCGAGGGCGTCCTTCAATTTCAGCACCCAGGCACCGCGCACCACCAGCGCATCGTAGCTCAGGATGGCCTGGCCGGCGTTGGCCCCGAACAGTGCCGGGGTCCGGCCGCGCGGGCGGAACCGGGCCAGCCGCGGCTTGCCATCAGGATCGGCCGCCAGCATCGCGAGATTGGCCGTCAGCACCCTGCCCTGGCGGACGGCCGACACCGCCGATTTTGGCGCGTTCTGCCAGGCCTCGAGCACCGCTCCCTCTCCGGAGGCCAGAATCTTCGGCTGTCCCGGTACCCGCAGCGTCTCGTCAACCAGCAGAAATCCGTGGGATTCAGTCGGCAGGCCGGATTCGCGGAACAGCGCTGGAGCAGCGGAGCCGGTGGCCCAGATCAGCAGATCGACCGGCAGCACTCCATCACCGACCAGCGTGAGATGCCCGGCTCCGGCCGCCGCGACCGAGGTGGTCGGCCGCAGCGTGATGTCCGCGGCCCGTAGCATGATCCTGGTTTCGGCCTGGGCCCGGCTGGTCGCCACCGGAAGCACGGTGTGACCGGCTTCGATGATGCTGACGGCGGCCAGCGCCGCCCCGCGCTGGTCGAGCCTGGCCCTGGCGGCCAGGGCGAGCTCCACCCCGACCGGTCCACCCCCAACTACCACCACCCGGAGCGGTTCGGTGGCGTCCTGCACCGCGGCCCGGTCGAGGGCTTCGCCGAGGGCCACGGCTGCCGACAACGTCCGGGCCGTCAGCGCCTGATCCGCCACGCCAGGCAGATTGAATCCAGCCGGCGTTCCGTCCAGTGACAGCGACAGCAGGTCGTAGCCCAGCTTTTCACCCGACTCCAGGATCACTTCGCTCTGGGCCGGGTCCACACGCCGCAGACGGCCGCGCACAATTCTGCCCCTGGCGCGCTCCACCAGGCGACCGAGATCAATCGTCGCTGCGTTGACCGGCAGACGCCCCGCCACCACACCCGGCAGCATCCCGATGTAGCCCAGTGGTTCCTCCACGCCGACCACCACGATCTCGGTCCCCGGAAATGCGCCACGCGCGGCCGCTTCGAGCACGAAGAGGTGAGCGTAACCGGCACCGGCCAGCATCAATCGAATCATGACACAGTGTAGTCCCGTCTCCAGCCACTCGGAAGCATGGAGAATCCATACCTCAGCGATGTGCGACGGGTCACAGGCCATCGTCACATCGGGGTGTCAGCTATCTTGGAGGTTGACCTGATCCCCGATAACTATGATCCTGACTCGCTTCTACGACGACTCGCTGGCCCAGGCCAGTTTTCTCATCGGCTGCAGTGCATCCGGTGAGGCGGTAATCATCGACCCCAATCGCCGGGTCGAACAGTATATCGCCGCCGCGGACCAGGCAGGACTTCGGATCTCGGCGGTGACCGAGACCCACATTCATGCCGACTTCGTATCGGGCGCGCGGGAACTCGTCTCCCGCACCGGTGCCACGCTGTACCTCTCCGATGAGGGTGGCGCCGACTGGCAGTATCGCTACGCCACTGATGCGGGCGCCGTGCCGCTTACCGATGGCAGCAGCATTGAAGTCGGGCGGGTCCGGCTGGTGGCCATGCACACCCCGGGTCACACGCCGGAGCACCTCTCTTTCCTGGTGACCGACACGGCCGGGGCGGATGGCCCGATCGGCATCGTGACCGGCGATTTTGTGTTCGCCGGTGATGTTGGGCGGCCCGACCTGCTCGAGCGGGCCGCGGGGGTGGCCAATGCCGCCGACGCCGGGGCCCGAGTCCTCTTCCGGAGCCTGCAGCGGTTCCGTACTTTGGCCGAACATCTCCAGGTCTGGCCCGGCCACGGCGCCGGTTCGGCCTGCGGCAAGGGGATGAGCTCGATGCCACAGACCACGGTTGGCTACGAGTTACGCTACAACTGGGCCCTGCAGATCGCCGATGAGGCGGAGTTCGTCCGTCAGGCACTGATCGGGCTGCCGGAGCCGCCCAGGTATTTCGGCGAGATGAAGCGGATCAACCGGGATGGTCCGCCGCTGCTGGGTGACCAGCGCTCCCCAAGCCTGCTGCCGGAGCAGCGGCTCAAGCCGCTGCTGGCCGCCGGTGCCATGGTGGTTGACCTGCGGGGCGCCGCGGCGTTTGCCGCCGGGCATGTGCCGGGCACGATCAGCATTCCGTTCAACAAGAGTTTCACCACCTGGGCCGGCTCGCTGATTCCCTTTGACCGTGAGTTCTACCTCATCGCTGATGAGCGAGGCCGAGCGGTGCTGGACCACGCGGCGCAGGACCTGATGATGATCGGACTGTCACGGCTCGCGGGTGCCTTTGGCCCCGAGGTGCTGGAAACCTGGACGGCGCAGGAGGGGCCGCTGCAGACCGCGGCACAGCTTTCGGTGGCTGAACTGTCTGACCGGCTCCAACGGAACGAGGTGATGGTGCTCGATGTCCGCAGTCAGGCCGAATGGGATGCCGGCCACCTGGCCGGTGCCAGCCACATCCCGCTCGGATCATTGCCCGAGCGCCTCACGGACATTCCCGTCGACCGTCCGCTGGTGGTCCATTGCCAGGGCGGTGGCCGCTCCGCCATCGGTGTGAGCCTGCTGCAGGCGGCCGGCCACCGGGCGGTGGCCAATCTCTCCGCCGGTTTCGGCGGCTGGCAGGGCGCCGGCCTGCCGATCGTCCCGGGTCGCCCCGGGTCTGATGATTGATCTGAGCAAATATGAAGTGACGGCGGTCGTGGCCTTCATCGGCACGATCGTGCAGGCCTCGGTGGCTGTGCTGCTGGCCGGCCTGTTCTTTCTCCTCAGCCGCCGGGCCGGCCGGCGCCCCTACACCGTGGCCTGGAGCTGGGCCCTGGTGGCCCTGGCCGGCGGTATCGGTGGGGTGGTGGCCAGCTATCTCCTGCCGAACAGCGGTCCGGTACTCGGCGTGCCGACCCGGATCACCGCGGTCCTCCTGCTCTGCTACACCGGCTATCTCTTCTGCAAACTGCTGTTCAGCGGACTGCTGGTCGTGGGCGCGCTTGACTTCATCGGGGTCACGGTCCATCGCGCCGTGGTCGGATCCGCGGCGCTGGCACTGGCCATCCTGACCCTGGCCACCGTCTTCATCCTGCAGACCCTCAATCAGATTGTGATCGTGCAGGCGGTCATCGTGGCACCGACCCTGGCGGGGTGCGGGTTCGTCCTGATGAAGCTGCCACCGCAGCGGCGCAGCATCGGATCCAAGCTGACCATCCTGGTCTGTTTCCTCACCGCAGTGCTCTGGCTTGCCTACGGCGCCGGATTCCTGCTCAACTGGCTGCATCGGCTCGAGGCCGGATACGGCAACCCGTTCTGGGGGCTGCTCCGGGCCAATCCCTTCATTGATACCGTGATGGAAATGCTGCTGGCCTTCGGGCTGGTGGTCATGATCAACGAACAGGCCGAGCGCGAGGTCGAGGAGGAGCGGGCCGGGCGGCTGAGCGAACTGGCCTCGTCAGGCGAACGGCTCTCGGCGGTGATTCGCGGGGCGATGGATGCCATCGTCCTGCTCGACGGCAAGGGATTCATCACCCTCAGCAATGCCGCGGCCGACCAGATGTTCGCCTCGGCCGAGGAGTCGGTGGCCGGCCGGCCATTCGCACAGTGCGTAGCGGAGAGCGAGCGGCTCGCGCTGGCGGCCTGGCTGGCCGCGCCCCCCACCGGTGAGGTGCCCAACCGGGCCATGCTGGGCATCCGGGCCGACGCGAGTACTTTCCGCATCGAGGCGTCCAGCGCCGATCTCTCGCTCGGCGGCGCGACTCACCGGCTGCTGGTCATCCGGGATATCACCGGCCGGGAAAAGGCCGAGGCCGAGCGGCTGGAACTGCAGCAGCGTCTGTCCCAGTTCGAGAAGACCGAGGCGCTGGGCCGGCTGGTCTCGGGCATCACCCACGAGCTCAACAACCCGCTGGCGGCCATCCTGGCGGCGGTGGGGGATCTGCTGGAGCAGGAGCCGACCGGCCACAAGCGTTCGGTGCTGGCGGTGATTCACGAGCAGGCCCAGCGCTGCCGGCTGATCACCCGCAACCTGGTCTACTTCATCCGGGGCGGGGAAGGACAGCGGCAGGAAACGGCGCCCACCACCGCGGTCGCGCGGGCGGTGGAGGAGGTCCGGCCGGAGGCTGAACGCAGCCAGGTCACCCTCACGCTGGTCACCCCCCCGACCATCCCGTCCCTGATGGCTGATCCGGTGGCTCTGGAACAGGTTGTCGCCAACCTGACACTCAACGCCATCGAGGCGGCGGGGCGCGGCGGCCGGGTGCGGGTGGTGCTGTCGGTCAGGGACAGCCGCCTGGTGCTGGCAGTCGAGGACAACGGTCCCGGCATCCCGCCGCTGCTGCTGTCACGGATCTTCGATCCGTTCTTTACCCGCAAACCGATCGGGCGCGGCAGCGGACTCGGACTGCCGGTGGCACTGGGCATCATCCAGCATCACGGCGGAACCCTGGTGGCGGAAAACATCGCGCCGCCGGGGCGGGGGGCCCGGGTCACCGCGGAGATTCCGCTGGGGCCTGGCAAGCAGCGGACACACCCGGTGGAGGAGCGACCATTGCCAGCCACTCAACGGCGGGCCCTGATCATAGATGATGAAGCCCCGGTCCGGTCACCGTTGCGCCGTTTTCTCGAGCGGCGCGGCTGGCAGGTGGTCGAAGCGGAGGATGGCGAGCAGGGATTGCAGATCCTGCGGCGCAGCGGGTTCGACGACTTCGACCTGATCCTGTCGGACCTCAAGATGCCGGGGATGTCGGGCATCGACCTGCACGATCAACTGATGGCGGAGCGATCCGACCTGGTCTCCCGGCTGGTCTTCATCACCGGGGACGTGGTCTCGACCGACGTGGCAGCGTTTCTCCGCCAGGCCGCGCGCCCGGTGCTGGAAAAACCGTTCGAGCTCACCGAACTCGATTCGGTGATCGAGCGGCTCAGCGCACCGCGCCCGGAAATCGGCTCGGGCTGACCGAGAAGCCGGGGAAGACCCCGGCCAGGTCAGTGGCGCCGAGGTGCCGGCTCAGCAGTTCGGCGAACAGATCGCGGAAATCGGTGGTCACTGCCACATCGCGGCCCTCGAACCGGGCCTCGGGGGCCAGTCCTGGCCAGCGGCCGAGCATCCGGCCGCCGTGGACCGGGCCGCCCATCACCAGCATGGCGGTGGCATGGCCGTGGTCGGTGCCGCTGCTGCCGTTTTCCTTCACAGTGCGGCCAAACTCCGACATCGTCAGCACGATCACATCCGCCATACGGTCGCCGAGGTCGGTGGCAAACGCCGCCAGCGCCCCGCCGAACTCGGTGAGCCGCCCCGCCAGCTGACCGTCGCTGTTGCCCTGGTTCACATGGGTATCCCACCCGCCCACATCGGCAAACGCGATTTCCACCCCGACATCTGCCCGGATCAACTGGGCAATCTGCTGCATCGACTTGCTGAACTTTCCCTTGGGATAGTCGGCACCGTTGGCCGGCTGGTAGTGACCAGGATCGACCGAGCGCAGCATCCGCGCGGCCTCGAATCCTTCAGCCGCCGAGCTGGCCACGAGGTCGGTGGCCTGGTCCTGGTAGAGCGCCTCGAATGCCTTGGTGAGCCGGTCCCTCGCGCCGCCCCCGCCCCGAATACCGAATGCCTGCAGATCGTTGATCGCCAGCGCCGATGACGAGCCCGAAAGAATCCGGGGCAGCTCGGGGCCGAACGCTACTGAGCGAAACGGGGTCGAGGCGTGCTCCTGCTGATGCTGGCAGTAGCGATTGAGCCAGCCGTCACTGGTCGATTTCACTCCTGGCGTCCCCGACTCCATGTAATCCTGGGCATCGAAGTGGCTCCGGGTGCTGTCGGGCGACCCGATGGCGTGAATCGCAGCCAGGCTGCCGTTGCTCCAGAGCGGCTTGAGCGCCGCCAGCGCCGGATGCAGCCCGAAATGTCCATCGAGATCCACCACCTGGTTTCGTGGTATTGCGATCCTCGGCCGCTCGGCGTAATAGGCGTCCTCGCCGTGAGGCACCACCATGCTGAGTCCATCGACGGCGCCGCGCTGGAACAGGCAGACCAGGATCGGTCCCTTGCCGCCGCGTCCGGACGGACGGGTCATGCCCCAGGCCGCCCGGTCGAGGAACACCGGGTCCGCGCCGAAGCTGACCAGCGCGAGGGCGCCGGCCTTGACGAAGATTCTGCGTGAGATGGGCATCGATGCTCCGTTTATTGGCGCTGAAATTCGGGGCCGCCAAGGGCCAGGCCGATGGCGTAGGCCCGCGCGTCGGTGCCCGGTGGCGGATCGCCCGCCTCACGGGTGATGACCTCCACCGAGTGGGCCGACAGACCGTTGGCGAACAGTCGCGCCGAGATGGCGTTGACCAGATCGGCCGGCAGCATGACACCCGGCGCCAGCAGGTCGAGCCTGGGCATCAGGCGGCCCAGCCGGCCCGACGCGAGTGCCGTGGCCACATTCATCCGATCAAGCAGCGCGCCGCTGTTGGCCCATTCTCCCTGTGACTCCGGATATCCCGCTGGTGAGGCCTGCATGAAGAGCGGCTGACCGAGCCGCGCGACGGTCTGCGCCAGGATCGGGGCGGTGTCGGGAATGGCACCCACTGCGCGGGCGGAGCTGACCACGAATTCGAGCGGAGTCTTGAACTTGTGACCGACTCCGCTGGGAGCCCAGAAATCCGGTGAGCGGAAGATGGCGAGCAGGATCTTGCGGATGTCCCCTTTCGATTCCTGCCACGCCCGTACCGCATCGTCGACGCAGCCGTCGCTGGGCTGGTCACTCACGAACCGGGCGCACAGCTTGGCGCTCACATGGTGCATGGTGGCGGGGTTGTCGGCCAGCATCCGGAGCAGCCGTTCCCCTTCGTCCTCGCCATGGCCGGACGGGAACCGGACGCCGAGCACCAGCTTTTCGCCGGGGTCGTGGGCCCAGTCGTGGAACTCGAAACCGACTCCCTTTTCCGGGCGTTCCATGCTCCAGCCGGTCAGGATCCGTGCGGTGTTGATGACGTCCTGCTGGGTATAACCGCCGTCAACCCCGAGGGTGTGAAGTTCGAGAATTTCCCGGGCGTAGTTCTCGTTGATGCCGGTGGGGAGCTTGGCCCGCATCGAATCCACCCGGGGATTCTGGAAGCGGCGCATTCGCGCCCGCGACAGCGCCGGTGGTTCACTGCCTGGCGCCACGCTGCGGACGTTGTCGAGATAGAACAGCATGGCGGGGCTGTGTGCCACGGCGACAAGCAGGTCACCGAATTTTCCCATGGCGTGCGGCCGGATCGTGGTCTCGATGTAACCCGGCAACAGATAGCGGTCGGCGCCCTTGGTGAGCACCACATTGAAGTGATTGGTCCAGAAATCGACCATCACCTCCCGCAGCTGATTCTCGGCAAGGACTGCCCGAGTGGCGGCCAGCTCCTGGAACTGCCCCGCCAGCCGCTTCGGATCATCGGGGCCGCGGGAACCCTTCCGACCCTTGTCGTCGTCGCCGGTGGCCATCTTCT
>JBDTTF010000149.1:0-34129 GCA_039930765.1 Gemmatimonadota bacterium | reverse complement strand
CTGGGCCCCCGCCTGGTTTTTCCGCTGGTGCCGGTCGCGGCTCTGTGGACCGCGCGCGCATTTGCCGAGGTGCGGCTGCGCTGGGGCCGGACCCTGACATGGCGGGCGGTGGCCTGGGGCGGAGCGGTGAGTTGCTGCATGGCCGCCGGGATCGCTGTGCCCGCGCGCGCTCGGCAATATCATGGCGGGTTGCAGACCATGCGATGGGATCCGGACCGCGCCGCCGCCCTGGCCGGTGTGCGGCATGCCTTGGTGCTGGTTCGGGAAAGCTGGGGGGCGCAGTTGCTCGCCCGGCTCTGGGCGCTGGGAGTGACTCGGAGCGAAGCCGAATTTCTCTACGCCAACCTGGATCAGTGCGAGCTGGAGACCGCGTTGACCTGGGCAGAAGCGCGGCACCAATCCGCCGCCGGACTGATCGAGCACCTGGCTCCCGCGCTGGCGGATCAGCGGCGGCTCGATCGATCACCCTACTCGCCGGATCCGACTGCCCGCTACCTGCCAGGGCGTCCGTACTCGCTGATCTGCAAGGCCCGGCAGTGGGAAGACCAGCAGGGATTCACCCTGTTTCCACCGCTGCTGCTGTCCCGGAGCGACAATCTGTACCTGCGCGACCTGCACGGCCGTGATTCTCTATTGCTGCAGGCGCTGCCCGACCGCGCCGTGTATCTGCTCAAGCCGGCAACTTCCGCCGAGGCCGTGTCGCCGTCCTTTTATCTGGTATCCCGGGACTCGCTCCGTGCGGTCTGGCTGAAGGAAAGCCAGCCGATGGCCCAGGCCTCTCCATGATTGGCCACCCGATCCGCAGCCGAACCGCATGACCATCGTCGGCTCACTGCACGGCAGGTTTTTGCTGTCGCGACGGGCCCGGGTGCTGGCCGATCGGGTGGCCGAACTCTGCCCCCGCGGCGCGACCGTGCTCGATGTGGGCTGTGGCGATGGGAAGCTGGCCCTGACCCTCATGGCCCTGCGGCCCGATCTCACCGTCACCGGCCTCGACGTGCTGGTCCGGCCCCATCCGGCCATCCCGGTGCAATGGTTCGACGGTCTCACGATTCCCGTCGAATCCGGCGCGGTGGCCGTCGTGCTGCTGGTGGATGTGGTGCATCATGCCTCCGATCCCGACCGGCTGTTGCGGGAGGCGGTCCGGGTGGCCAGCCAGGCAGTGATCATCAAGGATCACCTGCAGCAGAATCGGCTCGATCGGCTGACCCTGCGGCTGATGGACTACGTCGGCAACGCGGCCCACGGCGTGGCGCTGCCATACAACTACTGGAGCCGAGAGCGGTGGCGAGCCGCCGGTGCCGAACTCGGCACCACGGTCCGATCGTGGGATGAGCGACTGGCCCTCTATCCCTGGCCGTTCTCGCTGCTGTTCGGGCGGTCGCTCCATTTTCTGGCCGCGCTTGCGGTTCCCGAGCGGGCCGCGACTGCAGGCGCGCCGGTGCCTCGCGGCGGGCGGCCATGACCCAGTCGGTGGTCATGCTGTTACTGCTCATCTCGGCGACGGCGATTCTGGCCCGGGAAGCCCGTGCTGGTTCAGGGCCGCGCTGGTTGGATCGGCTGGCGGACGACGGAGCGCCGGCAATGCTCGGCGTTTCGGCTGTTTTCACGCTCTGGGTGGTCTGGGGCTCACTGGATCCACTGCCAATTTTTCACGATGAAGCGGCGTACCTGCTGCAGGCCCAGCTCTTTGCCCGTGGCCTGGCTGCCGCGCCGTCACCGCCCCTGCCTGAGTTCTTCGAGCAGGCTCACGTGCTTGTCACTCCGGTCCTGGCCCCGAAATATCCCCCCGGCTTTGCTCTGGCCATGGTCCCCGGAATCTGGCTCGGCTGGCCGGCGCTGATACCGTTGCTCCTGACGGGGCTGTCAGCCAGTCTGCTCTTTGTGCTGGCCAGACGGACCGCCGGGCCACTGGTCGCCCTGCTCGCCACGGTGCTCTGGATGATGGCCCCGGACAATCTGCGCTATCGAGCGGCCTACTTCTCGGAGCTACTGAGCGGGGCGTTCTGGTTGCTGGGATGGTGGGCACTGCTTCGCTGGCGTGATTCCGGCCGGGATCGGTTTCTCGTCGCCGTCGCCATCTGTGCAGGGTGCTGCGCCATTACCCGCCCGCTCACCGCTCTAGTCTACGCGGCGCCGATCGGCGTGGTGGTGCTGGCCGCGGTGGCCCGTCAGCGGCGCTGGCGGCTGCTGGCGCTGCCAATCGTCGCTGGTACCCTGATCGTGGCGCTGCTGCCGCTGCACAACCGGCTGGTGACGGGCTCGTGGCGGCTTTCTCCATATTCGTTGTATACCCGCCTCTACCTGCCATTCGATGTCATGGGCTTCGGCCTCCGGGCGGGCCAGCCCGAGCGCGAGTTGCCGCCTGATCTCCGCCAGATCTCGGAGAAGTTCCAGGCGGTTCACGCCGGCCATACCCTCGGCCACCTGCCCGCAACCCTGGTTGAACGGGCCAAGGCAATCGAGCAGGGGTTGTCGCCGGCGGTTCCCGTGATGATTGGAATCTTCCTCCTGTTGGGGCTGGCGATGGCCCGCGGCCCGCTGGTGCTCGGCGCCGTGACCGCGCTGTTGCTCATCGTGGTCCATCTGCTCTACGCCCACACCCCTGATTGGACCATCTATTACCTCGAATCGCTTCCGGTTCTGGCCGCGCTGGCGTCGCTGGGCTGGTCGACGTGCTGCCACCGGCTCACCGAATGGCGCTGGTCGGCTGGAACCGCCCAGGGCAGGAATCTTCACCGCATTGGCATGGCCGCCGCGGTCGCGCTGCTGCTCTGGCGTTTCCCGGCGGCGATGGACCAGGCGGCCAGTCTGCATCGGGCCAACAGTTTTGTGACCGACCCGTTTCACCGGGCTCTGGAGCGGGTGCCGGCCCACTCGATCGTGTTCGTTCACTATGCCGGCGAACACCAGGCCCAGTTCAGCCTGGTAGCCAATTCCCCCGATCCGGTCCAGGCACCGATCTGGATCGTCTACGACCGGGGCAATGACAACGAGCGCCTGCTCCGCCTCGCGCCGGATCGCAGCCCATTCCGGTATCTGGAGGCCCAGCGCCGGATTGTTCCGCTGTCCGCGGACCCACCCAACCGCAATCGGCCGTGAGCTTCGGCGCCCGATTCCGATGACCACTCCCGAGCCTCCGCTAGTCTCCGCCACCGCGCTGCCTCCCGGGTTCGATGACCCTGGCATTCCCCGAATCCCGGTTGAACCGGTTGAGAGTTGTGTGGTCTGTGGCAGCCGGGAATGGAATCCATTCGCTGAGGGCTACGATTACGATCTGCGCACCTGCCGCAATCGGTGGCATTTCGTGGCCTGCGCACTATGCGATCATGTCCGTCTGCATCCCCGTCCCCGCACCGACACCCTCGGCATCATTCATCCTGCCACCCCCCCCGGCCAGGCTTCTCCACTGGCCCGCCGGATAAGTCGGTGGCTCGATCAGCGAAGCTTCAAGCACCTGCGGCGCCACCTGATCACTCCTCCGGAAAGCTACCTGGACGCCAGCATCGGCAATGGGCGCTGGCTTGATCTGATGGCCGCGCAAGGGGTGAAACCCGGGCGGATTCTCGGTCTGGAGCCTGACCCGGGATCGGCCGAATCGCTCCGGGGGAAGGGGTACCAGATTTTTGACGAACCGGCCGATCGCTGCAGCGGAATTCCGGCCGCCAGCATCGAACTGGTCACCCTGCGGCATGGAGTGGGGCAGGTCGAGCGGCCCGACCTGATCATTCGGCGGCTCAGCCAATGGCTCGCGCCGGGCGGTGTCCTGGCTCTGGTCACGCCCAGTCTTGATAGCTGGGACGCACGGCTGTTTCGAGAGCGCTACTGGGGCGGCTATCAGATGCCGCGGAACTGGCACCTGTTTACCCCGGACACTCTGACCAAGCTGGTGACGGCCGCCGGCCTCGATCTGGTGGCCATTCACTATCAGCCCAATCCTGGCGCCTGGCTCCGGTCCCTGCACCACCGGCTGCGCTATGGCGCTTCACCTCACCCACCGCTGGCGGCTGTCCTCGACCCTCCAGAGCGCTCTGGCCTGGCCTACTCGGCGGCCACGCTGCTGGATCTGGTGCGTGCCGGGCTGCACAGCGCCACCTCGGCCATGCTGCTCATTGCCCGGAAGCCGGGCTCCCGTCCGGATTGAGCTGGATCAGTTCCTTGCGCTGCTCCACGTAGAGGTATGGCGTCCGACGGGGCGCCAGCTCGATCAGGCGATGATTCTCGGTACCCCGATCATGGACCAGCCAGGTTGGTGCTCGATCAAGATCGGGTGGGTTGTCGATCAGGCTGTTCCAGAACGGGTGGACCCTGGAGTAGCGCACAAACACGATGCTCGGCCCGGGCAGGCCCGAAATCAGATCGTGAAAGGCCTGGTGGTAGGCGGAGACGTGGACTTCCCGCTCGCGTGCGGCACGGACGATCGGCACCCCGGTGGCCACCGCACACCCGACCATCAGCCAGACCGCCAGCGTACCCCGCGGAGTGATGGCGGGGCTGGCTCCCCGCCGCCCCATCCGGTTGGCCAGCGACCCCGCCACCACCGCCAGCCCTGTCGCGGTGACCGCAGCCAGGGGGGGCTGGCCTTCCTGGTAATACAGACTCCAGTTGAGCGGATGGGCAAAGACCAGATGTACCAGGACCAGCGAAAGCGCCGAGGCCATGCCGAACCAGAGCTCGCGGCCCGAGGCCATCAGCCCGAGCACCGCGAACAGCGCCAGTGGCAGCAGCCATTCGCCCCAGGCGTCGTGCAGCACTTGATGAGACCGTTCCACAAAAATTCCCGGAAGGTTGCGCGGCACGAACCCGACATGCGGTTCGGTGAAGGTCACGATGTAGTCCCGCATGTCCTTGGGCAGGGCCCGCTGAGGCGGGGCTGAATCGATCGTGAAACCGGGGCGGTCCACCGGGGCATAGATATCGGCATACCGCTCCCACGGTGTCACCCGCCAGTCTCCGGTGACCCGATAGTTCTGGTAGAACAGCGGAGAGATTACCACCAGCCCCGCCGCGCCGGCTGCCAGCAGGTCGAGCCAGCGCTGCCGCCGGTACACCCCCATCAACACCACCAGCCCGGTCGGTATCGCGAGCGCCACCGCGGTGAGCGGCCGGGTGAGCGCACAGGCCGCGACCGCCACGCTCAATCCCACCAGCCACCGGCGCTCGCCGGTGAGCCGCCACTCCAGCAGCGCCCACCAGGCCAGCAGCCAGAGCGGGCCCGACAGCGTTTCCGACAGATACGCGGTGTGATAGGTGATCGTGCCGGGCGCCAGCAGCCAAAGCAGCCAGGCCAGTGCGCCGCAGCCCGGCGCGGACAGTCGGCGCACCAGCGCGAACAGCAGACCGCCGGCCAGCCCGTTGAACAGCAGCGGCATCAGCGCCGGCCAGCCCAGCCAGATGCCCGGCACCAGTGCCAGCCCGAAGCCCAGCGGATACTTGGCGGCCAGGACCGGTGTCACGAAAACGTGAAATTGCTCAAAAAACTCTGGCAGGGTGCGCCCGGGGCCGACCAGATGTCCCGCCGCCAGCAGCCGAGCCTGCAGCAGGTAAGCGGCCTCATCATGAATGATGGCCACCGGCGCGGGCGAGCCCCAGATCACCGCGCACACCAGGGTGGTGACGGCGCCGGCTATCCACGGCGCCCAACGCCCGCCGCCCAACCGCTCGATCCACCCTCCATCCTGGAGTGGCAGGTGCGCCGCCACCAGGGCGGCGGTCAGCACCAGCCCCAAGGGGAGCAGCAGCGGCCCCGCGGTATAGAGCAGACTCACACGATGCTCATCGGCAGGGGAGGAGAGAAGTCATCGCGTGGTGAGGGTATCGCCGGGAGTGAGCAATCGCAGGCTGTCCCCTCGCTCGATGTACAGATACGAGACCCGATCGGGTGCTATCCGTTCCAATCGCGCATTGTCCACGCCCCGGTCGTACACGATCCAGCTCCGGGCATCGGCCAGGTCTGCCGGGTTGCTGATCAGGCTGCGGTGGAAGATGTGGTTCTTCGCGTAGCGCACGAATACGATGGTCCGGCCGGGCAGCTCGACCACGCGCCGGCGAAACTGCCGGTGGTATTCGGACAGCAGTCGGTCGTTCAATCGCGCGGCCGTCAGGTGAGAAGGGGCATACAGCACTAGTACCGCCGACAGCAGCAGCAGCGCCGGAACCGTCCGTTGGTCCGCACCGGGCTGCGGTGCCTCCCGCCGTACCCGGGCACCGATCAATCCGATAACCCGGGCTGTGCCCAGGGCGGTAAGTATCGCCAGGATCGGCAGCGTTTCCTCATAGTAGATGCTCCACTCGGCGGGATGCGCAAAGCCGAGGTGGACCAGGAGGAGGAGCAGGGCAGTGCCAGTGGCCAGCAGCAGCGGAGGTCCACTCGCGGCCAGACCAAGCCCGGCCAGTACCGCGGCAATCGGGACTGCCGGACCCCATGCCGCCTGCAGCACCTGGGTTGATCGCTCCACGAAAATGGCCGGCAGATTAGCCGGCTCGAATCCCTTGTGGAACTCGCCGTAATACCAGACATAGTCCTGGAAGTCGGGTGGCAGCGAACGCTGCGGCGGGGTCGAGTCGACTCCGAACCCGAAATGATCGCTCGGCGCATATACGGCGGTGTAATGGGTCCAGGCGGTCTGTCCCCAGCTGCCGGTCACCACTCGATTCTGCCAGAGCAGGATCGAGAGCACCCCAGCGCCAACCGCCATCGCGGCAGGCAGCTGATGCATCCATCCGCGTCTGGCCGCGATCGTAATTGCCGCAATGCCAAGCGGCACCACGTAGGCCAGGCCGGTCAGCGGTCGGGTCAGCAGACACCAGGCCCCGAGTCCCGCCGCGATCACCAGCCAGCGGGCCGAACCCTGCTGCCGCCATTCGAGCAGCGCCCACCAGCCACCGAGCCAGAGAGTGGTGGTCAGCGTCTCCGACATGATCAGATGCCTGAACGGAATACTGCCCGGCGCCAGCAGCCAGCAGAGCCAGGCCAGCAACGCCACTCCCGAACCGGCCAGCCGTCTGGCCAACGCAAAGATCAGCCCGCCGCTCAGTCCGATCATCATCACCGGCATCAAACCCGGCAGGCCGAGCCAGATGCCCGGCAACAGCGCCAGGGCAAAGCCGGGCGGATACTTGGCCGCCAGCACCGGCGAGGCAAAGACCTGGAACTGTTCGAAGAACTCCGGCAGCGGGCGTGGCGGTCCGGCCATTCGGCCGTGCGCCAGCATGGCAGCCTGAAGCAGGTAGGCCGTCTCGTCGTGGATGACCTCCACCGGATGGAGGCTGCCCCAGGTCCACCACAGGGTGAGCCCGCTGATCAGGCCGAGCACAACCGGAGCGGCGGCCCCATCGAGCCACCGCTCCGCGGCTGCGGTGTGCTGGGCCGGCCAGCGGGCGGCCAGCCACGCCGCCAGTGGAATCAGCACCACCAGCAGTAGCACGATGAGGCCTGGGTCAATCACGGTGGTCCCAACTCACCTCCGACTGAGCCCGAGTATCGACAGGAAGAAGCCGGACAGGATGGCCTGCCAGCCCAACGTCGTGAGAGTCACGCCCGGAATAACCCACCGCATGGTGCGGGCGTAGTTGAGCGCGCCGAAATCGACCGCCACCCACTGGGCAATGGCCACCCCGAGCAGGGCCAGCCCCAGCACCATCGTCAGCCCTGCGACGATCAGCCCCCGCTCCAGATTCAGCAGCGCGTAGGCTCGTGACAGCCGTGGATCCATCGGCAGCATGCCGACGGTGGCGGCGAAGGTCTTGGTCATCACCGCGAACAGGATCGACTGGAACCCGCAGATGATGGCCAGGCTGCCGAACAGCAGGGTGTGCACATCGAAGGTCACCCGGCCAATGGTCACCTGGGGCAGCGCGAGGGCATAGCAGAGCAATCCGGCGAATCCCAGCAGCAGCCCCGGCATCAGGAACAGCCAGCGCGGACTGTACATCAGGAAGAACCGCAGCGTCCGCCAGCCATCGCGGAAGGTCCTGAGATGCGGGGCGTGGGTGGTGCGTCCGTCCTTGTGCAGCGTGATCGGCACTTCGGTGATCCGGGCCCCGTGGATCGTCGCCTTGATGATCATCTCGGTGGCAAATTCCATCCCGGTGCATCGCAGGTCCAGCGGCTCGATCAGGTCGCGGCGGAATGCCCGCATGCCGCAGTAGATGTCATGGATCGGCGCACCGTACCATCTCCGCGCCATGGCCGAGAACATCGGATTGCCCCACCAGCGGTGCAGGAAGGGCATGGCGCCCGGCGCTACTGTCCCCCCGCCGGATGGCAGCCGGCAACCCTGCACCAGCTGCGCGCCCGCCCGGAGCGGGCCCAGGAACCGGGCCGATTCCAGGAAGTCATAGCTGTCATCCGCATCGCCCATCAGGACATATCGTCCACGGGCCGCCGCAATCCCGCCCATCAGCGCACTGCCATAACCCCGCATCGCGATGGGGACCACCCGCCCACCTTCACGTTCGGCAATGGCCTGGCTGCCATCGGTGCTGCCGTTGTCTGCCACGATCACTTCACCGGCAATGCCCGCCTCCGCCATGGCCCGGCGCGCCTTGCCGACGCAGCTGGCCAGGGTGTCCGCTTCGTTGAGACAGGGCATGACGATCGAGAGCTCGAGCTCGGTCCCTGGCAGAGCAGCGGCACTGAACGGTTGCCCGGCGGCGAGTGTCATGAATGCCAGAGTAGGCCGGGTGCGGCGGCCGGTGGACGGGTGGGCAGGCGCGCATCGGACCGCGCTGCGATTGCTGGGCGAGTGTGCCCGGTATTTATTCGGAGGGAGCGAGAGCCGTCAAGCCCGAGTTCACCCCGAGGTATCCTCTTCATTTCCAGTCCGCATCATCATGGCCGCTGAGCCGACCGGATCGCGCATTGCGGTCGCGGGTCCCGCCGCCGTGGCTGTCATAGCCCTGCTGGCGCTGGCGGCCTCCGTCACCAGCCTCGGCAACGGATTCGCCTACGATGACGTGCACATCATCGTCAACAACCCCCACGTCCATTCCCTCGCACAGCCGTGGCACCGCTTCGCCGAACAGTACTGGCCTCCTGAAGTCGGCGTCGGGCTCTACCGGCCGGTCACCATTCTGCTGTATGCCATGCAATGGGCAGCCCAGGGCGGCCAACCGCTGGCCTTCCATCTGGTCAGTGTACTCCTATATGCCTGTGTAGCAATTCTGGTGCTACTGGTGGCCCGGCGCCTGCTGCCTGCCCCCGCCGCCTTTGCAGCAGCCGCGATCTGGGCCGTGCACCCGGTGCATGTCGAGGCGGTAGCCAATGTGGTGGGCCAGTCCGAAATCGTGACCGCACTCTGGATGCTGCTGGCGGTTCTGCTCTATCTCAGGGCCCGGGAAGTCGGACCGCTGGGTGTGCGGCAGGAGATCGCGATCAGTGGGCTCTACCTCCTGGCCTGCCTATCGAAGGAGCACGGCCTGGTGCTTCCAGCGCTGCTCCTCGCCTTTGAATTTACGGTGCTCAAACGCCAGCCATTTACTGCCGGCCTCCGCCGGTTCTACCTGCAATTGGCCCTGATCGGCATCGCTTTTTTTGCGGTTCGCACGACGGTCCTCGGCGCGCTGGCCGGCGATCTGCCGCCCTACTGGATGACCGGAATCAGCACCGGGCAGCGCTGGCTCACCATGCTCGCCATCGTGCCGGACTGGATCCGGCTGCTGTGCTGGCCAGCCCATCTGCAGGCCGACTATGGCCCCCGCGAGCTTGAGCTGGCCACGGTCTTCGGTCCCGGCCAGATACTCGGCCTGGTGCTGCTCGCCTCGCTGGCGATCCTGGCCTTGGTGGTCCGGCGCAGCCAGCCCGTCATCACCGTTGGCCTGGCCTGGACTGCGATCGCACTCCTCCCCACCAGCAACCTCCTGCTGCCGACCGGAATCGCCCTCGCCGAGCGTACCCTGTTCCTGCCCAGCGTGGGGATCTGCATGGTGTTTGGTGCGGTGGTGGCGTATGCGCTTGCGCGCCGTTGGCGTATCGTGCCCATCGCGCTCTGGGCTGTCGTGGTTGCCGGCTTGATCTGGAGTGGCTGGCGGCAGCCAGTCTGGAAAGACAACCCGACCCTGTTCCACCAGATGACGCTTGACGCACCACTCAGTTACCGGGCTCACTGGGGCTATGGCTCGATGCTGTTTGACAAGGGCGACAAGGACCAGGGCTTCAGGGAATTGCAGATCGCCCACTCGCTGTATGACCGAGACAGCGGCTTGCTGCTGGAAATGGCCAGGGACCTGCGGAATGCCGGGCGGTGCCAGGGGGCCGTGCCGCTGTACCGCCAGGCCATTGCCGTCACCCCGTCCGATGAGCTCCGCTGGGGCACCAGGACGATGCTGATTCTCTGCCTGCTTGATCTCCGCGATTTCCCAGCGGCCAAAGCGGAGGCTCGGCGCGGCCAGCAGGCTCAGCTCATGGCCAGCCAGTTCAGAAATCTCGAACGCTATGCCGACAGTCTGGCCACCGCGGGAACCGCCAAGCCATGACCCTGACTCGGCATCACTGGCTGGCCATCTCGATTGTTGGACTGGCGTTGGCCTCTTCACTGACCTCGCTCGGCAACGGCTTCGCGTACGACGATAACCTTGCCATCCTGATCAATCCCCGGGCCCACACCCTGCACGCGCCGTGGCAGGCCTTTGCCGAGAGTTACTGGCCCAGGGAACGGGGCGGGGGGCTCTACCGGCCGCTGACCATCCTGTTCTTCGCGGTACAATGGCTGGTCGGAGGCGGGGCGCCGTGGATTTTTCATCTGGTCAATCTGCTGTTGTACGCGACGCTCTCGGCCCTGGTGTTCGGACTCGCGCTTGAGCTGCTGCCTGAAACGGCTGCCTGGCTCGTGGCCGCGTTGTTCGCGGTCCACCCCGTTCACGTCGAAGCAGTCGGCAACCTCGTCGGACAGGCGGAGCTCACCGCCGGCATTGCGATGGTGGCGGCAGTGACACTCTACCTCCGCTGGCGAAAGGCCCGTCCAGAGGACGAGCTTACGGTTTCGCAACTCTGGACGCTGGTCCTGCTGTATCTGGTGGCCTGTCTCTGCAAGGAGCACGGCGTCGTACTCCCCGCCATTCTGCTGCTCGCCGAGTTGACGGTGGTTCCCGATTCCAGGCTGCCGGCCAAACGGGTTCAGTCACTGCGGCCGGCCTTTCTGCTGTTCGCCGCTGCGGGTATCGGTTTCCTGGCGGTGCGTACCGCGGTGCTGGGTGATTTCGTGGGCGACCAGAGCGCCCTCACCTTCCAGCAGCTCAGCAGTTCGCAGCGGGTACTGACGATGTTTGGCCTGGTGCCTGAGTGGCTGCGGCTGCTGTACTGGCCCGCCCATCTCCAGGCCGATTACAGCCCGCAGGAAACCCGGGTCATCACCGCACTCGACGGCGGGGCCCTGGCCGGTGCCCTCGCACTCTTCGCGGTCATCGCCATCGGCATGGTCCAGCGGAAAAGGCAGCCGGTGCTGGCCCTCGGCATTGGCTGGACCCTGATCGCCCTGCTGCCCAGCAGCAATCTGCTGCTGCCGACCGGCATCGTGCTGGCGGAGCGGACCATGATGCTGCCGAGTGTCGGGGCACTGCTCGTGGTGGGGGCGGTTGCCGCGGTGCTGGTCGAAAGATGGGTTTTGAGGCAGCCGGTCGGGCAAAGGTCGAGGGCCATCGTGCTGTCGGCCGCGGTCGCGGTGGTGGTCACCGCCGGTGCGCTGCGGAGCGCGGTGCGGCAGCCGGTCTGGGCCAATGATGAGGTGTTCAAGGCGCAGATGGTGATCGATGCGCCCCGGAGCTACTGGGCTCAATGGCTGTACGGTGACTATCTCTACTTCACCGATCACCTGAAAGAGGGCGAGCAGCACATGCGACTGGCGGTTCAGCTCGAGCCCAACAACCCGTACATCCTCATGTTGCTGGGTCAGCGGTACCAGGACCACGGTTTCTGCCCGCCGGCCGTCGAATTCCTCGGTCGGTCCGTGGCGCTTACTCCGGAACGGTGGCGGACCAGGCTGCGGCTGATCCGCTGTCAGCTCCAACTGGGACGGTACGATGATGCCCGGGTCCAGATCCATACCGGACTGGAGGTCGGCCTGAGCCCAGCCGAGTTCAAGGCGGCGCTGCGTTCGGTGGACAGTGCCGCGGCGGCCCACCCCTGACCGCCCGGTCGGCGTGAGAATGTCACGTGGGGCGTGGCTTGGCCTGGCCATCGCAGCGCTCGCGGTCGCCGCCTCGATCACCGGCCTTAATAATGGATTCGTGTACGACGATCAGGCCATCATCGTCGGCAACGCGCACGTCCATACCCTGGCCGGGCTGGCGCACCGATTCATCGAGCCGTACTGGCCGGCCGACCGGGGCAGCGGGTTGTATCGGCCCCTCACCATCGTGCTCTTTGCCCTGCAATGGGCGGTCGGCGGCGGCACTGCCTGGATCTTCCATTTCGTCAATCTGCTGCTGTATGCCGGGCTGTCAGTGGCGGTGTTCGGTTTGGCCCGCAGGATTCTTCCTGAAATGGCCGCCGTCGTGGCCGCGGCGCTGTTCGCGGTGCATCCGGTGCACGTCGAAGCGGTGGCCAACGGGGTTGGCCAGTCCGAGCTGACCGCCGCGCTGGCGGTGGTGGTCGCGGTGACGCTGTACCTCCAGTGGCGGAAGACCCAGCCCGCCGACTCGCTGACCACTCTCCGGCTTCTCGTTCTCTGCCTGCTGTACCTCGCGGCCTGCGGCTGCAAGGAGCACGGTGTCGTACTTCCCGCACTCCTCCTGCTGGCCGAACTCACTCTGGTGGAGGACCCTCGGCCGTGGGTATCACGGATCAGGAGCCTAGCGCCCTCCTTCGGCGTCCTCGCGGTCGTGGGCGTCTCGTATCTGGCCTTGAGGAGTTGGATCCTGCGCGATGTGCCAACCGATATCGAGGCGCTGAGTTGGCTGCCACTGACCGCCGCTCAGCGGATCATGACTGCCCTGGCCCTGGTGCCCGAGTGGCTCCGGCTGCTGTTCTGGCCGGCCCACCTGCAGGCCGACTACTCCCCACTGGAAACCGCGGTGGTCACTACGGTTCAACCGATCGTGGTCGTCAGCTCGATCCTGCTCGGCGCGGGCGTGGCAGCCGTGATACTGCTCCGGCGGAAGTGGCCACCGGGCGCCTTTGGGGCCGGATGGATTGCCATCGCATTGCTGCCCGCCAGCAATTTGCTGGTGGCCTCGGGCCAGGTCCTCGCCGAACGCACCATGATGCTCCCTTCGGTTGGCGCGGTGCTGTTGCTGGGAGGAATGGCGGCCTTGGCGATGGCCCGCGCCAGTTCAGCCCGGGAGCGCCGGCTGACCGGCGTGCTGCCGGCCGTACTGATCGTGGCCGGATTGATCCGGAGTGCCGGACGCCAGCCAGTCTGGGCCACCGATGCCGGACTCCGGGCCCAGACCGTCCTGGATGCACCCCGGAGCTATTGGGCCCAATGGATCTACGGTGACTGGCTGTTCACCCACGGCAAACCGGCCGATGGCGAGCGCCACATGCGGCGGGCGGTCGAGTTGTACGCCGGCAATCCCTTCATCATGCGGACCCTGGCCATTCGGTATCAGGACAACGGATTCTGCCCGGCCGCGGCCCCGCTCTTTACCCAGACGCTTCAATTGCGGCCGCTCTGGTGGGAAGTCCGGCTCCGCCTGGCTGGCTGCCTTCTGACCCTGGGCCGGAATCAGGCGGCCACTGACGTGGTGGACGCCGGCATTGCCCTCGGCGCCGGCCTCGGAGAACTGCAGGCCTTCCGGGCACAGCCTCCTCCCCAACCGTTTCCCACGACCCCAACTCCTCCTCGTTGAAATCCAGCCACGCACTCGGCCATCGCCGAGTTCCGGTCCGGCAGAATTCCACGGTGCGCTGAACGTGGAATAGGTCACTTAACATTTCCGAAAAAATTCAACATGAAGCGGCGTGACGAGTTGAACATTGTCGCGGCACGTGGCGTCCAGGTTGCGTTGTCCGTGGTCCGGCGCGATCGAATCTGAATTTCCGGATCGAGTCTCGGCCACCACCCACTCGCAAGGAGGACCACGTGTTGAACCGGAAAGGCTTCACCCTGATCGAGCTGCTGATCGTCGTCGTCATCATCGGCATTCTGGCCGCGATCGCGATTCCGAAGTTTGCAGCCACCAAACAGAAGGCGTACCTGGCCGCCATGAAAGCCGACCTGCGGAATCTGGCCACGGCGGAGGAAGGGTACTTCGCCGACAACACCGCATACTTCAGCGGGGTCTGGACCCCTGGGGTCAGCACCAATGCCTACAGCCCGTCGGCCGGGGTCACGGTCACGATTGCTCTGGCGGGCAGCGGCTGGAGTGCCACCTCCACCCACGCCCAGACCCCCACCAACACCTGCGCGATCTTCTACGGCACCAGCACCGCGGTGACCCCCGCGACCGTCGAAGGCGAGCCGAAGTGCCAGTAGAGCTTCCGGCGGATCGGAAGCGTGTCAAGGCGATGGCGGCGGCCGGTACAGGCCGCCGCCATCGTCGCTTCCGGGGGTCCGGGACCTGGCCTGACCGGGCACCGGATCCGGTCCGGCGGTCGAAATCGGAGCTCAGGGCTTCGGCTTGAGTGTGTCCTTTTCATGGCCGGTTCTCATCCGCCAGCCGTTCTGAGCGGCTCGCTGATCCGGCGCTCTTGCAAAATCCTTGAGTGGGTAGTTCCCGCTGAACCCCTGTATGCTGGGTGGTGACGAGCTAAACCATTGCAAGACAACGACTTCATTTGGATGACTGAGGGTGGCATACGCGTTGCTTTACTGTGTGCCGGGCAGGAGAACATAGAAATCCCGGCTCGACCACTAGTCACCCGTAGTCCGACCTCTTGGAGGAACAATGTTCAACCGCAAGGGCTTTACCCTGATCGAGCTGCTGATCGTCGTCGTCATCATCGGCATTCTGGCCGCGATCGCGATTCCGAAGTTTGCAGCCACCAAGCAGAAGGCGTACATGGCCGCGATGAAGGCTGACCTGCGCAACCTGGCGACCGCCGAAGAGGGCTACTTCGCCGACAACACCGCCTACTTCGTCGGCACCTGGACCCCGACCGTGACCACCAATGCATACACCCCGTCGGCTGGCGTGACGGTTGTGATTGCGGCGGCCGGCAGCGGCTGGAGCGCCACGGCCAACCATGCACAGGCCACCGGCAAGACCTGCGCGATCTTCTACGGCACCAGCACGGCAGTGACGCCGGCGACCGTTGAAGGCGAGCCGAAGTGCAACTAAGCCCCCGGGCTTAGCGCATGCGAGGGCTGAGGGCGGCGTCCCGATGGGGCGCCGCCCTCAATCCTTTAGTAGGTTGATGGAGCAGGAAATGAATCGAGCAGGCAGCCAGGGACTTCATCCCCGGTGCCTCAATGAATAAACGACACACAAATTTTGCAGGAGTTGCAATCATGTTGAGAAACCGCAAGGGCTTTACCCTGATCGAGCTGCTGATCGTGGTCGTCATCATCGGCATTCTGGCCGCGATCGCGATTCCGAAGTTTGCAGCCACCAAGCAGAAGGCGTATATGGCCGCCATGAAGGCGGACCTGCGTAACCTGGCCACGGCGGAGGAAGGCTACTTCGCTGACAAGACGGCCTACTTCACCGGCACCTGGACTCCGACCGTGACCACCAATGCGTACACCCCGTCGGCAGGCGTGACGATCGTGATCGCGGCGGCCGGCGCCGGCTGGAGCGCCACGGCCAACCACGCCCAGGCCACCGGCAAGACCTGCGCGATTTTCTACGGCACCAGCACCGCGGTGACCCCGGCAACCGTCGAAGGCGAACCCAAGTGCAACTGAGCCTCATGGCTCAGGGCTGAACCTGGGGGGCGGCGCCATCCGGTGCCGCCCCCCTGCTCTTTCCCGGTCTGTTCGGGGGTCTTGAATGGCATCGGTTGTGCTATATGGTAGGCCAGTCGAGAGGGGCGCCAACGCCGGATCGGGTATCCGACTCCGGGCCAGCCCGCCTCAACCAGCACCTGATCTGGGCCTCCGCCTCCGGCGGAAGAAACGAGGAACTATGCGGCACAACCGAGCGGGCTTCACACTGATCGAGCTGCTGATCGTGGTCGTGATCATCGGAATTCTCGCGGCCATCGCGATTCCGAAGTTCGGCGCCACCAAGGTGAAGGGCTACGTCGCGGTGATGCGGTCGGATCTTCGCAACCTGGCCACGGCCCAGGAAGCCTACGTGGCGGACAACAACACCTACTTCAACGGGACGGTGCCGAACACGGCGCTGATCTACAATCCCTCGAGTGGTGTGACCATCACGATCACCGCCGGCACGGCCGCTGGCTGGGGTGCGACCGCCGCCTATCCCGCCGGCACCTCCCGCACCTGCGCCGTGTTCTACGGCAGTGCCACCGCGCCGCCGCCGGCCACCGTTGAGGGTCAGGTCGCCTGCACGCCCTAATGCTCTAAGCCCGGGGGCCGCGGTCTGAAGACCGCTCCACCCCCGGGCAGCGTATCGATCAACTCCAGCCGCTTTCGTTCCCGCCACATCCGCTCCACCGCAAACGCCTCCGGGGTGCCCCCGCCCGGCAGGATGACGTATTCCGGTGCGTACTGCGCCAGAATCCGTTCCAGGTTGGCCTCCGCGGTATCCACGCTCTGCTCCCGCACATGTTCACTGGCGCTCCAGGCCAGCACCGGCACGCTGGGGTGTCCGCTGTACAGGTAGAGCATCGGATCGTCCACTGTGGCGATCACCACACCCGGCGCTGCATGGGTCTTGACCCAACGCACTGTCGGCTCCATCGAACCGGCACTGGCCAGCTGGGGGCCTTCCCACGAGCGGTGCACCACTCCGTCGCCCTGGCGGAGCAGATATCCGCCGGCGCCTGCTCCCGCCAGCATCATCAGGCCCGCGAGACCGCGCCGCCAAATGGTCGAAGACCCACCCGATCGCCATGCCTGGGCAAAGCCGCTCGCCAGCACCGCCGTAACGATGGGCCAGATGCCCCAGACGAAGCGGTCGGGCGGATAGGGCCACACGAGTACCACCAGCAGGTAGAGCCCGATGGTTCCGGCCAGCAGGACGGACGCCCGCGCCAGGGCCACCGCGCCGAAGCCGAGCAGCGCCAGGCCGGCCGGGATGACGATCCAGCCCAGCCACGGCGGGCCCGGTGGCGTGAGCAGCACCCCGATCGGACGGAGCAACGCCGACAGATTGTGGCTGACGATTCGGGCCAGCAGCCGGGGCCCCTCGATGGAAAGGCTCTGCAGGTACCATCCCGCATAGGACCCGTAGCTGCCGCTCAGGATCGGAGGAACGTCAGCCGCATGCAGGCCACTCCAGACGATCCAAGGCGCACTGAGGCCAACGGCCACGGCCAGCGCGATCCCCGCGGCTCGGCGCCCCGAGTGCCGCATCAGGAGGAGTGCGCCGACCGGAATCATGACTCCGCCCACCGTCCGCACCAGAAACACCGCCCCCCAGGCCAGCCCTGCCAGCGCGTAGCTCCCGAATCCTGCATCCGGGCGGAGCGCACGCGCCGTCATGATCGATCCGCCGATCAGCAGGACCAGGAAGAGCGGTTCTGAAAAGGGAATCGTGGACAGCGCCAGCACTGGAACCGCCGCCGCCCCAGCCACCACGCCGGCCGCGGCCAGTAGCGGTGGGATGTCCGATTCCGCCAGCAACCAGGCCAGTGCACCCGAGGCCAACCCCATGAGCAGCGCGTTCAGGATCTTGGCGTAGAGCAGCACTTGTGGGAGTTGGCCACCCAGCCACCAGCAAACGGCGAGAAGAGCGGGATAACCGGGCGGGTAGTGGGTTGCGGCAGGTGTACCGGGAAGGTTGAGGTAGCGGAACCCGTGGCCACGGGCCAGCGACCGGCCGAGGGTCAGGTAGATCCCGTCATCATAGAAACTGCCGGCGGGCGCAGCCCCGATGGCCCACAGTCCGATCACGAGCACCGCCAGAAAGGCGAGCCCGGCCGGGCGAGGGTGGCGCAATGCGATGGAGAACCGGCTGGCGGGGTTGGCCATGCCCGAACATAACCATGGGCTCACGCCCACTCCGCCGACTGCATTGCATTTTTTCGGCGACGGGTCGTCATGAATTGATGGCAAGCCGGGGCGCTGCCGGCGTTACCGTGGCGCATGCTACAGCGACTTCAGCGTTCCGCCCCCAACCACCGCAATCGGCGCGGCCTCACCCTGGTCGAGGTCCTGATCGCGATCATCATCCTCGGCATCGCCACCACGATGCTCGGGTCGACCTTGGCCCGGTCGGTCTCCGCCGTGGCAGACAGCCGGCTGGATCTCCTCGCGGCCACGACCCAGGTCAACCGCCTCGAGTCTCTCCGGGTGGCAGCGGTGGACAGTTGCCCACCGAATTCCGTCGGGAGCTCGGTACCGGGCAGTGGGCTCTCCGAACACTGGAGTGCCGTGCGTTCCGGTGTTGGGGTCGAGCTGACCGACTCGCTCGGCCGGAACCCGGCCCGCCCCGGCCCGGATCGGGTCCTGACTGCCCAGGTAGGATGCCCGTGAGCCGGCCACGCGGGTTCACCCTGGTCGAGGCCATCATTGCGCTCACCCTGGCCGTGATGGTGGGCGCACTGTCCCTCAAGCTGCTGCTGGGACAGCAGCGTCTGGCGCGCCTGGAGGCGGCCCGGGTTGAAACCCAGCTCACCTTGCACGCCGGGCTCAACTATCTGGTGCGGGAGTTCCGTCCGCTGGCCGGTGGAGCTGACCTGCTCGACGCTGGCTCGGATGCGCTCACCTTCCGCGCCACCCGGGGCTTCGGCCTGGTCTGTGACCTGTCAGGTTCGTCGCTCCTGGTGGCCGACTCCGATCGCTATGGCACCCGGTTGCCGGTCGCCGGCCGGGACTCCCTGTTGCTCTTCCGGGCCGGCGATTCGACTACCCACAGCGACGATCGCTGGGTGCCTGCGGCGATCATCAGCGTGGCGAGTCGGACTGGCTGCGGCGGCCGGCCAACCCTGGCCCTTTCGGTCTCGGCTGATAGTGGAGCACTCGAGCCGCTGGCCATCCGGTTTCCGGCGCCGATCCGGATCTACGAGATCGTCCAAGTCCGGGCCTACCTGAGCGACGGCCTTACATGGCTGGGCGCCAGGTCGGTCTCAGCCGGCGAATCGATCCAGCCGGTGTTCGGACCGCTGGCCGTGGGAGGGCTTCGGCTGAGCTATTTCGATCCGGCCGGCCTCCTGACTCTCGACCGGAGCCGGGTGCGCTCCATCGGGATAACCCTGATCGCCCAGCCGGCTGTGGGGCTGGCCAGGGACAGTCTGAGTACCCGGGTCCTGATCCGGAACAGCACTGCACGATGAAGCTTCGCTCGGATCGTGGTTTTGCCCTGCTGGTTGCTCTCCTGGCCACCCTGCTGGTGGCGGTGCTGGCCCTGACCGCGGCCTCCCTGGCCCTGCTATCCAGGCGGAGTTCCGCCAGCGCGCTTGCAATAGCCCGCGCTGAGGCACTCGCCGAGGCCCCGGTGCCGGCGCTGCTCCCCATTCCGGCCGCCGCCGGGGACCGGACGAGCCTGCCTGGACCTGCCACCATCCCCGGCTGGTCCACCGACTGGTCTGTGACGCGGTTGGGCGGCAATCTGCTACTGGTACGGGCCGAGGCCTCCCGGGTTGGCCCGGCCGGTGACTTGCTGGCCCACGCCGCACTTACCCGATTGTTCCGCTGTTGTGATTCCCTCCCCCCAACCCCTCTTCCAGGCGGCTGGTTCGGCGCTCCCTGAGGGGTCTTGGCCTGTGACTTGCCCCCCTTGGAGCGGTGCCGGTTTATCCCCGGGTCTTCGGGCGGTTTTCTGCATGGATTCTGGCAATTTCGGCCGGATTTCGCCCTGAATACCCTGACTGGCCAGCGGTTTGTGAGTGGTGAGTCTTGCCACAGTTTTCCGGAATGAGCAGCCAGTTTTAACCGGGGTCCGGTTTTCGGCGTTTGGCCTGGTTGGAGGGGCAGTCTCCAGCCGATGCCCAAAGTTATAAGTCCACAAACTGTAAGGGCTTCTTGTTGGTGACCTCAACCAAGTTAGAAGCTTGACAAAACCAGTGGCGGGTGGTAGCGTAGCCTACCCCTTCCTCAACATCCAAGGCACCGTATGGGACTCTTCAGCCGGGCAAAGACCACGGTTGCGCTGGACATCGGTAGCGGCCTGATCAAGCTGGTCGCGGTCACCCACGGGGCGGGTGAACCGGTCCTGACCAAGGTGGCCTACACCAGTGTCGTGGATGACGCGATCGTTGAAGGGGAGATCATGGACCCCGGGATCGTCGCCGACGCCATTCGGGGGCTGATGGCTTCCGCCGGCATCAAGACCAAGTCGGTGGTCATCGCGGTCGGTGGCCGGGATGTGATCATCAAGAAGATCTCGATGGACCGGCTGAGCGAGGCTGACGCCCGTGGAGTGATTCGCTGGGAGGCCGAGCAGCACGTTCCGTTCGATATGGAAAACGTCGAACTCGATTTCCAGATTCTGGATCCCGAGGGTGATGGCTTGCAGATGACGGTCCTCCTGGTGGCGGCCAAGCGCGATCTGGTCGAGAACAAGATCGCGCTCCTTAACGAGGTCGGGCTCCAGGCCGGGATCATCGATGTGGATGCCTTTGCGCTCCACAACGCCTTTGAAGTCAACTATCCGGATGCGATGAGTGGCGTGGTCGGGCTGGTCAACATCGGCCATGAAATGACCAACATCAACATCCTCGAAGAGGGTATCCCGGTGCTGACCCGGGACTTACCCGTCGGAACCCGGCGGTTCCGGGAAGACATGCAGCGTGAGCGGGGCCTGTCGGCGGAGGAAGCCGATCAGCTGCTGCAGGGATTCGAGCCCAGCGAAGTGCTGGCCCCATTCCTGGAAACCCGCGGTGAGGAGCTGGCGGTCGGCATCGAACGCGCCGCGGCCTTCCTCCAGTCGGCCAGCCGGTCCGCCAGCGGGCTGTCGCGGATCTACACCACCGGCGGCGGCGGCCGGATTCCCGGGCTCAACCGGGTGCTCGCCGATCGGCTGCGGCTGCCGGTCGAGCTGGCCAACAATTTGAAGAAGTTGCGCGTGGCGGAAGGCGTCTTCGACACCATGAACGTGGACGAAGTCGCACCGCTGCTGATGCTCCCGATCGGCCTCGCCTTGCGCACCGCGGCCTGACCCCGACGCACGGATCCGTCGACTCATGATGATCTCGATCAATCTTCGACCTGGTCAGAAGCGCAAAGGCGCTGGCAGCGGCATGGCCGGATTCGGCGCCCGCTTCAAGGACCTGGGCACCAGGATCAAGGACCCGCTCCTGATTGGGGCAGTCGTCGTCTGGGTCGGTGTCCTGGCCTGGCTCGGCATCACGGGCGTGGCCGCCGGCCAGCAGTACTCGGCGCTGCAGCCGCGCTACGAACAGGCCCAATCGGAACAAAAGCGGTTCCAGAAGCTGATGGACGACAAGCGGAAGACCGAGAAGATCCGGGACTCGCTGCAGGCCCAGGTCGGAGTCATTCGCAATATCGACGGCGACCGCTACGTCTGGCCTCACATCCTCGACGAGATGGCCAAGTCACTGCCGGCCTACACCTGGCTCACCGGGGTGAAAATGCTGTCCTCGGCCCCGGCGGACTCCTCGGATACCACCTGGTCGCACCGGACCATCCAGTTCCAGGTCGAAGGACGCACCGTCGACATCCAGGCCTACACCCGGCTGCTGCGGCAGATGGAAGCCTCGCCGTGGATCGAGAACGTGACCCCTCTCGAGGCGCATGAAATGGTTGAACAGGATCGCCCGGTCACCGCTTTCACCATCAAGGCCACTTTCCGGCGGGCCGACTCGGCCTACATCCGGACCGTGCCTCTCAGCCAGTCGGTGAGGTGACCCATGGCCATGGACAACAAGCAGCTGGTTCCGATCCTCCTGATCCTGGCCGCCGGTTTTGTCGGCTACGCCGGATACACCGGCACCGGGATCAATGCGCTGGGGATCTCCGGGATCACTCAGAAGAAGGACAGCATCGTCGCCCTCACCGGCAAGATCGATTCGCTGCAGCGGATTACCGACTCGGCCAAGAAGATCCTGGCCGCCGGCAGCGTGGAAGACCTCCGGCGCAAGCTGGATGGCTATCGGGCCAGCCTGCTGCTGCAGCGCCGGCTGGTGCCGGACCGCAATGAGGTCCCGAACCTGCTCGACGGGATCTCGGCCCGGGCCCGGATCCGCGGGGTGAAGGTGTCGTCCTACACCCCGATGCCCGAGGAAGCCGGCCCGGCCCCGTTCAACACCTTCCGCTATCAGATGGCGGTGGTCGGCCACTTCGATCAGATCGGCGAGTTCCTGGCCGATATTGCCTCGCTGGACCGGATCATCGTGCCGATTGACCTGCAGCTCGCCCCGGCAACCCCGGCGGCGGCCAAGCTCCAGGCGGATTCCACTGGCGCGCTGCTCGAGGCCCGGTTCCAGATCCGCACCTACGTCAAGACGCCGAACAGTGAGGGAGAGTCCAGTGGCACGTGAGCCCCTTGGCGGGTGCCTGCTGATCGCCCTGGCCCTGGCTGGCTGTGGCGGATCGGACAAGCCGGCGACGCCGGCCGCGGGCACCCCGCAACCGGCCAGCACCGCGGCCGCGACCAAACCGTCTGCCGCTGCCGATTCACTGGCCCGGGTGCGATTCCTGGCCTGCACCGATTCGGTCAAGACCGCACTGGGCAAGACGCCGGAAGGCCGCAAGAAGCTGGCGGTCGAACCGCCGTCCGGCATGATCCGGCCCGAGTTCCTCGCGGCGTGTGGCAAGCCCCCGGCCGCCGCCGTCGCCGAAGCGTCCAAGGCATCGGCCGCGCCTGGTGGCACTTCGATGGCCGCCGCGCCGACCAGCTCGGCGCCGGCCGCCGGTCTGACGCCGAAACAGCTGCAGGTGCTCAAGGCCGATTCGCTGCGCAAGGCGCACGAGATGGCCAGGGCCGACTCACTGGCCCGGCGCACCACCCTGGCCCACGCCGATTCCGCCAGGAAGGCCATGGCCGACTCGACCCGGACCGATTCGCTCCGCAAACTTCGGGAAAACGAAGTCCTACGCGAGACCTTCAGCTACACCGGCAGCGCCCGCGACCCCTTCCAGTCGCTGCTGGCGTCGGCCAAGGTCGGTCCCGAGATCGGTGACCTGCTGCTGGTCGGCATCTATCAGGATCTGCGCTACGCCAGCAACAGCGTGGCAGTACTGCGGGACAAAGGCTCTGGTCGGCGTTACAAGCTGCGAGTGGGTGATCAACTGGGCCGCCTCAAGGTGGCCCAGATCCGGGAGCGCGACGTTGTCTTCACGGTCGAGGACTTTGGATACGAGCGGCAGGAAACGCTGTCGCTGCGGAAACGGGAGGTAGAAACTCAATGAAGCGGATTTCCCTTGGTGCCCTCGTCCTGGCCGCTGGCCTGGTCGCCGTCAGTCCCCTTCGGGCCGAAGGCCCTGCTTCCGGTGAAGTCACCGGGGTCAGTGTCATGCCTGCGCCGGGACGCGCCGACATCGTCATCAATGTTCGCGGAGCGGTCGAGGTCAAGGACTTCTCCCTTCGCGAACCGGACCGCCTGGTCATCGATGTAGTCGGTGCCCGGCTCAACGGCGGCGTGTCGGCCTACGACGGGGTCAATCGCTCCGGTATCCTGGACGTGAAGTACGCCCAGTTCCGGCCCGATGTCGTCCGGATCGCGATCTACCTGACCGGCGCACGGCCCTACAAGGTCGAGCGGGTCGGTGACGCGGTCCACGTCTCCTTCGGGAGCGAGGGCGGCTTCCTGGCCTGGTCATCGACCTCGCCGGCCCAGATGACGCCGCCCGCCGCTACGGTGACGCCGCCGGTCCGGACCAAGCCGGAGGTCAGCGTCGCCCCCGAGCCCGCGGACGCCGCTGTCGTCGCCGAGCCCCGGATCACGGTGACCTGGGACAAGGCCGACATCGCCGATGTGGTGGCCGGGTTTGCCGCCTTCAGCGGTCGGACCATTATCCTGGGCAAGGACATCAAGGGTACCATTTCGGCGGAAATCCATAACCAGCCCTGGCATCAGGCCTTCCAGGCTGTGCTGCAGACCCAGGGCTTGCAGGCGGTCGAACTGCCCGGCGGCATCATTCGGGTCGACTCGCCGCAGGCGCTGGCGGCACTCGACTCGATCGAGCCGCTCGAGACCCGCATCGTCCGGATCAACTACGCACCGGCGGCCGGTCTGGTCACCAGCATGAAGAGCGTGCTGACCAAGCGTGGCCAGGTGGTGTCCGATACCACCACCAACTCACTGATCATTACCGACACCCGGAGCCGGATCGCCGACGCCGAGCGATTTGTTCGCGGCCTCGATATCCGGACACCGCAGGTGTCGATCCAGTCCAAGCTGGTATTCGTCGACCGGACCGACCTGCAGTCCCTCGGCCTCCAGTATGACCTGGGCGACAAGGACGTCTACTTCAACAAGGTCGTGGCCCGTCCGGACCCGACCGATCCGACCACCCCGCTTGACCCGACCACAGTCGTGGTGGGCGGCAACTCGATCGCGGCCATGGGCAACGCCAACGGCGTCCTGACCGGCTCGGCGCTGGACGTGGTCTGGCGCACCGCCATCGGTGGGTTCAGCTTCACCTCGTTCCTGCATGCGCTGCAGACCGTCACCCTGGCCGACATCCAGGCGGAGCCGCTGGTGACCACCCTCGACAACCGCCAGGCGCTGATCAACGTGGGCCAGGAAATCCCGGTCCGCGTCATCGATCCGGGCTCTCTGACGGCCAACACCGGCCCCAAGGCGACGGTGTCGTACAAGAACGTCGGCATCATCATGCAGGTGACGCCGCACATCACCAACAACCGGCATGTGTTGATGACGATCCATGCCGAACGCTCTTCGCTCTCGACCATCGACGTCGAGGGCAATTTCGTGATCAACAAGCAGTTCGCCGACAACCAGCTGCTGGTGGCTGACGGCGAGACTGCCGTCATCGGCGGCCTGACCGTGACTGAGGTCAACAAGAACAAATCAGGCATCCCGTTCCTGGTCGACCTGCCGATCGTGGGCGCGCTGTTCGGCTACTCGACCGTGACCGAGCACCGCCAGGACCTGATCATTCTGATCACGCCCCGGATCATCGACGAAGGGTCTGAATGATCCGCCACCCCGGGCTGGTCGCCGGCTGAAAAACCACGCGGGCCCGACTTCTGTCGGGCTCGCCTGTTATTGGGAGGTCGAGTGGGTCTCAGGTTCCTGACCGCAGGTGAGTCGCACGGGCGCGGCCTGGTGGCCGTCGTGGAAGGCCTTCCGGCAGGGCTGCCGCTGACATCCGATCAGGTTGATCACGAGCTGGGCCGCCGGATGCAGGGCTACGGCCGCGGCGCCCGGATGAAGATCGAACGGGACCGGATCGAATGGATCTCCGGGGTCCGGTCCGGCGAGACCCTGGGCTCCCCCCTGGCCATGATGATCCCCAACCGGGACTGGGCCAACTGGGAGGACGTCATGGCCCATGGCGGCGCCATCGGAGAGCCCCGCCGCCGGCGGGTCCATCGTCCCCGGCCCGGCCATGCCGACCTGGTCGGCGCGCTCAAGTACGAGCGGCAGGACGCCCGGGATATTCTCGAACGCGCCAGCGCCCGAGAAACCGCGGCCCGGGTTGCCGCCGGCGCCGTCGCCCGGCGGTTGCTGGCCGAATTCGGGGTCGAAATCGGCAGTCATGTTGTATCAATCGGCGGGGTCGACGTCCCTTCAACGGGCGAGTGGCCAGTGCCGCTCAACGACCGCTCCGACCAGTCCGAGATTCGGGTGCTCGACCGGTCGGTCGAGGCCGCCGTGATTGCCCGGATCGACGCAGCCAGGAAAGCCGGCGACACCCTCGGCGGCGAAGTCGAGGTAGTGGTTCGAGGCCTGGTGGTCGGACTCGGCAGCCACGTCAGCTGGGATCGCAAGCTCGACGGCCGGCTGGCCGGGGCACTGATGTCGATTCCCGCCGTCAAAGGGGTCGAGATCGGACTGGGGTTCGAGTCGGCTCGGCGCCCGGGCTCCGAGGTCCATGATGCCATCGATCCCGAGGCCGATCCCGGGTTCGCGCTGGACGATGCCCGCCGTGGCGGCTTCAGCCGGCGCACCAACCGCGCCGGCGGTCTCGAGGGCGGGATGACCACCGGAGCACCACTGGTGCTCCGGGTGGCCATGAAACCGATTGCCACGCTGATGAGTCCGCTGCAGACCATCCACCTGGTCACCGGGCGCCGGGCCCAGGCCCAGAGCGAGCGCTCTGACGTGACCGCCGTGCCGGCCCTCGGCGTGATTGCCGAGGCGGTGACCGCACTGGTGCTGGCCGACGCAATGCTGGAGAAGTTCGGCGGCGATTCGCTGACCGAGATGCAGCGGAATTTCCGGACCTACCTGGCCGCACTGTCTGACCGCTGGGCGGGCATGGCCAAGGCCCCGGCCGAACCGAGCGACGAAGCATGAAGCGACACCTGGTACTGATCGGACTGCCCGGTTCGGGCAAGAGTACCGTCGGCAAGCTGGTGGCCGACCAGCTCGGCGCTCCGTTCATCGAACCGGACACGATCCTTGTCAGGAAGATGCAGATGCCGGTGGCCCGGATCTTCGGGATGCACGGCGAGGCGAGCTTCCGCGAGATGGAGCGGCAGGCCATGGAATCCGCCCTGAGCGGACCACCCTCGGTGATCGCGCCCGGCGGTGGGTGGGCGGCGCAGCCGGGCCAGCTCGATGAAGCGATGACCAAATCCTGTGTGATCTATCTCAAGGTCATGATCGGGACCGCGGCCAAGCGGCTGGCGGGCGACGATACCCGCCCGCTGGTATCGAGCGCCGATCCGGTGGGCTCGATCCGGGGGCTGCTGAAGGACCGGGAACCGTTCTACTGCCGGGCCGAAATCGAAGTCAAATGCGATATCAAGACCGCCGAACAGGTGGCGGAAGAAATCGTGGGCTTGGCCCGAAATAACGCAGGCTGGTAACGTAAGTCATTGTCAGGCAAGGTCATCGCAAGAGTCGTCTTGCCAAGCCGTACTCCCCACGTTTTCTTCTCCCTCTCTATTATCTGCTACTCACCCGACACGGAGCTCGGCCAGACCGTTCATGGCGACCACCAAAACCAGCCCTAAAGCCAAGCCGGCGCGCCGCTCGGCCAAGACCAAGCCGACGCCCGAGACCACGCCGACGCCCGAGGCCGAAGCGCCTGCCAAGGGAAAAGCCAAAGCCAAGGCCAAAGCCAAAGCCAGGGCTCCTCGCCGCAAGGCGCCGGCCGACGACGACGGTCCGGTCGTCCGGAGCGGGGCGCTGGTCATCGTCGAGTCACCGACCAAGGCCAAGACCATCGGGAAGTATCTGGGCCGCGGCTATTCGGTAAAGGCCACGGTCGGGCATTTGCGTGACCTGCCGACCCGGAAGCTCGGCGTCGATGTCGACCAGGACTTCAAGCCCGAGTACGTGACCATCAAGGGCAAGACCCAGACGCTGTCGGATATCAAGAAGGCGGCACGCAGCGCCACCGCCATCTACCTGGCCACCGACCCTGATCGCGAGGGAGAGGCCATCGCGTGGCACGTGGCGGAACAGCTCGAACAGGATGTGCCCACCCACCGGGTGCTGTTCCACGAGATCACCAAGGACGCCATCCAGGAAGCGATGCGGAAGCCGGGCGTCATCGATGACCAGAAGGTCAACGCCCAGCAGGCCCGCCGGATTCTCGACCGGCTGGTGGGCTACAAGGCCAGCCCGCTGCTCTGGAAGAGCATCAAGACGGGGCTCTCGGCTGGCCGAGTGCAAACTGTGGCGCTTCGGCTGCTGGTCGAGCGCGAGCGGGCCATCCGGGCGTTCCGGGCCGAGGAGTACTGGACCGTCGAGGCGCTCTGCGCCAGGAATGGGCAGCAGTTCGAGGTTGAGCTCAAGAAGATCAAGGGCCACAATCCAGAGCTGCACAACCAGGCCGAAGCGGATGCGGTCGTAGCGGCACTGAGGAAGCTGCCGTTCGTGGTTACCAAGGTGGAGCGGCGCCAGCGGAAGAAGCGCCCAGGCGCGCCCTTTACCACCAGCACGCTGCAGCAGGAAGCGGCCAAGAAGCTGGGATTCTCATCGCGGCGGACCATGCGGGCGGCGCAAGACCTGTATGAAGGCATCGATGTCGGCGAGGATGGCGCGGTCGGTCTCATCACCTACATGCGGACCGACTCGGTGCGGGTGTCGGACACGGCCATTGCCATGGTACGGGACTACATCGGCAAGACCTATCCGAAGGGCTACCTGCCCGAGACGCCCAACACTTATACCTCCAAGGCCGCACGGGTGCAGGACGCCCACGAAGCCGTCCGGCCGACTGAGGTGCAGCGCCGGCCGGAGGAGGTGCAGCAGTACCTCGAGCCCGACCAGTTCCGGCTGTATCAGCTGATCTGGCAACGGTTCGTCGCATCGCAGATGAATCCGGCCATCTACGACATGACCATCGTCGATTTCGACCTGGGCGATTACCTGCTCCGGGTCACCGGCTCCATCCTGATCTTCAACGGCTACCATGTGCTGTACACCGAGGGGCGTGAGGCCGAAGAGGGCAAGACGATGGACGATCTGCCCGCGATCCCGCCGCTGGAAGTCGGCGACAAGGTCGAGGTCCGGGAGATCACTCCATCGCAGCATTTCACCGAGCCGCCGCCACGGTTTTCCGAGGCCAGCCTGGTCAAGGAACTCGAGCGGCTCGGCATCGGCCGGCCGTCGACCTACAGCTCGATCGTCTCGACCCTGACGTCCCGCGAATATGTCCGGCTCGACCAGCGGCGGTTTCACCCGACGGAGCTCGGGGAAACGGTCGAGAAGGTCATGATCGGAAATTTTCCGGGCATCTTCAACGTCGAGTTCACCTCCGAAATGGAGACCGAGCTCGATTTGGTGGAAGAGGGCAAGGTCGTCTGGCAGACGGTGCTGCGGAATTTCTACGGGCCGTTCATCAAGCAGCTCGAGGCGGTGGACCTCAATGCCCTGGTGGCCGAGGCCCACGGACTCAAGATCGAGGACCTGACCAAGGAGCCGTGCCCCAAGTGCGGCTTGGCGGTCAAGCTCAACACCGGCCGGTTCGGGCCGTATATCGCCTGCGTGAATTACAAGAACGGTTGCGACTACGCCAAATCGCTCAAGAAGGCCAAGGCACCGGACAAGCCGAGCGACGAGAAGTGCCATCTGTGCGGTTCGCCGATGGTGATCAAGACCGGGCGGTTCGGCGAGTTCCTGGCCTGCACCACCTATCCCGAGTGCAAGGGCACCCGCTCCATTCCGCTGGGGATCAAGTGCCCCAAGTGCATCGAGGGGGACCTGGCCGAGCGGCGGACCAAGAAGGGCAAGTCGTTCTGGGGCTGCCTGCGATATCCGGCCTGTGACTTCTCGACCTGGAACCGGCCGGTGCCCGAGACCTGCCCCACCTGTCAGTGGGTCGGAATGGAAAAGAAATTCAGCAAGACCGAGGGCGAGATGCTGACCTGCCTCAAGTGTGGTCACAAGATCGTCACCGCTGATGCCGAGGAGGTCGCCTCCCGGTGACCGTCACGGTGGTCGGCGGCGGGCTTGCCGGCTGCGAAGCGGCGTGGGCGCTGGCCGAGCGCGGCGTCCACGTGAACCTGATGGAAATGCGACCGATGCGCCCGACCGCGGCCCATCAGACCGATCGCCTGGCTGAGCTGGTCTGCAGCAACTCCTTCAAGTCAGTTGAAACGTCCAATGCGCACGGGCTGCTCAAGGCGGAACTTCGGCGCCTGGGCAGCCTGCTGCTGGCATGCGCCGACCGAGCGGCCGTCCCCGCCGGCTCGGCGCTGGCGGTGGATCGCGATGCGTTCTCAAGCGATGTGCACGCCAGGATCTCGAGTCATGCCAGGATCACTGTGACGCGCAGGGAAGTCACCGACATCCCCTCACCCGGGATCATTGCGACCGGACCGCTCACCTCGGATGGCCTGAGTGCCGCGCTGGCCCGGCGGCTCGACACCGACGCGCTGGCCTTTTACGACGCGATCGCGCCGATCGTCTCGCAGGAGTCGCTGGAGGAAGGCCGGTTGTATGCCCGGTCCCGCTACGGCAAGGGTGGCGGGGATGACTATCTCAACGCGGCGCTCGATCGGGAGCAGTACGAGGCGTTCATCGCGGCCCTGATCTCGGCCGACCAGTTTACGGCCCACGAATTCGATGCCGTGCCATATTTCGAGGGCTGCCTGCCGATCGAGGTCATGGCCAGCCGTGGTGTCGATACCCTGCGGTTCGGCCCGATGAAGCCGGTCGGGCTGCCTGATCCCGCCACTGGTCGAGACCCGCATGCGGTGGTCCAGCTCCGCCGCGAGGACAGATCAGGGCAGATGTGGAACCTGGTCGGGTTCCAGACCCGGCTCAGGATACCGGAGCAGAAACGGGTGTTTGCCATGATTCCGGGATTGGCTGACGCCGAATTTCTGCGATACGGCAGCATTCACCGCAACACCTACATCAACAGCCCGCGGGCCCTTGGGCCGGCTCTGACCCTCAAGGATGATGAACAGGTCTTTCTGGCGGGGCAGTTGACCGGTGTCGAGGGGTACACTGAATCGGTGGCCACCGGGCTGATGGCCGGGATCAATCTCGCGCGGCGGCTGGATGGCAAGCCGGCCATGATTCCGCCTCCGACTACCATGCTCGGTGGGTTGTACCGTTACCTGTCTGAGGCGGATCCCGCCCATTTTCAACCGATGAACGCCAACTTCGGTTTGCTGGATCCGCTCGACGGGCCCAAGGTAAGGCGGGGGCACGCAGGGAAGGACGAGAAGAAGCGGCGGGTAGTCGAACGGGCCGTCACCGATTTCGACGGATGGGCAGCCGGGCTATGACACCGGTCCGCTCGCCGGCCCGGCCCGAAGTTACCGCCTTTCTCCGGTTCCTGTCCGATGAGCGGCAGCACTCGGCGCACACTATCAAGGCTTACAAGCGTGACCTTGAGGCGTTCACCACCTTCTGCGACCGGCACTACGGCGGCGATTGGCAGTGGTCGGCGGTTGATCGCCTGGGGCTGCGGGGATTTCTCGGTGAGATGCAGCGCCGGGGCCTGGCCAAGCGCTCCGCGGCCCGGGCGCTTTCGGCTGTCCGAAGCCTGTACCGGTTCCTCCAGGCCGAGGAGGGGCTGGAGGCCAGTGTGGTCCGGACCACCCGGGTGCCGAAACTCGAGCGCCGGTTGCCGGTCTATCTCGACCGGCCGCAGATCGAGGCGGTCATACAACGGGCCGAAGCCAGGGCCGGTCACGATGACTTCGAGGCGCTGCGCGACCTGGCCATGCTGGAGCTGTTCTACTCGAGTGGGCTGCGGCTTTCCGAACTGCAGGGACTGTCGTTGAACGATCTCGACTTGCTGGCGGACCAGGTCAAGGTGCTCGGCAAAGGGCGGAAGGAGCGGATTCTGCCGATCGGCAGCCGGGCGGCGACCGCCATGCGCCGCTATCTTGGGGTCCGTGAAGTGATTGCGGGAAGGGCGGGGGCCGAGCGGCGGGCACTGTTCCTGGGACGGCGGGGCAAGCGTCTGACTCCGCGGACCGTGCAGCGGCGGGTGCACCGGATGCTCGATGAGGCCGGCATCGATGGCCTGAAGACCCACTCGCTGCGGCACACCTTCGCGACCCATATGCTGGACGCCGGAGCCGACCTGCGCGCGGTGCAGGAGCTGCTGGGCCACGCCAGCCTGGCCACCACGCAGATTTATACCCACACCAGCGTGGAGCGGTTGAAGCAGGTATATCGACAGGCGCATCCGCGAGCCTGAGGGGCGGGAAAAGCGAATAGCGAAAAGCGAATGGGCTTCTTGCCGGATGGACCTCGCGTGGCGCGTTCCGGGTTGGTTCGATGGTAGATTGATTGACTCTCCCATTCGCTTTTCTCTTTTCTCTTTTTTCTTTTCTCCTTTCTCTGTTCGCTGTTCCCGCTGTTCTGGAGATCTATGTCGCTCGGACGAGTCAGGGCCACGACCATCATCGCCGTTCGGAAGGACGGGAAAGTCGCGCTGGCCGGTGACGGCCAGGTCAGCATCGGCGATACCGTGATCAAGGCGAACGCCAACAAGATCCGGACGCTCAAGGGCGGCAAGGTCCTGGCAGGATTTGCCGGCTCGGTGGCCGATGCAATCACGCTGTTCGAAAAATTCGAGGAGAAGCTCGACCGGCACCCCGGCAATCTGCCCCGGGCCGCGGTCGAACTGGCCAAGGACTGGCGGAGCGACCGGGTGCTGCGCCGGCTTGATGCCCTGCTCGTGGTCACTGACACCGAGCACAGCTTTCTGCTCAGCGGCGCCGGCGAACTGATCGAGCCGGATGACGGGGTCCTGGCCATTGGATCGGGCGGCAATTACGCCCTGGCCGCCGCTCGAGCGCTGATCACCGATCCGTCGCTCTCGGCGGCTACGGTGGTCCGCCGGTCGATGGAAATCGCGGCCGATATCTGTGTGTACACCAATCGGAATATTTCCGTCTTGGAACTTTGATTCTCGATGGGGTGAAGTGGGGAAGGGGGAATGTTCCGAGTGAATCCGAGTTCCTCCCTCCTCCCTCCTCCCTCTTCTATTTCCGGTCGACATGACAGAGCCCGTTGCGCCTCCTGTTCTCCCGCCTCAGCCGCCCTGGCTTGAGGAGCTGCCGCCACGCCAGATCGTCGGTGAGCTCGACCGCTATATCGTCGGCCAGGAAGCGGCCAAGCGGGCGGTGGCCATTGCCATCCGCAACCGCTGGCGGCGGATGCAGGCGGCCGAAGAGATCCGCGATGAAATCCTGCCCTACAACATCATCCTGATCGGTCCGACCGGCGTCGGCAAGACCGAGGTGGCCCGGCGGCTCGCTCGGCTGGCCGGTGCCCCGTTCGTGAAGGTCGAGGCCTCGAAGTTCACCGAGGTCGGGTATGTCGGGCGGGACGTCGAGTCGATGGTGCGCGAGCTGGTCGATGCCGCCATCAGCATGGTCCGCACCGAGCGCGAGGACGAGGTGTATCCGCAGGCGGAATCGAAGACCGAGGAGCGGCTGCTCGACCTGCTACTGCCGCTACCGCCGCTCGAGCCGCAGAGCCAGGGCGTGCCGGTCTTTCTGGTTTCTTCCGGGGATGAGTCCGGTCCATCGGCACCCGATACCGAGGTCGAGCGCCGCAAGCGCTCGCGTGAAAAGCTCCGGAAGCTGCTGGCCGAGGGAAAACTCGACGAACGCGAAGTCGATATCGAGGTCACCCCCCAGGGCTATCCAATGATGGAGGGAATGGGCCCGCCGCAGGGAATGGAAGGCCCCGACATCAACCTGGCCGAGATACTGCAGGACCTGATTCCCAAGCGGAAAAAGCGCCGGACGGTCAAGGTGCCCGAGGCCCGCCGGATCCTGCTCGACGAGGAATTGCGCAAGCTGGTAGACATGGACGATGTGGTGAACGAATCGCTCGACCGGGTCGAAAATCACGGCATCCTGTTCATCGACGAGATCGACAAGATTGCCGGCGAGCGGTCCCAGACCGGGCCGGATGTGTCACGCGAGGGCGTCCAGCGCGACCTGCTGCCGATCGTCGAAGGCTGCACCGTCCCGACTCGATACGGTTATGTCCGCACCGATCATATCCTGTTCATCGCCGCTGGCGCGTTTCATGTGTCCAAGCCGTCGGACCTGATTCCCGAGCTGCAGGGCCGGTTCCCGATCCGGGTCGAACTGCAGCCGTTGACCGAGCAGGATTTTGTCCGGATCATGACCGAACCGGAGAACTCCCTGACCAAGCAGTATCAGGCGCTGGTGGCAGCGGAGGGCTTCGAGCTGGAGTTCACCGCTGATGGCGTGGCGGAGATTGCCCGGATTGCCGCCCAGGCCAACGAGCGGATGGAAAACATCGGTGCCCGCCGGTTGCACACCGTGATCTCCACCCTGATGGACGAGGTACTGTTCGAGCTGCCCGTCTGGCCCGAGAAGCAGATCCGGTTTGACGCCGAGAAGGTGAAGGGGCGGCTGGCCAAGGTGATCGATGATGTGGATATGCGGCGGTACATACTTTAGGCGGGAGTTAGGAGTTAGGAGTTAGGAGTTAGGAGTTAGGAGTTAGGAGTTAGGAGTTAGGTGTTAGGAGTCTGGAGTCTAAAGTCTAGAGCCGAGCAAACCGGCTACACACAATATTTTCGGTCCGCCTGTCCGCCTGTCCGCCTGTCCGCCTGTCCGCCTGTCCGCC
>JBDTTF010000148.1:0-3965 GCA_039930765.1 Gemmatimonadota bacterium | reverse complement strand
GGCCTGCTGGCCGCCGCCTGCTCCAACGAACCACCCACTGCCCCTGCCAATGAACCTGGCTCGATCGAGACGCTGGCGGCCAACCGCGTTTCGTTCTGTCATCGCACGGGCCTGGCCTGGTCCTCGCTCGAGGTGTCGCCGGCTGACCTCTCCGGCCACCGCTCGCACGGCGACTATCAGACGCTATATGTCGTGACTCATCGAACCGACCTGCCGGACAATGGAATCTTCTTCCCCAGCATCACCTCCGCGCTCGCCGCCGCCCGGGGCGGTCGCCTGGCCAGGGGGGAAACGATCGCGGCAGCCTGCCGGATCACCATCCTGGTTGCGCCCGGGGTTTTTCATGGCACCACCAGTGCCACCGACGATCCGGCCCTCGAGCACTTTCCGCTGGTCGTCGACGTGCCGGACATCACCCTCCGCGGCGCCCTCCAGATGCGGGTGGACGGCCGGGGACGTGCCACCGGAACCGGATTCGGCAACGCCGAGACTACGCTCGCTCCCGCGGAGCCGCTCGGCGACGACCCGATCACCGGCGCCTCGACCCCTGTCATCGTCGTCAATGGTCACCCCGACGGGTCGTCCGCCGGCAACGGCCTGGTAGTGGAAGGATTCGTCTTTCAATCAGGCCATGTGGGAGTGGATGAGGATGGCAATGGCCAGGCCGTCTTTGCCCTGCGGGTCAAAGGGCTCGTCATCCGCGGTAACCGCATCGAGGCCGAGTTCAGCGAGGGAATGGACCTCCGGGCCACCAGCGCGATCGTGCAGCGGAACCACATCGCCGGCACGACCAACACCTGTGATATCTGCCTGGCAGGACCTGGGCGGTTTGAGGTCAGCGACAATCGAGTACTGGGCGGCACCGGCATCGACGGCATCCTGGCGACTCCGGTGCTCGGGCTGCCGGAACCGGCTGACGCCGAGGAGTACGAGATCCCTGCCACGGCCGACATTGCCGGACTGTTCAGGAACAATGAGGTCCGTGACCACCTGGCCCAGCCGGTCGGGGTGGGCATCCGGGTGGGCGCCATCGGCCTCTTCGCTCCCGATGTGAGGAGCTCGAGTCACTACACCCTCGAGGACAATTCACTCATCAACGGTGCGTTCGGCGTGATCATCGATGGCGGATTCCCCGAACCCGACGCGCTCCTCAAGGGCGACATGCAGGTCGAGACCCGCGGCAACGTCATCCGGCAGAGCTGCCAGGCCAATCTCCTGGTGTCCCTGGCCAGGCACACGACTGGGCTGGGAATCAAGGAAGGCCCCTACCTGCTCAATTCGACCTACCAGCTGAGACTCGGCGGTGATGTGCGCTGGGCGGATGCCTGGTACAGCAATCCGGACGGGTTCGGCAATCGGCTCATCGTCGACGGCCACCCGATCCCGAATGGGCAGAGGGCGTTCTACGACCCGGATACCTGCCCGGGGCTGGCGGCCGGGCACTAGCTGATCATCGGATTGATGGATTGAAGGACCGGTGGGATGGTTCGTGGTCAGGCGTCATCCCGCGAGTCCAGCAATCCATCAGTCCGTCGCCCGACCCTCCGCGTCCGGGAACATGACATCGGCGATTCCACCGATCACCGGGTCATCACGATCAAGCGAACCGCAGCAATACCCTTTCAGGAAGAACGACAATGATCAACTCCCGATTGCTCGGGCTGGCGTGCCTCAACGCCAGCCTGCTGGCCACGGCCTGCTCCAGTGATCCGACCGGCGGCTCCGGAAGCCCGGCCACCCACCTGGTATTCACGGTTGAGCCGACTTCCCGGTTCAGCGGATTCAGCTTTGCCCCGACCGTGAAGGTCAGCGCTGAGGACGCCAACGGGCAGGTGGCCACCGATTTCACCGGAGTCATATCGATGGACCTGGCGCCGCACGCTGCCGGCAAGTCGCTGCGCGGTACGACGATCATCGCGGCCGTCGGAGGCGTGGCCATCTTTGCGGATCTCGAGGTCGATGGCGCGGCCTCGGGTAACCTGTTGATCGCCTCGGCCCAGGGTCTCACGCCGGCCACCAGCACCGCCTTTGCCAGCCACCTGACCCGGCTGGTGTTTGCGGTTCAGCCTGGTGACCCCATTGCCGGGACGCCCATTGCACCGTCGGTGCAGGTCGCGGCCGAAGACTCCGCTGGCCGGATCCTGACCGGCTTCACCGGCGAGGTGCGGCTTCGCGACGGGGAGAACGGGCTCAACAGCGGCCTCACCGGTACCCTCACGGCAACCGCAGTCGCCGGTGTGGCCAGCTTCCCCAACATCATTTTTGGCCGGGTTGGCACCGGGTGGCAACTGATTGCCAGTGTACCCGGATTCACCGAGGCCACCAGTGCCAGAATTGTGAGTCACGCGCCCCGGCTGGTTTTCACGGTCCAGCCTTCGAGCGTCCAGTCGGGGAGGGTGCTGGCACCAGCCATTCAAGTCACCGCCCAGGACTATCTGGGTCATACCACCACGGGGTTCATCCAGCGCGTGACCCTCTCGATCGGGCATAACCCCGCCGGCGCTCACCTCCTCGGAGATACCACGGTCTCCCTCGATCGAGGTGTGGCCACCTTCTCCAATCTGATATTCGATGCCGTCGGCACCGGCTACAGCTTGACCGCAGCCGGCAGCTCCCCTCTGGGAGTCCCCGCTACCAGCTCCGCTTTCGACGTCACTCCCTGCCTGCAGGCCTGCTGGACAATCAAGGCCTCGATGCCGACTCCAAGGTACGATCAGGGTATCGGGGTCGCACAGAATATCCTCTACGCGATCGGTGGAGCCACGCATCCATATGGAGAAGGGGTCACCGGCAGGGTCGACGCCTACGATCCGGCCGTCGATGGCTGGACCAGAAGGGCCGGACTGCTCACGCCGCGAACCGGCGCAGGAGTGGGAGTCGTGGATGGAGTACTCTACGCGGTGGGAGGTTACGGGGACACCGCATTGGTGGGCGCCGTTGAGGCCTATGACGCCTCCACCGACCGCTGGACCGCCAAGGCACCCATGCCCGTGGCTCGAACGCGAGCAGGTATCGGCGTCATCAATGGAGTGCTGTACGCTATGGGCGGTTCTTCGGACGCGGGTATCTCAGGGGAGGTCGACGCCTATGACCCCACCACTGACAGCTGGACCACCAGAGCATCCATGCCGACCGCGCGCACGGGGGTAGACGTGGGGGTGGTCAACGGCATGCTATACGCGGTCGGCGGTTATTCGGGCGCCGGTGTTTCAGGGGAGGTCGAAGCCTATGACCCAGTGAGCGATCGATGGACCGCCAGGGCCACGGCACCGACCTCGACACAGACGGTGGGCGTGGCTGTCGTCAACGGAGTGCTGTATCAAGCGGGTCTCCTGCAGAATTCCACCAGCACCGAACTCCGCCTTGACGCGTTCGATCCGGTCACCAATCGCTGGACCAGCCTCGAGACCTCACCCTTCCTCACGCAATCGCGCGGCCTCATTTCGGGGGTCGGCGCGGTCAACGGGGTGCTGTATGTGCCGGGGGCCGTCACCCAGGCGTATCAACCCTAGGTGAGGGTCGTGGGGATTGACCCTCGGAACGCTGGTGGGATTGCAGCTAGACCGGGTAGCGCGGGTTGAGTTTGGGTGGTCCGCCCGTCCGCCCGTCCGCCCTTATTGCGCCGGCGCTTCCTTCCCCCGCGCGGTATCCGGCACCACGTTGTACGCCAGCGAATCCCCCTTGATCGCGCGGAGGGCCTGCTTGGCCAGGTGGGCAATGTCGTCGTTCGGGTGGTCTTCCATCTTGGTGAGTGACGGGATGGCAGCAGCAGCAGCCGGACCGATTTCGCGCAGCGCCACCTCGATCGGGTACAGCACCACCGGCTGCTCGCCGGGCTGGTTGAGCGCCTCGATCAGCGCCGGCACCGCCGGTGCGCCGGCCTTGCCGAACCAGGCAATCTCATACGCCGCGTCATGCCGGGTGGCGGGAGCCTGACCCTTCAGGTCCGCAATCCAGGCGCTCAG
>JBDTTF010000147.1:0-3538 GCA_039930765.1 Gemmatimonadota bacterium | reverse complement strand
CTGCCCGAAGAAGCGGGCACCGAGGCCGCCCTCAGGCCGTCTCGGCTCGATGAATTCGTCGGGCAGGCGGCCGTCAAGGCGTCGCTGCAGATCGCCATCGACGCGGCCCGCGGCCGCGGTGAGCCACTCGACCACCTGCTGTTCTTCGGGCCGCCAGGGCTGGGCAAGACAACGCTGGCCATGCTGATCGCCAAGGAAATGGGAGTCCAGCTCCGAACCACGTCGGGCCCGGTGCTGGAAAAACCCGGAGACCTGGTGGGCTTCCTCACCACGCTGCAGCCCGGTGACATCCTGTTCATCGACGAAATCCACCGGCTGCGACCGGTGCTGGAAGAGTTCCTCTATCCGGCGATGGAGGACTACCGGGTCGACGTGCGGATCGCGGATGGCCCCAACGCCCAGTCGATTCCAATGGCCATTGAACGGTTTACCCTGATCGGCGCCACCACCCGGTTCGGGCTGCTGACCCCGCCGATGCGGGCCCGGTTCGGAATGGTCGAACGCCTGGGCTTCTACGGCCCCGACGACCTGCAGACCATCGTGACCCGCTCGGCCGGGATCATCGGCGTGCCGGCCGACGAGGAGGGGACGCTCGAAATCGCCAGGCGGAGCCGAGGCACCCCGCGGGTGGCCAATCGACTGTTGCGGCGGGTCCGGGACTTTGCCCAGGTCCGGGCCCAGGGAAAAATCACTGGCGCGGTGGCCAGGGAGGCGCTGGGGCTGCTCAACGTCGATGAATTTGGGCTGGATGACATGGACGCCAGGATCCTCACCACGATCATCGAAAAATTTGGCGGCGGCCCGGTGGGGTTGAACACCGTCGCGGTGGCAGTCGGTGAAGACAGCGGCACCCTCGAGGATGTCTACGAGCCCTACCTGATTCAGCAGGGATTCCTGGAGCGGACGCCACGAGGGCGCTGTGCCACGGCCCTGGCCTATCGCCGTTTCGGGTTCACGCCGCCACCCGGCCAGGCCCAGCTGTTCGAGCGCTGACCCCGCGGTGCGCACCGCCGACTTCGACTATCACCTGCCGCCGGAGCTGATCGCCCAGCAGCCGCTGGCTGAACGGACTGCCAGCCGGCTGCTGGTCGTCCGGCCTGACCCAGCGGCGTTCGAGGACCGCCGTTTCAGCGACCTCCCCTCCCTGATTCCGCCCGGCGATCTCCTGGTCCTCAACACCACCCGGGTGCGCCCCGCCCGGCTGCTCGGCACCAGGCCCGGTGGGGGGCCAGCCGAAGTCCTGCTGATTCATCCGTCGACCGATGACAGCTGGGTGGCCATGGGCAAACCGGGCAGCGCGCTCCGGCCGGGAAAACGAATTCGCCTCGACCAGCGAATCGAAGTCGAGACTATCGAAATCCTCGACGAGGGGTATCGCCGGGTGCGATTCGTCGGCGGCACCGCAGAGGAGGCGCTTGAGCGACTGGGACGGATGCCGCTGCCGCCGTACATCAATCGGGAGGCCGAGTCCGCCGACCGTGAGCGGTACCAGACCGTGTACGCCGAGCGTGAAGGCAGTGTCGCCGCGCCAACCGCCGGACTGCACTTTTCGGAGCGACTACTGCACCAGGTCGAGCAACGTGGCGCAGGTGTGGCACGGCTCGACCTCGAGGTCGGTCCCGGCACATTCAGGCCGGTCGAAGCCGAGGATCCAACCGCGCACCCGATGCATCCCGAGCGATTCGAAATCCCGGAAGCCCTGGCCGCAAGCATCGCGGCGACTCGGAAGGCCGGCGGAAGGATCTGGGCCGTGGGCACCACCGTGGTTCGGGCGCTCGAGAGCGCGGCCGAGGCCGACGGCACGGTGCGGCCGGGGAGGGCGGACACCCGGATGCTGATCCTGCCGGGCTACCAGTTTCGAGTGGTGAACCATCTGATCACCAACTTCCACCTGCCCCGCTCCACCCTGGTCATGCTGGTGGCCGCACTGGCCGGCACCGAGCGGGTGATGGCGGCCTACCGACATGCGGTGGCGGCGCGGTATCGGTTCTATTCGTATGGGGACGCCATGCTGGTACTCGGCCGTTAGCCATTGGCCATCGGCCGTTGGCAAACCGGTTGAAGTTCACCCGAATGCTCAGGAGTCTGGGGCTCGATTGGAGTGGCAGTCACTAATGGCTAACGGCTAATGGCTAACGGCTCATTCACGTTCCAGCTGCATGCCACCGAAGGCTCCGCCCGCGCCGGCACCCTGACGCTGCCTCACGGCGAGGTGCCCACGCCCGCCTTCATGCCGGTCGGGACACTGGGGGCCGTCCGCGGGCTGCACCCGCACGAGGTCGAGCGCGCCGGGGCACGGATCATCCTCGGCAACACCTACCACCTGCATCTCCGTCCCGGCGAAGCGGTGATTCGCGCGGTCGGCGGGCTGAATCGCTTCAGCGCGTGGACCAGGCCGATGCTGACCGACTCCGGCGGATTCCAGGTCTTTTCACTGGAGGGACTTCGACGGATCGACGAGGACGGGGTCGAATTCGTCAGCCATATCGACGGCTCGCGGCGGACCATCACCCCCGAGAGTTCGATGGAAATCCAGTGGGCCCTCGGCGCCGACATTGCCATGGCGTTCGATCACGTGGTGCCGGGCCAGGCCCCGCGGGAACTGGCGGAAGAGGGGATGGAGCGGAGCCTGAGGTGGCTGGAGCGGTGCCGGGCGCGGCATGCCGAATTGGTTGGGAGTCCGGAGTTAGGAGTTAGGCGTGGCGCAAATGCCCCTAACTCCCAACTCCCAACTCCTGACCTCCAGACCCTCTGGCCGATTGTGCAAGGCGGCACCTTCGCCGATCTCCGGCTCCGCTCGCTCGAAGGCACCCTTGATCGCGGTCCGTGGACCGGAATAGCCATCGGTGGGCTGTCGGTCGGCGAACCCAAGCCGGTGATGCACCGGATCCTCGAGGAGCTGGGTCCCGTCCTGCCCCGGGATATTCCCCGTTATCTTATGGGCGTCGGATTCCCCGATGACCTGCTGGAGGGGATTGCCCGCGGGGTGGACCTGTTCGATTGCGTGGCCCCGACCCGGAACGGCCGCCATGGCAGCGCCTGGACCATGACCGGCAAGATCAATATCAGGGGCACGAAGTTCCGGACCGACGAGCGCCCGCTCGACCCCGAATGTGATTGCGAGAGTTGCCGGACCTTTTCCCGCGCATACATCCGCCATCTGTTCGTTGCCGGGGAGATCCTGGGTCTCCGGTTGATCTCGATCCACAACGTGCGGTTTCTCATCCGGCTGGGCGAGCAGGCACGCGCCGCGATCCTGGCCGGCACTTTCGATCCCTGGCGCCGCGAATGGCTCGCCCGCTACCACCTGAAGGAACCTGTCCCGTGATGCTGATGCTTGCCTTGATGTCCCCGCCCTCCGGCACCAGTGGCTCGATGACCGTGCTGCTGGTGCAGGTGGCGCTGTTCGGCGCGGTGTTCTACTTCCTGTTCATCCGGCCACAGAGCGCGGCCCGCAAGAAGCACCAGGACGTGCTTGCCTCGCTCAAGAAGGGCGACGAGATCACCACCGCCGGCGGGATCATCGGCAAGGTGAAGG
>JBDTTF010000146.1:0-3349 GCA_039930765.1 Gemmatimonadota bacterium | reverse complement strand
ACCCATTGCTCGAAGTCGGGGGAGGCATCGGCCACGAAGATGCCATCGAGAAAGGCGCCCTGGTACAGCGCCAGCGCCTCGGCGGGGTGGCCGGCATCGAGCGCCTGCTCAAAGGCGACCGCATCGCACCAGGCGCCCTGATCCGCGATGCCAAGCTGACCGTCGCGCCCGGTGCGAAGCAGCTCGTCACCGACATGATACCGCAACCGGTGCAACGCCTGGCGGAGGGCGCGGCGAGCCTCTTCCTCCCTCAACTCAGGCCAGAACAGCGCCAGCAGCGCATCGCGCCGATGGGAGCCGTGTGGGGTGGCCACGGCGAGGTAACTGAGCAGGGCGAGCGGCTTGGGTTGGGCAGGAAGCAGGTGCAGCGCCGCGGGCTCACCGGCCAGGAGCTCCAACCTGCCAAAGGTTCTGAGCTGGAGCATGGCGAGACCCGCAAGTGGGGGCAGAGACAAATGTTAGCCCGCCTCGCGAGTGCCGTTACGGCCGGCGGTAACGGGGCCGAATCAGAGGCGTAACAGGCAGATGCGAAGTTGGCTCAAGTCTACACGCCGCTGCCGGGCCCTGTAAGTGACCGGCACTCTCCCGCTTTGGAGGACTCGCATGAGCACTTCGGCTGATTCGATTCTGACCGTCCCCCTGCGGCGCTCCCTGGTGGCGAGGGCCCAGGCCATCCTGCTCCGGCCCCGGGTCGAATGGCCCGTCATTGCGGAGGAGCAGGCCACTACCGCAAGTCTGTACGCCGGGTACATCGCGCCGCTGGCTGCCATCCCACCGCTGGCCGGCCTGATCGGGATGAGCGTGTTCGGCCTGCAGTTGCCCTACGGCGGCAGCTACCGGACGCCGCTCGGTGCGGCCATTACCAGTGCGGTGGTGCAGTACCTGCTCGGGCTGGGCATGGTCTACCTGCTGGCCAGGATCATCGAGGCGCTGGCGCCGAGCTTCGGCGGCCAGCCTGACCGGCTGCAGGCGCTCAAGGTCTCGGCGTACTCCAGCACCGCCAGCTGGCTGGTCGGCATCGTGGCACTGGTGCCTGCCCTCGGGATCCTGTCGATCCTCGGACTCTATTCGCTCTACCTGATCTGCCTCGGGCTGCCGCCGCTGATGCGGGCGCCGCCGGAACGGGCCGCGGCGTATGCGGGCACCGTCATTGCCTGCGCCATCGGGCTGGTGGTGGTGACCGGGACCATCGCGTCACGCTTCATCGCGTACCCCTCGCTGCTGCTCCCGGTCCGCTAGACCCGAGCCACCATTTCACACATCCGGAGGAACCTCCATGCAGGAGTCGATCGATAGCAGCTGGGCATCGCGGCGGCACCATGCGCTCAAGGCGGCGAGCGCCATGGCATTTCTCGCCGGGCTGGCCGGGTGCGGGGCCCCAGCCGGTGGCACGCCGGCCAAGGGGAGCAGCAACCTCCCGCCGGCGTCCGACGCCCGGATCAGCGTCTGCCAGCTGATGCCGAAAGAAGCGATCAACGCGATCACCGGCGCCAGGTACAATACCGTCGAGACCAACGATGACGGGCGTTCAACGGAATCCGACTGTCACTACATGACCGCCACCGATCCGGCCGGGATGTCGATCACTCTCCAGTGGATTTCCCCCAGTGAATACTCCGACCCGGCCGAACACCTGGCGCTGCAGCGGGCCGGGATGGGCGGCGCCAAGCTGGCGGACACCCTCACCGCCGGCATGACGGGTGGCGGCCTTCCCGGCGTCCGCAGCGGACCGGTGGCGGACCTGGGGGACGAGGCGATGGTGAGCAACATGCTGCTGACCGTTCGCAGGGGCGACTACACCATGACAGTCCAGATCATTCCGACCGACATGATGGCGCTGGTCACCGACAGCACCGTGGGCCCGGCGCTGATCGACAAGGAAAAAGCCATCGCCCGCGCCCTGCTGGCCAAACTCTAGTTCATCTCATCTGATCCCTGGAGACATTCATGCGACATCGCACCGTATCATCGATGGCCGGCTTGCTCCTGGCGCTGGCTCCGACCTTGATCCTGGCGCCGGCAGCCAGCGCGCAAGGCCTCAGTTACGATATCTCGACGACCGGTACCGGACTTGATCCTCGCAGTGGTGGGGCCACCACCCGCACCTTCATGACGGCCCACGGTCAGTTCACGCCCGGCAAGTCGCGGCTGGACATCATCCAGTCGATGGCACCGGGCGGCATGATGGGCCCGGGCACCTACATGATCACCGACGCGGCCAAGGCCACGAGTACCTCAGTTGATCCGGCCAAGCGCACGTACATGGTGATGGACCTGGCCGAACTGGCCAAGACATCGGCGGGGTTGCAGCAGGCGATGGGCGGCAGCTACACGATCCAGGTCTCCGGGGTGAAGATCGACGTGCAGGACCTCGGCGCCGGCGAAACGATGGAGGGATACGCCACCTGGAAGTACCGGATCGCCGAGTCGTATACGATGACCATGACGATGATGGGGCATGCCACCACCACGGCCTCGCAATCCACCACCGATCTCTGGGTGGCGCCGGCACTCGATGGCCTGATGGACCCCGCCGCTCGACCGGCCTCGACGACGATGACGGAGGGCCCCATGGCCGACCTGTACAAGCCGCTGGCGGCCGCGTATGCCAAGGTCCGCAAGGGGCTGATGCTCAAGCGGGTGACCAGCTCCGAGTCCGGCACCGAGAATCGCAAGCACCCAACCACCATGACGATGACGATTTCGAATGTGCACCGGGCATCGATCAGCCCGGGCGTGTTTGAAGTTCCGGCGGGCTACACCAAGGTGGCGTCATTGTCGGATGCCCTGGCGCCGATGGGTGCCATGGCGGATTCCATGGCGGCGCATTCGCAGGGGGACAGGAAACAGGGCGCCGGCACGGCCTCGGCAGCCAGCGAGGCGGTTGATTCCGCCGCCGCCGGGGTGCACGAGGGAGTGACCGAAAGCGCCAAGGACGGCGCCAAGTCCAAAACCAAGAAGCTGCTCGGCCATCTGTTCGGCAGGCCCTGACAGGCGCGGCAGTGCCTGCCCGCAGTCGATGGTCCAGAGTCAAAAGGTCGAGAGAACCGAGACGAGAATCAGAGTCTGCAATGCCACCGTGAGGAGACCATTTACCGCACACGACTCACGCTGACGGCACGGATGTCGAGGCGCGTGGCTCTCGACTCTGTGCCGTCATGGCGAGGAATCCCGCCGCAAGTCGCCGCGCCGAGCTGGGTAGTGAAGCCGCCACGGAAAAGGGGAAATGATCGGCTTCCCCGGGTTGTTCGCGCGGATGTGATTTATGAGCGGAGCGCCGTTCAGCGTTCATAAAGTGCCTGATAATCGTCTCATCCATTGACATATCCATGGCCGGGCCGTACAACAG
>JBDTTF010000145.1:0-6048 GCA_039930765.1 Gemmatimonadota bacterium | reverse complement strand
CTGTCCGCCTGTCCGCCTGTCCGCCTGTCCGCCTGTCCGCCTGTCCGCCTGCCCGACCTTCCTGCATATATTGAAACCTCACCCCCGACCCCGGCTCCTTGGACTCTCCGTTCGCTGATCTGAATACCGCCCTCGAGGGCCGCTACCGGATCGAGCGTGAGCTCGGTCAGGGAGGGATGGCCACGGTCTACCTGGCCCACGACCTCCGCCACGACCGCCTGGTCGCCCTGAAATTTCTTCGTCCCGAACTCGGCGCCATCGTCGGGGGCGAACGGTTTACCCGGGAAATCCGTACCGTCGCCCGGCTGACCCACCCGCACCTCCTGTCGGTGCTTGATTCGGGGTCGGTGCAAGTCGAACGTCGCGAGACGAGTGACGAGAGACCATCCGAAGCATCTCGTGACTCTCGTCTCGTGACTCTCGTCTTCTTTGCCATGCCCTACATCGAGGGGGAATCGCTCCGCGACCGGATCACCCGCGAAGGCCAGCTGCCGCTGGACGAAGCGGTCACGATCGCGCGCGAGGTGGCCGACGGCCTGGCGTACGCCCATGCCCACGGCGTGATCCACCGCGACATCAAGCCGGAGAACATCCTGCTCTCGGGTGGTCACGCCCTGGTCGCCGATTTCGGGATTGCCCGCTCGTCCGATTCCGCCGACCGGCTGACCGGCACCGGGCTCGCGATCGGCACGCCGGCCTACATGAGCCCGGAGCAGGCCAGCGGTGAGCGCGAGATCGACGTCCGTTCCGATATCTACGCTCTGGGCGCGGTGCTGTACGAAATGCTGGTGGGCGAGCCGCCCTTCACCGGCCGCACGGCGCAGATCATTGTGGCCCGCTCGCTGACCGAAACTCCTCGTCCGATTCGGGCCACTCGTTCCGCGATTTCGCCTGGCCTCGAGCGCGTGGTGCACCAGGCGCTCGCCAGGAACCCGGTCGACCGGTTCAAGGACATGGTGGAGTTCGGCAAGGCGCTGGCCCAGCCGGACAGTGCACCGACCCAGGCGATTGCCATCACTCCCGTCGTCATCCATTCGCGGAAGCCGATGATCTACGGCGTCGTGGCTGCCGCGGTCATCGGGCTCGGCTGGTACTTGATTCGGACCGCAGGTCCTCGTGCAAGGATGCCGGTGGTGCCATCGGAGCTTTCGATTGCGGTCCTGCCGTTTGCGAATGTCAGCCGGGATTCCAACGATCTCTATTTCTCCGACGGCATGACCGACGAACTCCGCGCGGCGCTCGGCAACGTGCCGGGTCTCCGGGTCGCGGCCCACACCTCGTCCTTCCGGTTTCGCGACAGCGATTCGAGCGCCCAGTTCATCGGCGGCCGGCTCGGCGTGGCCTACCTGGTCGAGGGCCGGACCCGCCGCCAGGGTGATCAGCTGCACGTCCAGGTCGAGCTGATCAAGACCGCGGACGGCCTGAGCCTCTGGACCAGCTCGTTCGACCAGAAGATGGGCAACTTGATCGAGGTGCAGGAGACGATCGCCAAGACCGTGGTCGAGAAGCTTCGGCTCAAGCTGGCTCCCGGCTCGCTGGTCACCCACCAGAGCAGCAACCTTGCGGCGCATGATCTCTACCAGAAGGGCCAGTACTTCCTGGCCAAGCGGGATCCGATCAGCCTCGCCAAGTCGGTGGACGCCTTTGCGGAGGCCACCCGGCTCGATTCGACCTATGCTCTGGCCTACGCCGGGCTCGGCATGGCCCGCAGCATGGTCGCGGTATTTACCGACATTCCGGCCACGGTCGAGTTTCCCCAGGCCTGGATCGCGATCTCCCATTCGTTGCAGCTCGATAGTGCACTGGCCGAGGGACACTCGGCGGCTGGTGTGATCCACACCTTCTACGATCACGACTACGACGCCGCCGAGCGGGAGTTTGCCACCGCGATTGCGCTGGACCCCTCGGAACCAAGCGCCCGGCTGTTCCATTCCTGGAACTATCTGGCCCGCGGCCTGATGGATTCGGCGGTGGCAGAGATCAAACTGGCCCGTGACCTCGACAAGCTCTCCAGCATCATCAGCGTCCGGGTCGGGTCGATGCTGATGTACGCCGGCCGGAATGACGAATCGCTGGTCGAGTCGCTTAGGGCCCGGGATCTCGATCCTGGCTTTAAGCCGGCCCACGCCCAGCTGGCGCACACCTACCTGGAGCTCCACCGCTGTGCCGATGCACTCGCGGAGGTGCGCGACCTGCAGTCGCTGGTCGGGTGGCAATACGAGGCAGGTAGCCTGGGCCAGGTCTACGGCGGCTGCAACGCCACCGCCGAGGCCAAGGCCTTTCTCCAGCGGCTGCTGAGTCGGGCCCAGAGCGGCTACGTCTCGGCCAACGTGATCGCGCTGGCGTACGCCGCCATGGGTGACAAGGAATCGGCCCTGCAGTGGCTGGAAAAAGCCGAGCGCGAGCATGACTGGTCGCTGGTGTTCATGAACCGGGAGGCGACCTACCTGCCGCTGCACGACGACCCGAGGTTCAAGCGGGTGCTGGAGCTGATGAGACTCAAATAGGGGACGGGAGATGGGAGAGAGGAGAGAGGAGAGGGGAGAGGGGACGAGCCGCACCCTGAGATTAACCCTGCACTGAACCCGCCAGTGGCGTCCGTACTCTCCCACCAATGATTCGAGGGCGCTTCAGCTCCCAAGGCCGAGCCTCGGCTTCAGCCGAGGACCTCGAACCCGGCACCTTCGCCGCTACGCGGCTCAGGATGAGGTGCCCTCCTCCTTCCTCCCTCCTCCATTCTCCCTCCCTCGTTACCTTTTCCCGTCTCCTCTCTCCTGTCTTCTGTCTCCGCTTTTCGGGGTTTCTCGATGTCTGCATGGCGACTGGTAACACTGCTCCTGATATCGTCGGCGCGCCTCGCGGCCCAGACGCTCAGCGTCCCTGTCACCGTCGACACCCTGCCCAACGGCCTCGTCCTGATCGTCCACGAGGATCACTCCACCCCGATCGTGGCGGTCAACCTCTGGCATCATGTCGGTTCCGGCGATGAAAAGGCCGGCCGCACCGGGCTGGCGCACCTGTTCGAACACCTGATGTTCATGGGCTCGCAGCACGCCGAGTATCCGGCCTTTGACCGGCTGCTGGAGGCGGCCGGCGGCGACAACAACGCCTCGACCAGCGAAGACCAGACCAACTACTACGAATCGGGCCCCGCCAACGCGCTGCCGCTGATGCTGTGGCTCGAGGCCGACCGAATGGGGTGGTTCCTGCCCACTATGACGGCCGAGAAGGTCAACGCCCAGCGGGACGTCGTCAAGAATGAGCGGCGGCAGAGCTACGAAAACCAGCCCTACGGTCTCTCCGAGGAAACCATCCTCGCGATGCTCTATCCGGCCGGTCATCCGTACTCGTGGCCGGTGGTCGGCTCGATGACCGATCTCTCGGCCGCGAGTCTCGAGGATGTCAAGACGTTCTTCAGCACCTACTACGCTCCCAACAACGCGTCGATCGTGGTCGCCGGCGACGTCAACACTGCCGACGTCCTCAAGCTGGTGCGGCAGGATTTTGCCGAGGTGCCGCGCGGCCCGGCGATTACTCGACCCACCGCTCCCGCCGTGGTGCTGACGCACGACACCATGGCGGTGCTCGAGGATCATGTCGAGCTGGCCCGGGTCTACTACACCTGGCCGACCGTCAGGGAAAATGAGGCGGATGATATTCCGCTGCGGCTGCTGGCCTACATCCTGGCCGGCGACAAGAACAGCCGGCTGACCCAGGCGCTGGTGTACCACAGCCAGCTGGCGTCGGAGGTCTACTCGTACGAAGACGGCAAGCGGGTGGCGGGGGAGTTCCACCTGGTGGCCACCGCCAAGCCCGACGGCCCACTGGCGCCGCTGCAGCCGATCATTCAGCGTGAAGTGGCGCGCCTGGCCGCCGAAGGCCCCACGGCCCGGGAACTCACCCAGGCCCAGAACGCCATCGAGGCCCGGCTGCTCCGACGGCTCGAGCGGGTCGACGCCAAGGCCGATGCCCTCAACCGCTACTACTCCCGCACCGGACACCCCGACGGTTTTGCCGCCGAACTGGCCCGCTATCGCGCGGTGACCGCCGCCGACATCAAGCGGGTGGCGGCCAGATACATCACCGGACCGCGGGTGGTGCTCAGCATCGTCCCGACCGGCAAGACTGCCCTGGCCGCGCCGGCCCGGGGGGCCACACCGTGAACCGCCATTCCCTCACCGCGCTCGCGGCCCTGACGATTGCTGCCGCGGCACCGCTCTCGGCCCAGGAGTTCGACCGCCGCCAACCACCGGTGCTGGCCAAGCCGTCCGACCTGGCGGTGCCCAGGGTCGAGACCGCGACCCTGCCCAACGGGATCACGATCACCCTGGTCGAGATGCACGAAGTGCCCCTGGTTCAGATCACGGCTCGGCTCAAAGGCGGTGCCCGTCTCGACGGCGCCATTCCGGGGCTGGCCACCTTTACCGCCGACATGCTGACCGAAGGGGCCGGGTCCCGGAACGCCGCGGCCATCTCCGCGCAGGCCGCCTACCTCGGCGCCACTCTCCGCTCCGGCGCCGACTGGGACGACCTCGCCGTTTCACTCAACACGCCGATGCGCACCCTCGACTCGGCGCTGGCGCTGATGAGCGATGTGGTGCTGCGCCCACCCTTCCATACGCAGGATGTGGTCCGCCAGCGCGATCTCCGGCAGGCTGATATCGCCCAGCAGAAGGACGAGCCAGAGGGGATGGCTTTCCTGACTCTCGGCGCCGTGCTCTTTCCCGAGTCGCATCCGTACCACCGGCCCATCGGTGGTGACTCGGCCGGCACCGCCCTGCTCGACTCCGCCACCGTTCGCCGGTTCTACACCATGGTGGCCCGACCCGACCAGGTCGATTTCATCGTGACCGGCGACATTTCGCTGGCCCAGGCGCAAAAGGCGATTGCCGCCCGATTCGGGGCGTGGCCCCGCGCCGCCCGCTCCGGCGCCAAGCCGTACATGCCACCGCCGATCGAAGCGCCGGCCGCGCGCACCCTCTTCCTGGTCGACAAGCCGGGCGCCGCCCAATCGGTGATCATCATCGGCGCGCCCGGAGTGGCGCGCAGCAATCCCGACTACGCCGCCATCGAGGTGATGAACACCATCCTGGGCGGCTCGTTCTCCTCACGGCTCAACCAGAACCTGCGCGAGAGCCACGGCTACACCTATGGTGCCCAGTCGTTTTATCAGTACCATCCCATTCCGGGGCCGTTCCTGGCCGTTGCCTCGGTGCGCACCGAGGTCACCGACAGCTCGCTGATCCAGTTCTTCCTCGAGCTCAACCGGATCCGGGACACCGCGGTCACCGCCGTCGAACTCGAGCGGGCCCGCAACTACATCGGCCTCGGCTATCCCGGCCAGTTCGAAACCACTGGCCAGATGGCCCAGAAGGTCGGGGAAATGCTGACCTTCGGCCTCCCGGCCACGACCTTCCGGGACTACGTTCGCAGCGTCGGCCAGGTCACCGCGGCCGACGTGCAGCGGGTAGCCCGCCAGTACTTCGATCCGGCCAGGGTGGATGTGGTGGTGGTCGGCGATGTCAGCAAGGTGCGGGCGGGGATCGAAGCCCTGGGGCTCGGAGCGATTGAACTGCGGCAGTAGAACTGTCGATTGAAGGACTGATGGATTGACGAATTGATGGGCCCGTTGGCGCTCCGCACTCTGGGCGCGCCCGCCAATTCCTCACTCCTGCAATCCGACAATGTCCCGGAGGTTACCACCCACCCGAGGCCAGGAGGCCGAGCATGTTCCACAGCGCCCTGTCCGTCATCCTCGGCTATGCCGCCATGGTCGCGGTCGTGATCGTGGGGACGATGCTGTCCGTCCGGTTCATCCTGGGCAAGTCGTTGGCGGAGATGAAGCAGACCGGCTCCGGGATGGGCGCCGGCCCCATGACCCGACCCTACCTGATGGCCAACCTGGTGGTCAGCGCGATTGCGGCCTTCGTGGGTGGAACGGTGACGGGGCACATGGCGAGCGCCGCGCCGTTGTATCACGGCCTGGCGCTGGCGGTGGTCATGGTGCTGATGAGCCTGGTATCGATCAGGCAGGCCGGCAACAGTCAG
>JBDTTF010000144.1:0-7690 GCA_039930765.1 Gemmatimonadota bacterium | reverse complement strand
GCCCGCCTCCTTCAGTGGATTCGACCCACCACCAACTTCCTGCGCCAGCCCGGCGAGGAGATCGCGATCGGCGGTTACCTCTGCGTGCAATTCACCGGCAATGGCCCTGAGTGGAGCGTCATCGGCCGAGTCACGGAGATGCGCGAGGACCTCAAGCGCGGACCGGGCGCCGGCAAGGTGGTCCTGGAGGTAGGTGTGCAGGTTGTCACGTGACATGGGTGAACCTTGTGCCGCGAAGTGAAATCGGAAGGCAACGACGACGCATGCAGTTCAGGCCAGCCCAGGCGCTACGCCTGTTCGCCTTTGGACGTGGTCGCAACATGCAGCCGCACCAAACGTTCTGCCAACGGCATCAATGACTTCGGGGTGAAGTCCTTCATCCCGAGCTGCCGTTTTTCTATGGCAAAGAAATGCCCGGCCAGCTTCCGGGCCGAAGCTCCGGAGACAAGCAGGCGGTAGACGCCCGCGACGTACGGCTCATACTCGCCCCGCGCATCAGGGATGCCGGCCACCCCGATCGGATCCCAGTACCGGAGCAGGATCTGTTCGATCCGACGCTGCAATGCACGAGGTGGAGCTGGCGTGGAATTCATCCTGCGGACCAAGGGTTCGGGGGCAAGTCATCCGCATCGTCCCCGATACCCGGAGAGTCACCGCTCGCCCGCGGATCAGCTGCAGGCGCAGCGGTGAACCTTGCCCCCTGAGCCCTGGGGGCCACCGCCTACTTCTTCCTGGCCGGTGCCGCCGCCATGGCCGGTGCCGCGACGTTGCTGAACATGTCCACCACGTAGCGCCACTTGCCATCCGTCCCCCGCCGCAGCACCTCGGCGTACTTGATCGATTCCGAAGCGCCACCCACCTTGAACGTACCGGTTCCGACCAGGTAGGCCAGGTCACCGATGCCATAGGCAACGGTGGGCGTGAGCACGAAGTCGCTGGCGCCCCCAGCGATCAACTGGACCACCAGCGCATGCGCCGCCGCCTCATCGAGGGCCGGAGAATCGGGCGGCATCAGCCTGGCATCCGGAGCGTAGACCGCAAATACCGCCGCGGTGTCCTTGGCGTTCATCCCGGCCGAAAAGGCCGCGTCGACGGCCTTGACGGAATCAAGCGCTGCAGCCGAAAGAGGTGCCAAGGCAACAGACGCCGGTGCGCCGGCGGGAGGACTGCACGCCGCGGCCAGCAAGGCGACGGTAAGAAAGGGCGAGAGACGCATGCGGAGAGCTCCAGATGATGGGGTAGACGGCGGTCCAGACGGGGCAAAGCTACAGCAGGCTGGCCAGTCAGGGAATTCAGGAGTGCGCCACCACTTCCAGCACTCCGGCCAGCCCAAGCTCTTCCCCGCCCCGATCTCGGGTAGATCCGGGTCTGATCACGTAGTGGGCAACGGCCGGTCGATATGGCGGACGGAAATGTCGTGAACCGCGCCGGGGAATGTACCGGCCATCCTGCTCCTCGGATCGATCAATCGTCATTGGCAGGATACCGTGGCGCGGAGGATTTTCGGCCCGGAAATCTGCTACTCGTGAACCACCGGATAGTAGCAGACCGACTTCAGTCGTCCGTCCTTGACTTCGTAGACCGAGATTGCGGCCTGGGATTGGGGGCCCGAGGTGGTCACCCATCGGGCCCGCTCACGCACCATCACCCATGGGCCGAGCGCGGTTGCCGCTTCGATGTCAGACCGCCCGGAGGGCACCCGTTTGAAGTAGTTCACGAGTCCAGTTCGGATCGCGTCGAGCCCCCGGGCTTCCACGGCGATGGAATCGCCCTGGGCGCTCAACCAGACAAAGTCAGGACTGAGCAGCCCGACCGTGGCATCGATGTCATGGGCATTGTAGGCGGCGAAATACGCTCGCACCGCGGCCAGACTGCTTGAGTCGGCGGCGACGCTGGCGGGTGATGGTGCCTGACCACCGGCCGGCCGGCCCAGGATTGCCGACAGGAGCAGGACCAGACCGATCCGTCGGACCAGAAACGATCGCATGGAGAATCCTCAGTGAAGCTCACTATCGAAAGAATGGGCTGGCTCAGCGAAACCAGCCGGGGCTCAGCCGGGGGGCGGCCCAGCAAGCCGCGCCCGCGCCACCCCGTCCAGTTGCTGCAACTCCGCGGCAAAAATCGGCCGAAGATACCGAGGCATTAGCCAGTGTTCGAACCACCCCGGCAGCCCTGGCTTGGTAGAGCAGGTTGTGATGGTCACGAGCGAGTGCCGACCGTCGTTCGCCGGATCCACCGTGAACGTCGTGACCATGCCCGTGTCTGGATAATGCTCGCACAGTTGCCGGCCAGACTCGGGTTCCGTGACATACGCCTGAAGCCGCCACAACCGTCCCAATCGCATGTCGAAGCTGATGCGAGTTCCGGCGCCAACGCCACCTTCCTCGACCCGGAGATTCTGGAAGTACTTCGGCGGCAGGATGCTCGGGTGGCCGACACGATAATCGGCAATCAGTCCGTAGACGATCGATGGAGGCGCCCCGACCTCGGCGGAAGACGAGACCTGAATCAGAGGCATGGAATCGAGCCGGTCACCGGCGCATGGTGTTGGGGGGCTCCCCGGAACGTCGCCGTCGGTCGGCGAACCTGCTCACCCTTCGTCAAGATAGCGCGTCGCTTCGCCGGACTTGAGCGCTGGTCTGCCTCGCCGGGCCAGCGCGAGTACGGCCGCCGCGGATCCGCCACCGAGGATGACCAGGGTGGCCAGGTTGCCGAGGGCATTGGCGATGGTCCAGTGCCTGTATGCATTGACGGCAATGAGCAGGAAATAGATCAGGCCAGCTCCAGCCCCCAGCGCGGCAAACCTGGCAATCGAGAGTTGTGCCAGACGGCGGCTGTGCGCGGTGAGTGCCAGCAAACTACCAAAGCCGAGACCGACCAGGAACGCGATGACCGAGAGTTTGCCGACCATCGAGAAATCGGCCGGCGAGGCCTGCCCGATCAGAATGGCGAGGATCCCGATCAGCGAGGTGACGGCCCCGACTCCCACGGCAAAGATCAACCCCGTGATGAGGATGGCCCGGAAGATTCTTGGCAGATCAGCCATGGTCGCCTCCAGATATGCTACCCTTTGTATCGCAAAGTAGAGCGCGGGCCCGGCAGCGTCAAGCATGCGACCGTGGGCCGCTTGGACGCTGAGACCCGATCGTGGCTCGGAGCTCCTGCTCAAGAAATCCTATTCAGTCAGGGGCCAGACTTCCCCGGAGGATCCACGACGCGCCGCAGCATGCCAGCGCAATGATGAGGCTGCTCCATTCGTCGGCATTGGCCGGGCTGGCCGCCACCCTCGGCGCATGCACGATGAACACCCACGAGCCGAACATGATCGCCAGCAGGGTTGCCGCCAGCCGCCCCTGGATCCTGCTCAGCACCGCGAGTCCCGCGGCCATCAGTGCGATGCCGACCCCGTAAGTCCAGAACCTGTGACCTGGAATCCACTCGGGGACGGCGTTCTCGATGTACTGATGGTACAGGAAGTGGAACAGGCCAAAGGCGATCAGCGACACGCCGAATCCGAACCGCGAGGCCACCCGCAGCCACTCGGCGATCGGCCCCAGCAGCCCGGCAAGGGTCCAGGCCGCGCAGGCCAGGACCACGGTCTCGAACGCGACGGCCCAGGCGGGAGTCCCCGGGTTCATCAGCACCGGCCGCAAGTGCAGCAGCGCGCCAATGGAAAGCAGCCCGGCGATTGCCCGGGCGCCGGTGCGGGCCCGGCGGTCGGCCAGAATCGTCACGGCAGAGACGATCAGCCATGCGCCCGACAACCCCGCGATGACCACCCGCCCCGGCAGAGATTCCGGCAGCGGCACCAGCACCGGCGGCACGTCGAGCCGCGCCAGCATCAGGACGCCCATCGCCCCAATGCCAGCGGCAAAAATGGCACTACCCGCTCGCAGCGATCGCTCCAAGGGTCCCTCCTGGTCGGTCTTTGGCGTTCAGCGAATGGGTCCTGGCCATCGCGAATCGTCAGAGTGACGTGGGAGGTCAGGGGAGCGACACACCTCGTTAAGGAGTGGCAAATACGAAATGGAAGATGGGACCAGCCCCTCCGCCGGCATTCGCTCCAGTCCGAAGTCCGGAAATGTCGTCATCCCATCCCGATCACCAGTCCGACCGTCCGACAGTCCGACTGTCCCACTGTGGCGGCTAACTGTTCAGTGCGCGATCCCGCGAGACGGCGATCGGGTTCACGCTGCGGGTGTTGAGCTTGGCCGCGACGCGCCCGCCTTTGACACCCGCCGCGTTGCGCGGCGACATGTCCTTGACCGCCGATTTCGAAACCTTGGTCCGCTTACTGTTCTTTCTCTGTCATGGTGACCGCCAGTGAATGGCTGGCCTCCAGAACCGGAAATCCCGCCCCGGAGCTGCCCGACAGCACGGCTCGCCGCTGCTCGGTGCAAGCCATCATGCAGCTCTCACCGGCATCAACCGAGACTCGGGGGTTCAAGCCTCACTCGGGAGGAGGTGCCGTTGCGGTTTCTGCCCCCCGGCCCTCCCGCCCCCTAAATCGCCGTTCCAAAACGCGCTATCTTGATCACTTCAGTCCGACCATCCGACCATCCGTCTTCCGGCACCCATGACCACCGTCCCTCCCGATCGCTCGGCCATTCCGCCAGAGGAACCAGCCTGGCGCCCCACTCTCCCCGCCTCCATTGGCGCCTACCGCATACTCGGTATCCTCGGCGTGGGCGGCATGGGAGCGGTCTACGAAGCGGAGCAGGACAATCCGCTCCGGAAAGTGGCGCTCAAGGTCATCCGCCCGGAGCTGGTCTCGCCGGATCTGGTCAAGCGGTTCAACCGGGAGTCGGACGTACTCGGGCGGCTCGAGCATCCCGGCATTGCCCGGATCTACGAAGCGGGCACCGCCGAGGGCCCGCACGGACCACAGCCGTTCTTTGCCATGGAGCTGGTCAAGGGCGACGATCTCGATACCTACGCCCGGCTCCACAAGCTCACGGTCTCCCAGCGGCTCGGCCTGTTCATCCGGATCTGTGAGGCGGTCCACTACGCCCATCAGCAGGGAGTCATCCACCGCGACCTCAAGCCGGCCAACATCCTGGTCGATGCCACCGGCCAGCCCAAGATTCTCGATTTCGGCGTCGCCCGGCTCAACGACCCCGAACTGAAGGTCACTCGCCAGACCACAGTGGGCCAGGTGGTCGGCACCCTGCAGTACATGAGTCCCGAGCAGGTCAATGCCGATCCGCTCGACCTCGACACCCGGAGCGATGTCTACTCCCTCGGCGTCATTCTCTACGAGTTGCTGGCCGAACGGCTGCCGTACGACATCTCGCGCCACATGCTGCACGAGGCGGCGATGGTCATCCTGCAGGTCGATCCGGCGCCGCTCAGCTCGGTGGATCGGAATCTCCGGGGCGACGTCGAGACCATCGTCTCCAAGGCGCTGGAAAAGGAAAAGAACCGGCGCTACAGCTCGGCCGACGAACTGGCCAGCGACATCCGTCGGTTCCTCAATCACGAACCGATCTCGGCTCGTCCCGCCAGCGCGATGTACCAGCTCCGTAAATTCGCGGCCCGCAATCGTGCCCTGGTCGGGGGGCTCACCCTGGCCATGGTCATTCTGGTAATTGGCACCGCGGTCAGCGTCTGGCAAGCGGTCCGGGCAACAGCAGCCGAGCGCCTGGCTGAGAGTCGTCGCGCCGAAGCGGTGGCGTCCGGCACCCTGGCCGAGCAAAGGCGCGCCGAGGCGGCCGCGTCGCTGCTCGCGGCCGACTCTGCCCGGGCCGACGCGCAGCGCGAAAAGGGCCAGGCCATCGTTAGCGCCGAGCAGGCCAGGCGGGAGGTGGCCAAGGCCAAGGCGGTCAACGCATTCCTGCAGGACATGCTCGGCTCAGCAGATCCCTCGCGGGCCCGAGGGCAGGAGTTGACGATGGGGGAACTGCTGGACCAGGCGGCGATCACGGCGCGTGATTCCTCCGGCCAGCGGCAGCCCGAGGTGCAGGCGGCGGTGAATGCCACCATCGGCCGGACCTATCTCTCGCTGGGCCGCTACGAGCAGGCCCGCGCGCTGCTCGACTCGGCCTACATCATCCGCCGCCGTGTCCTTGAACCCGGAAGTCTCGATCTGGCCCAGAGCGCCACGGACCAGGCCGAGCTGGCCGCCCAGCTGGGCCAATACCCGATGGCGGAGAAGCGACTCACCGAAGCACTGGCCATCGAACGTCGGCGGCTCGCGCCCAATGATGATCGCATCACCGCGGATCTCTCATCCCTGGCCAGGACCCGCTACTCGGCCGGCGATAACGTCGCGGCGGAGCGACTGTACCGGAAAGCGCTGGCCCTGGCCATCAGCCGGCATGGCAAGACTGGCTCGGTCGTCGCCTCGCACCAGCGGGCCCTCGGCGTATTTCTCAGTTTCCTGTCGAGGACCGCCGAGGCCGACACGCTGCTCAGGTCCTCGATGGCCATGATGCGACAGGCCTTCGGGACCAACCATCCCCAGCTGGTCACTGGCGCCATCGCCCTGGGCGACAACAACCTCACGGCCGCCAACTTTCTCGCAGCCGAGCAGAACTTCCAGGAGGGGCTGACCATCGCCCACGCGATCTTCGGCCAGGAGCACCCGACGGTCGCCGACCTGATTGCCCGTCTCGGGTCGGTTAAGGCGGATGAGCGCAGGTATGAAGCGGCCGAGCCGCTGCTGCGGGAAGCGCTGGAGATGCGGATCCGCCTGCTGGGCGAACAGCATCCCGATGTCCAATTGGCCCGCACCGAGCTGGGTCGGCTGCTGGAGCGCCAGGAGCGGTTCGACTCGGCGGATTCGCTGTTCACCGCGGCGCTCCTGGCGCGCCGTGCCGCCCTCAGTGACTCGAGTCCCGCCGTGGCGTCCTCACTGCAGGACCTCGGGTTTAGCGCCGAACTGGCACTGAACTGGACTCGGGCGGAGCAGTACTACCGCGAGTCTCTGGTGGTCTGGCGAAAGGGGCAGTACGAGCGCGACGAAACCGGCGCGATGGGGCAGCTCGGCTGGGCACTGGCCAAGCAGAACCGGCTGGACGAGGCGGAGCCGATCCTCAGGGACGTACTGGTCAGGCAGCAGAAGGCCTATGGTGACAGCAGCTGGCCGGCAGGAGACGCATACGAAAAGCTCGCCTTTGTCGAGATGAGCCGTGGCAACCTGGCCAGAGCCGAATCACTCAGCGTGGCCGGGCTCGCCATCCGTCGTGCCGTGTACGGACCGAAGAGCCCGCAGGCGGCGGAACAGCTCCAGAATCTGGCATACATGCGTGAACTGCAGAGCGATACCGCCGGCGCGGTGCCCTACCTTCGTGAGTCGTTCGAGATCATCAGCACCACCCGGCCCCCGGGCGACTTTGCCATCATGCTGGTCCAGCAGTGGCTGGCAGTCGACCTCTGCTCGACCGGCGCCACTAAGGAGGGGCGGAGTCTGGCGGAGCAGGCGGTGGCACTGGTGCCGCTCGATTCCACCAAGTCGCTTCCCTGGCGGTTACGCAGCAGTCTGGGCTACTGCCTGAGTCGAGCGGCTGAGTTCGCCGAGGCGGAGCCATTGCTGCTTCAGGGGGAGGCCGGACTGCGAGCAGTGCCAAACGCCTACCCTGGCCACCTCAATGACACGGTCCTGCGGCTGGTGTCGCTGTATCACGACTGGAGCAAGCCGGAACAGGAAGCGGCGTGGCGGGACAAGCTCGGGAAGTGAGTCAAAGGGCAG